>JASBUO010000057.1 GCA_030147855.1 Gammaproteobacteria bacterium
GTGAAATTAACCTTTCGCGACGTGAGTTTGCACTACTTCAAAAATTACTTGAAAACCAAGGACATGTATTATCAAGAGAACAGCTCATGCAAAGTATTTATGGATGGGATGAAGACTTAGATAGCAATGTATTGGAAGTACATATTCATAACTTAAGAAAAAAACTCAACGCTGACTTTATTCGTACGATTCGTGGAATCGGCTATATTGCTGAAAAAAATATAAATTAGTTGATAAGGCAAAGACGTTGAAACAGTCAATCCGTAAATTCTTGCTGATCAATCTACTACTAGCCATTAGCGTAACGACCACGCTAACAGCCATAGGAAATTACTGCCTTGACCAAAAAGATATCGAAGCACACCTAGATACATTAATGGCCGTATCTGGCTTATCTTATGATGCACTTTTGGGGGATACCCCCAATCAGCATGCACTGAAAACGATTCAAATGTCATTGCAGCACATACCTTCGAAAATGAAAGCCTATCTTCCTACCCTAAATTCAGACCAGCCCTCAATGGAGGAATATGTGAACCGCTTTGGCTTCCAACTTTGGTCTCGAGACGGAAAGGAACTGTTACACTCGCCCAATGCACCCACTCTTTCTCCCAATACCATTGAAGATGGTTTTAGTAGTGCATGGATTAATGGCGATCGCTGGCGCATTTTTAGTACCGTCAACGAAACCTCTGGCGCACGCCTCATTCTAGCCGAGCGCTATGACACCCGTAATGAATTAGGACGACGTATTGCACAAGATGATTTATATATTATGTTGCTCACCTTCCCCCTGTCAGGTTTACTCATTTGGATAATCATTGGGCGCGGACTTGCAAGTATTAATAAAGTAGCTAAAGAAGTTGCGCACCGTGCACCAAGTCACCTAGAACCTGTGAGTTTGAAGTCCGCACCAGATGAAATTAAACCGATGATTGATGAACTCAACAAATTATTTTTTAGGCTGCGAGAAGGTTTTGAGCGAGAACAACGCTTTGCTGCAGACGCTGCACACGAACTAAGAACCCCTCTTGCCGCAATTAAAACCCAAGCACAAGTCGCCTCGAGAATAAATGATGTCAACGAAAAAAATACAGCCCTCAAGAAACTCATTTCAAGCGTAAATCGTACCACCCACATTGTTCAACAGCTTTTAATTATGAGTCGGCTGATACCCGATACACCCAACGCTACGGACTTTGAAACCGTTGATTTAGTGGCTATCACGCGAGACATGCTCACTATGCTCGCGCCAAAAGCCATTGAAAAACAAATTGAACTCGAGTTTCATGCCAGTGACAATACACCACCTTTCAAAGGTAACAATACTGCACTTTGCATTCTAATACGAAATCTGGTTGATAATGCCATTCGCTACACACCCAAAGGAGGGTACGTAAGGGTACGTGTACAATCTGAAAGTGGGCATGCAATGTTGGAAGTATCTGATAATGGCCCAGGTATTCCAGAAGCATTGCAACCACGTGTATTCGAACGTTTTTTCCGTGTACTCGGCAATAAAAGTTCCGGCAGTGGACTTGGGCTTGCTATCGTCAAAAACATTGCGGCACTACATCAAGCGCATATAAAACTAGACACCCCAAAAACGCACAGCGGTTTAATCATCAGCATCCATTTTCCATGCTGCCCAGAGCATAGTACCCATCTTAACGTGTAGCAAGGCTTTGTAAACTCTCCCGAATCAGTTGTTCGCAACTTTTCCGCCCATCATCTAACGCTTTAACGATCTTGTTTGCTTCTTGCAATTTATAACCCAAAGCCTGAAGCGCTTTAACAGCCTCATCCACGTGCCCCAATGGTACATGAGATTCTGTCGCCGCTTCAGAATATGCCATGCCATCTAGCCTATCTTTCATTTCAACGACTAATCTTTCCGCCGTTTTTTTACCAATTCCGGGTAGTTTTGTCAGTAAAGTTGCATTTTCTTGTCGAATACAGCGTACAAATTCATCTGGACGAATGCTCGACAAAATAGCGATTGCCAATTTTGGCCCAACGCCATTCACACGAATTAAAGTACGAAATAATCCTCTCTCTTCCAGTGTTAAAAAACCATATAACGTAATCGCATCTTCTCGAACGAGCGTATGAATATGTAGGCCAACTGCACCATTAACTGCTTCAATCTCAAAAAACGAAGGCAATGATGTTTCAATGTCATATCCAACGCCTGATACATCCAGTACAAGTTTACCTGGCTCCCGCTTATCAATTATATTTCCTTTAAGCCAACCTATCATACGTAGTGACTCCTTGTTAAATAACTCTGTTTGACATGGCTGTGGCAAATAGCAACGGCAAGTGCATCTGATGCATCTGTTTGGGGGGGCGTAGACAACGCCAGTAAGCGCATCACCATCTGCTTAACTTGCTCTTTCTCAGCGGCACCATACCCTGCAACTGCTTGTTTGATTTGCCGGGGTGAATACTCTGCAACCGTTCCATGAGAAGGCACCGCTGCAACCATGGCAGCCCCTCTTGCGTGTCCGAGTTTAAGCGCAGTGTTTGCATTTTGATGCATAAAAACGCGCTCCATTGCAACCTCATCAGGTTCAAATGCTGTTACAATTTGACGAATGCCATTAAAAATGTCCAGTAAACGTATACTTAAGTCAGCCGTAGCCAATGTACGAATACAGCCACTATCTAAATACTTCAAATCACTCCCAGTCGCACGGATTAGGCCATATCCTGTAATGCGTGAACCTGGATCAATGCCCAATATAACTGTCACAAAGGCGTCCTTCATTTTTTATATGCTCTGGGTGAGACTCTTTCAGTACAAATAATACCAATAACAAATTAATTAAATAACTTAACGGCATAATCAGCAAAGCTTTCTGATAGCCTTGTAAGCCATATACAGAAACGCCATCAATCATTGAGACATCCCCAATATGGTGCAACACAACCCCAACCATCGGCTGGAAAAAAGCAGCTCCAATCACAACTGATAAATTATTAAATCCACATGCAGTTCCTACGAGACTCGGATCATTATTATCTTTAACCACTGCGAAGCTAACCGTCTGCCCCGTTGCGCCAAGCCCAAATAAAAACAGAAACACATACATCCACTGTATAGAAATACCCGGCACATAGACTACACAGGTGGTTGCAACCAAGCCAAATAAGGCACTCGTTCCAAGAATCAGTCGTCGACTTTTAAATCGATCGCTCAGCCAACCAAACACAGGGCTCCCAAGCCCTATTGCAAGCCAAATCATACTGCACATCACCGATGCTGTTAGAAGGTCTACATCAAATTTCACTTCAAGATAGGGAATTCCCCAAAGGCCTGCAAAAACAGCAATAGGTGTCCAAATGGTACATGCGTATATACCTGTTATCCATGTATATTTTCTGCCGCACACTGCACGCAGGCGTTTCCACTCATCACGAAAGCGTTGTTTTGGCATCTCTTGTGTGGGTTGGTGTGGATAATCTCTAATGAACAGCCAAAATAAAGCGGCCAATACAAAACCGACTCCACCTAAAATAAAGTTTGCATGGCGCCAACCAACCGCTTTAATCAGCATCGCGAGCGGCCGCTCCCCGAACATAGCTCCTGCAGAGCTCATAAACTGCGCAATGCCTGCAAGAATTGCAAAGTGAGATGGTGGGAACCAACGCGACAATAGTACTAACGCACCAATAAAAGAAAAAGCAGAGCCAAAACCAATCATAAAACGTCCGGCTGCAGCCGTTAAAATACTTGTGGTTGATGCAAAAAAAACAGAGCCTGCAGCGCACAACACGATTGCTGCTGTCATTAACTTCCGCGGGCCATACCTATCAAATAACAAACCGGCCGGAAGCTGCATCGGTGCATAAGCATAAAAATAAAAAGCCGAAATCATCCCAAAACCAGTGGCTGACACCCCAAACGCTTGCATGATAGGTGCTGCCATAACACTAGGCGCCACTTGCAAAATAAACTCATATAAATAGAATGCTGTTGCAAGTATAAAAATAAAGTAAGCTGTTGATTTTTTATGGGTTTCAGAAAAACCGACTTCACTGCTCAAGACATCACCACAATTTTTTAAAAAAAATCATTACACCCCAATTTAAAATTAGTTGTCAATAACCAGTTCAATTTAAAAACACTTTTCAGCGCTGTTAAACCGCATTGTAATTTTCTTTTAGTCGCTTAAGAAAAATACGGAGCAGTTGTTTAAGAAGACACTCTGATACTGAGTTTTAAGTCAAGCACTTGCTATCGTACAGATCAAGTTTAACAGCATAGATTTTTACAACTGCACTTTTTAGGATAAACTTGCTTTTAACCAACCGAAAGCTGAAGATACATCGTTTCAATTTTAACGGTGATAACTTTTCGAAACTGTGTTTTTTAGGATGAAAAACAACATGAATGTTTTGACTTCTTTTTTTAAGATTAAAGGATTGATGCCTCACGGCTACTGCTTGATATGGAATCCATTATTGTTAGCAACACATGTTTTATCAGATTTTCTAATCTTTACAGCTTATATGATTATCCCCTCTATCATTCTATATGTAAAAAAGCGTAGGAAAGATGAAGGTTATAATAATCTGTACACGCTTTTTTTTCTCTTCATTCTTTTTTGTGGAATTACTCATGCTATGGGTATCTTAGTCCTTTGGTATCCGGCGTATGGTTTAGAAGGGGTGATAAAGCTCCTAACCGCTATTGTATCGATAACGGCAGCTATTTATTTATATAGGAAAAAAGAATCTTTATTGAAATTAGCATCCCCCACTCAATTAAAAATTAAAAATCAGGAATTACAGTGCCTATCTAGTAAGCTAAAGGCGCTAAATGAAGATCTAGAAAAAGAAATCGATAAAAGGGTATTTGACTTTAAAAAAATTAACGAAGAGTTATTGGCTTTTTCTTATATCATTTCTCATGACTTTCGAGAACCTCTTCGAGGTATTAGGCAATTTAGCGAAATATTGAAAAATGAATATTTAGCCAACCTGCCAAATGAAGCACAAGAATTTTTACAAATTATCTATAGTTCAGCCATTAAAGCGACCGATCTTCTCGACTCACTTACTCAGTTTTCCAAAATTGGTGAAGACAAAGACAAAGACAAAGACAAAACAGCTAATATTAAAGATATTATTGATGCTATTATAGCCGACAATAAAGCAAGTATTCAGCAAAAAAAGTTAAAAATAAAAATTAAAAATAACTTACCCTTTATAAGGGGCTCCTTCACACATTTGCATGAAATTTTAAAGAATTTAATCGAAAATGCTATTAAATACGCAGATTCGACAAAAAAAGAAACATGGATTAACATTAATTATTGTGATGATAAAAATATTTTACGCATAGAAGACAATGGTATAGGGATACCTACAGAGAAACTGAAAGAATGCAAAAACTTATTTTTCAAGCTTAATCCTGAGAGTGAAGGCCTGGGGATGGGGCTTGCAATATGTAGAAAGTTAGCGCTCGTAAACAATATTGAATTTGAGTTACAAAATAACGAATGGGGTGGTATCACCGCAACCTTAAAAATGCCAGACTTTTTAGTTAATCACTATGACCTGTAAAATTATTTTGCTAGACGATAATCGAGAAGAATTCCTGCTTATATCACATGTTGCCCAAAAATATCATATTCAAGCTGAAATTATTTATTTTGACTCCTATTTGGAATTTGAGAGAAATATAGAAAATATATCTGAAATAAGCTGCATATTATTAGATTATGACATGCCAAAAGTTAATGGAATAGATGCTTTGAAGCTATTTCAGAATAAAGTTGAATTGAAATATGTGCCTAAAATCCTTTTTTCAAATGTAGCTGATCCTTCTGTTGCTCAAGTGAGCGAAAAATATGGCGCTACCTCTTATATGCTTAAGCCTAAGTCGATCGAGGGCTTAAAAAATTTATTATTTGCAATTACTACGATATGGGGCGTATCAACTAATCTATAATATGATAATACTTATTATGAAGTGTATATCCAATGAATATTTTATATATTGATGACAATGAAGCAGATATTTTATATGTCAAAAAAATCCTGAAAGATAAGTGTCATGTAATTGGATTTTCTTGTCTGAAGGAGGCACTGGGTTTTCTTGAAGCAACTAGTATTCATATTGACGTACTATTAATAGATTTTAAATTAGCAGAAACTGACGGTTTATCTGTTTATGATATGGTTAAAAATGACCTAGGAATGAGTTTTCCATCAATTCTCATCACAGGGAAAGGAGATGAAGAACTGGTTTTAAAAGCCATCTCTGAGGGAATAAATGAGTATATTGATAAAGAGCTGATCGATCAAAAGTTTTTGCTCGATAAAATTTACACAGCAATTGAAAAATTTAATACGACTTCTCAAAAAGAAAAAGAAATTTGTGTATTAAAAAATAGAGCCTACTACGATCAACTGACTCACCTTCCAAATAGATTTTTATTGTTTGATAGAGTTAAACAAGAAATTAAGAAATATCATAGAGAAAAGGTTGGCTTTGGGTTAATGTTTATAGATATTGATGGATTTAAGCAGATTAATGATTCATTTGGTCATGAAATCGGAGATGAGTTATTAGTCGAAATTTCGCGTCGTATAGAAAATGTTATTCGAATTACGGATACTTTATCTCGCTTGGCAGGTGATGAGTTTGTTATTTTACTTCCAGATATGTCAGATAGCGATCTTTTAGCTAAATTGGCAAACGTGATAATTCAACTTATAAGCAATATAACCTCAATATCTTCGCGCTCCATAAATGTTTCAGCTAGCATAGGTATAACTATTTATGAAGAAAATGACAGTGTTAATAGCATTATAAACAGAGCTGACAAGGCCATGTACCAAGCAAAAAATAAAGGTAAATCCACTTATGTTTTGATTTAGGTGTAGTTATTGGGGCGCTGTCAACTTAACTTTGAATAAACGGCAGCTATTCTAGGGCCTTAAATATAAGTTCAGATAGGGAATTAAAGCCCCAAACTTGAGGTCACCTCCTCTATACATGGCAAAAAACCTGTCATGTACAGAGGGTCGCCGCATGAGCCTCATTTCATATGAGCTTACACAATTCCAAGATGAACCTTGCGTTCTTCTTGTTTTTAGTGCAAGATGAGCTTTTTCTCTAGTTTTGATTTTTGAGAACCTTTTAAATGGCAAAAGAAGACCACATTGAAATGACCGGAACCGTCGTTGATACACTTCCTAACACAAAGTTTCGTGTCGAGCTTGAAAATGGACACATCATTACCGCACATATATCAGGTAGAATGCGCAAAAACTACATTCGAATTTTAACAGGTGATAGTGTTAAAGTTGAACTAACGCCTTATGACTTAACCAAAGGCCGCATTACTTTCCGAGACAAGACTTAGCTCAATATATCTCATTGTTACCAATGTTTTTTTGATTCCTGCAGATAAACAATGTTTGTGAGGACCGCTTGAGCTAATGCTCAAGTTTTTTGGCAAAATTGCTGAGCGCGTCGTTGCGAAAAATACAAGTGCTGCGCTGCAGGGCAAAGTAATCTAGTGACTTTAGCGCAACGAGTCGTTACAGTAGCTTTTTATAAAGGTCCTGCCAGTTCTGTGTTGTAGCACCCACTACCTAGTAACTTATTTTGCCTGCCAAAAACAACACAGATGACAAATACAAGTTCCACTATAACATAAACTATCCACCCGCAAGTGTCATCTCTTCGATTAATATCGAGCCACAACGTGTAGAAATTGAAGGATTAATATCCGAGCCTACTGCAACAATCCGGCGAAACATATCTTTTAAATTACCAGCAACCGTCACTTCATCAACCGGATATTGAATTTTCCCATCTTCAACCCAAAATCCTGCTGCACCACGCGAGTAGTCTCCCGTAATACCATTCACGCCTTGCCCCATCAACTCTGTTACCAACAATCCACGATGCATGGTTTGAATCAACTCATCCAAATTCCCCGCTGTGGGCTTCACCGTAAGGTTATGTACACCACTGCTATTCGCTGTAGTTTTAAGGCCTAGTTTTCTTGCCGAATAACTACCCAACACATATTGCTGCAATACGCCATCTTGAATGAATACATTAGGACGCGTAATGAGCCCCTCACCATCAAACGGTGAGCTTCCAAGCCCACAGAGTAAATGCGGATCTTCAAAGATAGTCATATTTTCAGGAAAAATAGTCTCACCTAAACTGTCCAGCAAGAAAGAATGTTTTCGATATAAGCTAGAGCCACTAACTGCCTGAATAAAAGCCCCCATTAAACTACTAGACACACGAGAAGAAAATAAAACGGGTACTTTTTGCGTGTCTAACTGGCGAGAAGATAACCGATTAACCGTTCTTTCAACAGCTAAAGCAGCCAAGTCATCCCCACTCATCAATTTATCAGCTGTTCTTGCGGTCGTATAGGCATAATCGCGCTGCATGCTACCATGGGCCTCAGCAAGCAAAGAACATGTTAAACTATGACGCGTGCTTTCAATAACCCCTGAAAACCCACGTGTATTTGCATAACCATGACAAAATGAATACGTCGATACATTAGCGCCATCAGAGTTGTGAATGCGCTTATCTAATTCAAGTGCTCTCGTCTCACATGCGAGTGCAAGCTCTCCCGCTTTTTCAGGACTCAGTGCCCACGGGTGAAAAAGATTTAAATCAGGATACTGCATTTCAATTAAACCTTCATCAGGAAGACCAAAGCATGGGTCTTTTGCACTTACTTTGGCAATATCACAAGCTGCTTCTACCATCGCATCAAGTGCCGCATCAGACGTATCACTGCTGGTTGCACTTCCCTTTTGTTGCCCAATATATACTGTAACTGCAACGCCTTTTTCTTCGCTAAATGCAACCGTTTCAATCCCCCCCATACGCACATCAACGCCAAATCCTTCATCATGATTTACAGACACTGCAGCATCTGTTGCACCATTAGCATACGAACGGTCCAAAACTGCTCCCATTAATTGCTCTAATGCCGTTTTTCGGTTGATCTGTTGCGACAAATTTCGCATGATAGTCCTATTGCTGTAAGGGTTAATTGCCTGAACACAAGGATACAAGATAACTATGCTAAGGCAAACTAAAAAACCGCTATGCGTAAGCTTTTATTTTATTTCGATAATCTTTTTATATACTTATTGCGCCAAAAATACACACGCCGCTGCAGGCTGGGAAAAGCTTTCTCCTGGCATTGAGTACCGCGATTTATCACCCAACCCGTTAACTCCCTGGGCACACATACATGTATTTCGCATAGATTTACACAAACAAAAGCTAGATTTAGTGACCGCAAGTGATCTATCCAGGCCGCATGCATCTGTTGAAGAGATCGCAACCCATAGCAACGCCCTTATTGCCATTAATGGTGGTTTTTTTGATACCGAATACCATCCACTTGGTTTACGCGTTGGACATCACCACCGATATACAGCCCTTAAATCTATCAGCTGGTGGGGTGTTTTTTACACGATTAGAAAAAAACCCTATTTGGCGAGAGCATCTCAATATAAAGAAAAAATTCGCAATGTCGATTTTGCAATTCAAAGTGGTCCTCGCCTACTTGTAAATGGTAAAATTCCACAATTAAAACCCGGCATTGCAGAACGTACAGCTCTCGGTATTACACAAAACAATCAGGTTATTTTGCTTGTCACTGAGCATGCGGCCATGAGCACAACAGCCCTGGCTGAACTGATGAAAAATTTTCCCCTTTACTGCGAAGAAGCATTAAATCTTGATGGCGGTAGCTCAAGTCAAATTTATGCAAATGTTGGCTCTCTGCATTTAAATACACGCGGCGCGCTCGGCGTTAGCGATGCGGTCATTGTGAAAACGCGTGAATAAACTCACAACTTATCCACAACATATACCCTAATTATACCCACAGTTATTCTCTTGTCATTCCACACAAAACACATTATATTGTAATAATCAGCACTTAAAACACTATATCTTGTGTTTTGCTGGTTTCTGTACCTACTAATTTTAATAACCCCTAACGTGCCACAGGAGGAACTATGGCCCAATTGCTTGAACCTACAGACGTATCCACTGAAAGTCCTGTTGAGTTCACAGTACACGCTCCTGGAACCCTTAAAACTATCAAACGGAATGGTAAAGTTGCACCTTATGACGCAACAAAAATTCAAGTTGCTTTGAGCAAAGCTTTTATTGCAGTTGAAGGTGGAAGTGCTGCAAGCTCTGATCGTATTCATAAAAACCTTGAACAACTCACGCAGCAAATCACCGATACCTTTTATCGTCGTCTGCCAAGTGGTGGCACTATCCACATTGAAGACATCCAAGACCAAGTTGAATTAGTACTCATGCGAAGCGGTGAGTATAAAGTGGCACGTGCATATGTTCTATATCGTGAGGAACGTCGAAAAGCGCGAGAAGCAGCACTTAAAACTACGCCCGTAAAAGGCCCTACTCCCCCGATTATTACCATGCCAGATGGCGAGTTAAAACCACTTGCACTCGGACGTTTAAAAAACTTAGTAAAGGAATCTTGCGCTCACCTAAAAGATGTAATGCCCGACCCCATTTTAAAAGATGCACTACGTAACTTGTATCATCAAGCGCACCTTGAAGATGTACATAAAGCGCTCATTATGGCAGCTCGCGCGCTCGTAGAAAAAGAGCCTAACTACACCTACGTCAGCGCACGCTTATTGTTAAATAGCTTGCGTACCGAAGCACTCAGTAAATTAGGTATGCAACAAGAAACAACTGCTGACGAAATGGCGGGCCTTTATCCAGAGTACTTTAAGGCTTACCTCACACATGGTATTGAGCAAGGCATTCTTGACTCGGCTCTTGCTGAATTTGACTTGGATAAACTGGGTAAAGCCCTTCTACCCAGGCGCGATATGCAGTTTACTTACTTAGGCCTACAAACGCTCTACGACCGCTACTTTATTCACGAACATGAAATACGCTATGAGCTTCCACAAGCTTTCTTCATGCGTGTTGCAATGGGGCTTGCATTAAGAGAGTCGGAACGCGAAGAAAAAGCAATTGAGTTTTATCTTCAACTTTCATCCTTTGACTATATGTCGTCTACACCTACCCTCTTTAATTCGGGCACCACAAGGCCACAACTCTCAAGCTGTTATCTCACGACAGTGCCTGACCACCTTGATGGTATTTATGGTGCCATTCGAGACAATGCCCTGCTTTCAAAATTTGCAGGTGGCCTTGGCAATGACTGGACCTCCGTGCGTGCAATGGGTGCTCACATTAAAGGCACAAATGGCCGTTCACAAGGCGTTGTGCCTTTCTTAAACGTTGCCGATGCAACCGCTGTTGCAGTGAATCAAGGTGGCAAGCGTAAAGGCGCTGTATGTGCATATCTTGAGTGTTGGCACAAGGATGTTGAAGAATTTCTAGAGCTTCGTAAAAATACAGGAGATGACAGACGCCGTACGCACGACATGAATACAGCGCTTTGGATTCCAGACTTATTCATGAAGCGTGTGCATGAAAAAGCAGACTGGACTCTCTTCTCACCTGATGAAGTACCCGGACTACATGATGCCTACGGTGCAGAGTTTGAAGCACTCTATCAAAAATACGAAAAAGCAGCGAGTGAAGGAAAACTACAAAACACAAAAACCGTACCAGCAATTAAATTGTGGCGAAAAATGCTCTCTATGCTGTTCGAAACGGGGCATCCGTGGCTTACCTTTAAAGACACGTGTAACTTGCGCTCACCACAACAGCATGCTGGCGTTATTCATAGCTCAAATCTGTGTACTGAAATTACGCTCAACACATCTCAAGATGAGATTGCCGTTTGTAACTTAGGAAGTATTAACCTGCCTGCACACATCAAAAATGGAAAACTCGATAAAGAAAAACTTCAGAAAACCATTAAAACAGCCGTGCGCATGCTAGACAATGTTATCGACATTAACTACTACTCAGTGCCACAAGCCAGAAACTCAAACTTAAAACACCGTCCAGTTGGGCTTGGCTTAATGGGCTTCCAAGACGCTTTATATGCGCAAGGTATTGATTATGGATCGGATGAAGCAATTGCCTTTGCAGACAAATCTATGGAACTGATTAGCTACTATACCATTGAGGCATCTTCTGATTTAGCCAAAGAACGCGGACATTACTCAAGCTACGAAGGCTCATTATGGAGTCAAGGTATTTTGCCAATAGACTCAATTAAGCTACTTGAAAAAACACGTGACAACTTCCTTACACAAGATAAAACCGCAACACTTGACTGGGAAGCATTACGCGTTAAAGTACGCACACAAGGCATGCGCAACTCAAACTTAATGGCAATTGCGCCCACCGCTACTATTTCTAATATTTGTGGCGTTTCACAATCGATTGAACCAACGTATCAAAACTTGTTTGTTAAATCGAATTTGTCCGGTGAATTTACCGTGGTCAACCCCTACTTAGTGGCCGATTTAAAGGCGCTTAACTTATGGGATGAAGTCATGGTGAATGATTTAAAATATTTTAATGGCAGCATCCAAGAGATTAATCGTATACCACCCGCATTAAAAGCGCGCTATGCAACTGCCTTTGAAATTGATCCAAAATGGCTCGTTGAAGCTGCATCTCGTCGGCAAAAGTGGCTTGATCAAGCACAATCACTCAATATTTACATGGCGAAACCTTCTGGCAAAAAGCTCGATGATCTCTATCGAAATGCCTGGGTTTCTGGATTAAAAACAACGTATTATTTGCGTAGCTTAGGTGCAAGTAATGCTGAAAAATCAACGCTCACGGATGGCGCACTCAATGCAGTTAAAATTGAAGAAACAGCCCCTAAAGCTTGTTCTATTCTTGACCCAGACTGCGAAGCCTGTCAATAAACCTTATTACTTAGGAGAAATTCATGAGCACTACCCTAAATGAAACAGCAACAACCAAACCAGAAGCACTGGGCGCAACTGGGCTAGAATCCCTTGAAATGGGGGCAGCACGCGTTCAAGTCGATGACAAAAAAATCATTAACTGCCGTGCTGACTTAAATCAATTGGTACCTTTTAAATATACATGGGCTTGGGATAAATATTTAACAGCCTGTGCTAACCACTGGATGCCAAACGAAATCAGTATGAGTGCCGATTTAGCACTTTGGAATAACCCAGAGGGCCTTACTGAAGATGAGCGCCTAATTATTTTACGTAACTTAGGCTTTTTCTCAACAGCTGACTCCTTGGTTGCAAATAACTTAGTCTTAGCTGTATACCGACACATCACCAACCCCGAATGCCGTCAGTATCTCCTTCGTCAAGCCTTTGAGGAAGCACTTCACACCCATGCTTATCAATATATTATTGAAAGCTTAGGTCTTGATGAAGCAGCCGTATTTAATATGTATCGTGAAATTCCATCTGTTTCTAAAAAAGCTGCCTGGGCGCTTCCATTTACACAGAGCTTAGGCGACCCTACTTTCTTAACCGGCACACCAGAGGCAAACCAACGTCTACTACGTGATTTAATTGCTTTTTATGTGGTCTTTGAAGGCATTTTCTTCTACGTTGGCTTCACACAAATATTATCTATGGGCAGACGCAATAAGATGGTAGGTACCTCCGAGCAATTTCAATACATTCTGCGTGATGAATCAATGCATATGAACTTTGGTATTGATGTGATCAATCAAATTAAAATCGAAAACCCAGAGCTCTGGACAGATAGCTTTAAAGCAGAAATGACACAGCTTGTAAGAGAAGGAGTTGCACTTGAATATCAATACGCAAAAGACACTATGCCACGGGGTATTTTAGGCATGAATGCTGAAATGTTTGAAGAGTACTTACACTTTATTGCTAACAGGCGTTTAACACAAATTGGCCTTACTGAATTGTATCCTGGCGCAGAAAATCCTTTCCCATGGATGAGTGAAATGCTTGACTTGAAAAAAGAGAAAAATTTCTTTGAAACGCGTGTGATTGAATATCAAGCAGGTGGTACATTAAGTTGGGATGATGAAGATTAAATTAAAGTGATATCAGATGGAGGTTGCCGTGTATCACCAATTACATGGCAACCTCTTACATCCAAAACTCGCAACGAGTGTTTTTAGAGCGTCTTATTATTATCCGCTTCTAAACCATTATCATCCGCAGCTTCCACGACTGGCTCCCCAGAAAAACAAGAGAGAGATATCAGTGCCTTTTTTGCGCGCTCCCACGAATCGGACGTAACTGCAGGTTGAGAGACCAGCGTATTGTCTTCTGAACTAACAACAACTCCTACTTCTGATGCTAGACGCTTTACTTCCTCGCTAAAGTCAGGGCAAGTAGCTACAAAAGGAAGCAGCGCCTTGAGACGATGACTATCCTCGAGTCTTCCTACAAAAGTCATTAACAGTACTACAAACATCACTACAGCCATAGCATCCGCACATCTTTCATTGATTGCCTCTTTCTCTATTGATGTCAAAGCCTTCAAAGACCAGTTCAATAAAACAAGAGCAATGCCAATTCCCCAAAGCATACGATCGCTGCTTCCTGGCGTAAACAAGCCTCCCTTTTTCGTTAACATATCCCGAAGCTTATCAATTAATAATGCCTGAAGAGCAGTATCACTTTTCTGTGCTGCCTCATATGAAGTTTTCCAAGCTTCTTCACTATCACCTGCTTCTTTTGCAAGCAACAGCGCATTAGAAGCTGCTTCTTTAAGACGATAAGCGTCAACTGTTTGTTCGCGTCTATCTCTCCATTCAGCCTGGTATAACTCTAAAAACATTGCAGGCGCTTCATAAGGTAAGCGCTCCAACTTAGTATCAATCAATCCAAGCTCAACTGCTTCTGAATCATCTAACTTTAAATTTAACCAGTTTTTCAAGTATTCTAACATCACACAATCCAATAATATTGATTTAACACGGGCGACATTGTACATGAAAATTACAAATCTCAAAGTAAGGGCCTGTTGATATTTTCTCCACGAAATTTTTTGGTAACTTTTGTAGGATCACTTAGTGCGCGGGGCATGACAGGCTGCGCGGGCATGACAAGTTTTTGTCATGTACAGAGCTGTCTTTGAGAGAATAACTATACTTTTTTAAATAAGTGTTAACATCGCGAAATGTAGAAAGTTTTTGGTCTAAGTTATACATCTATATTATGAAATCCTTTACACGATACGCGCTACTCATTCTCGCACCTTGCGCAATGTTGCAACCATTCGGCATGGATATTTTTGTAAGTGGTATTCCAGTGATGCTTAAAAGCTTAAACATCACTGAACAAGATATCCAGTTTTTACTAGTAAGTTATGTGATTGCTTCAAGCCTCCCCCAACTCATTATGGGAAAACTATCTGATATATACGGCCGAAAATCCTTTATGTTTGGTGCATGTCTTGGGTTTTCAATCAGCTCTTACCTCTGTACAACCACACATCACTTATATTGGCTAACGCTCTTTCGTTTTTTGCAAGGCCTCAGCTCTGCCACAGGGCTTGTCGTGATTTATGCGATTATCCGAGATACCTACGACCGTAATGAATCGGCCAAAATGTACAGTTACATTACCTGC
>JASBUO010000025.1 GCA_030147855.1 Gammaproteobacteria bacterium
CTGCAAGCAATCGATTCCCTCAATCTAGCTGAAGTTGAAACAGCTTTAAAAAACCCAGATGTTTCGCTTGATAAAGCGTATGCGCACGCAACGCAAAAGCAGCAGAACATCCAAGCCCTCCTTGAAACGAGAGCTGACAAAGACCCTAACTCAAGTTATATCAAACGCTTTAGAGAGAAACTCACCAGAATTGATGCCATTGTAAACTGCATTCAAAACTCCATGGAATATGCAACAGACACCATGACAGATACATCGAGTGAAGAAAAAAATAGCAGTGTCGGACATAACCCTTCAGGCCCACCTGCATCTGATAAAACAAAACAAATAGAGGCACTGGCGGCCAGTTTAAATGCATTGGATAATTCTAAAGCTGAAAGAAAAATGCAAGACTGGCTCGAGGCGAAAGCAAGATTGACAACTATAGAATGTCAGCATGCCCAAGCAATGGCGAACCTTCGTTATGAAGCCTACCAAGAAGTAAGCGAAGATCTCAAAGACGTGGCTACCCATGGATTAACCTAATCTCAACGGTAAGAGACTACTTACAACAAAGTCTATAAATTAAGCAAAAAGCTCAATAGATACTACAATTCAACTAATAGGGTCTATTGAGTAATAAGATGAACCGTCTTGTTGGTAAAAGTGAATTCGAATTTGAAGCGTTCTCAGTCTTTTATCAAAAGGAACTACAAAAACAACTCTTTCAGAACACCAACCCAAATTCCCCCATTAACTCAGCTTGTAATGAGTGGATTAGAGGGCAGCTCGGCATTAAAACGCTTGAAGATATCAAAAGAGAGAGCTTACTAGAATATCAGCGCCTTGTTTTCTTGTGTGAGCATAATCTGGTATTCAACCTAATGTTTCATAATCGCTTTGATTTGTTACGATTACTATTTGAAAAGTTTGAAGCAAAGAATAAAGGACACTCTGACAACAAAGAAAAAAGGAAACAAACAGCGCAAACCATCACCACAACCTCAAAGACCACTGAAGTAGCCATTGCTACAACCACCCAGGTTGAAGCACTTTTCCAGCATGTCGAATCGCTCAGAAAAGAGCAGCCTAAATTTGAACGCTGGCTACTTCTGCAAGAAAACTTGCAACAATTAGGATATGCCCATGCGGCCGAGAGATCCCGTGTTAGATATGAGGCATATCAGGAAATAGAAAAGTTATTGACCGGTTATGTCAGTGCTGAAAGTGACGAGCCTCTAATCCGCGAAGTATTTGCATACTTTCTCCAAAACAACCGCTCACAGGCGCGAGCTCTGAGCAAAATGATTGAAGAGCTCAACTTATATCCTGAAAAGGCGCTAGAGAAAGAAAAAGCCATTACTCATGCGTGTGACAGTTTTATCCAAGAGACAAGAAAGCTAATTGAAACATATGGTGATGAAACAAAAAAACTACTCCAAGAACATACCAAAATTGAAAATACCCTTAAGAAGAAAATGGAAAAAACCAACCATCACTTCGAAGGCCTCAAAACAGTTGCAAAAGCACAAGTATATGCAGCAAAAAAAGAAGCACTATTAGAACAAAAAGAACGCATCAGCACCTTAAAAAACTTTGTGCTCGGGGCACGGCGCACTCTTCAAGATACGCTCACAGAAGAGCAAACAGTAGCATTTGATAAGTGCTTCTGGCAGTTAGAACGGCATTATCAAGCCATTGACAGTGTTAATACAAAAGAAGCTATACAAGCGCTGCTCAACACATGTGGAGAGACGTTATCAAACTTTATTGAGGTTGCCGAAAAAATTCCTGCAATGCAAACGACTACCACAGGTTTAAAAGAAATGACCACATCTTTTCTCGAGCTCGCAAAAAAAACCATGAACATCCCGTTTGCCATCCCTGCTTATGCCTCATCACCAGACATGACTGCAAGGCCTACCACAACACCCTTCCAACTGCCACTCAATGGCATATATGAGCTACCTCATACTCAAGGTAACTCACAATCTGCGCGTAAGGAAACGTCAGAAAAAGAGGTTCATTCCACGCCTATCAATCCTGAGAGAAAGACAGAAGAAGTCCATAACTTTGCTTCACTGCAGCAACGGCAAATGAGAGAGGGTCTTCAAGCCGTGCGTGAAGAAAAACTAGTCATCGCTGACGAACAGGACTTATCTCCCGTTGCAGAAGAGCAGTATAAAAAAGCAGAAAAGGCAATTAATATCCTCATAGAAGAACTTAGCAGTGCTAAAGAAGAATTAAGTGATAGAAACGAACTACTCACACAAATAGAAGTATTCGCTCAAAGTATCCAACGCACATTTAATGAGCAAAAAGGTATATCCTCCTCTCACCTAAGCCAGCTTGAGCTTTTAATTGATAATGTATTTGAAAGAAATTGCGGGGTAGATAGCTTGGGAGAAGCGCTCAATGCACTAGAAGAACTCTCAAACTATTTGGAAAAGCCTTCCCGTGGTATGGGGTTGCATTAGTCTTTCCCATTCTCTCAGACCCCATAACCTTTAAAATAAATATTAATTATATCAAATATTTACGATTTAATTCAAATAATTTTATTGGCTTTTGGGTAAAAAGACTTGTGCTAGTATTTATTTTAGTTTATCGTTCCAAATACTGAATATGAGGAAGTAACATGTTCATTTTTAAACGTGACTTTTTTCGATGGAACGATCATGTCAAACCAAAAAACTGCAATAACGCTGTACCTCCCTGCTTATAGTGCTGCGCATAAGGGATTGCTCATTATGCCAAGTTTACATGCGGCGCGGCAAGAAAACCTCACTATCCATACTCAAGGAAACGTTGCTGCGGCTTTAAAGCGCGCCTTAATACGCACCCTTGAAATCATGGCATCCATTCATACGCAGTGGGAGACACTGCTTCATTTTGCATACTCCCTTGAAAGTAATACACCCAGGTTTCGTGTTCAAGATACACGTAGTGCAGGCTTACCATTAGCCATTGGTCTTCTCAACGTATATCGCACAATAGTACAGAAAGCACCCCCTCTTCTGCATCTCATTGGTACAGGTATGTTAAGGATAGACGGCTCAATTGAATCAACACACAAGGAGGACATCAAACAAGAAATCTTTCACGACAAACATGACAAACAATTGATTACGGCTGGTGAATGCCCGCATTTGTTTGTACTAGAACACATGATGAATACACATCAATATTAAAAGGAAAAAAAATGAATAAGAAAAAAATATTACCTGCCATGCTACTTGCAGGCACCACAAGCATTGCTTCAGCAAATGTATGTAACATTGAGCCCGGCAGTGTCACCTGCGGCAAAGGCGAAGTAACCGATTTATCTGGAAATGGAATGGTCACTGTCAGTGGTACAACCGTGCTCGAAGCAACCACTGTTAACGGACTTTTAAAGGCCAATAATGCAAATTTTGGATCCTTAGAAATACACGGAAGTGCCGCATTAACACAGTGCATCATTCAGCACACAGCCGACTTCAAAGGAACTGTTACGTCATCTTCCAGTCAGTTTAAGGGCAAACTCGATATTTACTCTAACTTATCCCGTTTTATTGATACAAAAATAGAGAGCGATATTCATGTTCACCATACCGATAATCCTAAGCAAGTGGTTCATCTTGAAAAAAATTCTAACGTGTCTGGCGACATTATTTTCGACGATGGGCATGGTGAAGTAGTGCTGCGTGGAAAGTCAAATATATCAGGCCAGGTAATTGGCGGAAAAATTATTTATAAATAACAAACAATTAAAAGGAATTAAAAGATGTACACTGACGTTCAAAAACAGATTGATATTTTTTTTGGTTTTTCAAGTGATGGCAAAGAAGGAGGAAGTGACGGTAAAGAAGGCGGTAAAGACAGCCATAAAGATGGCAAAGAAACAGGCTTTCGTATCGATACTACCAATATCTCGCTCAACAACGAATACGTGTTTTAGTATGATGCATCAAAAAAAATTACTCATTGCTTCATCTTCACCAGATGAAGCAATTACACGCTGTGTTTTAAAGTATCGAAATAACTTTAACATCGATATTGAAGTAGTGCTAATTCAAGCTCTTCTCACCACATTCAGCATTGATGACGAGTTGTCCGATACGCATACCATCGTACGGTGGCATAAAGATGCAACAACAACCTTCTCTAATCAAACACACTGCCTGCTCAACCGAGCTTTATCCATTCCAGATGCATTATTTGAAAATTTCATCAAAAAAGACAGAGAGTATGCAAAAAGAGAGTTTGAAGCCTACCTTGGTTACAGCTTTAGTACATTCAAAGGCCTTGATAACCAGTCTGTCAATGGCCTCTGTGGCACACACTATGCCTTGCCTGAACAGTGGCGAACCATTCAAAAACATACGAGTCTTAATACGCCCAATTACTACTGGGGCCTCAAAAGCGCCTGTCCGCTAGAGAGTAACCTTGTGTACTCCGATATTTACAACTTATTCAACTGGTCAACACACACACCAAAGCCACGTGATACACATATCTTTTGCTTTGAAAAGCCCCGAGGACATCCTGTGTTTATTCTGTCACTGGGGCAAAAGCACCTCATCACCGCTCAAATAAACTTATCAAAACGCATGAAACAGTACTTACTCAAACACATAAAAACACTGCGCAAACAGTTTGGTTATTTTATTTTTGAAGTTTTATTCTTTATACATGGCAACACATGCACCTTTGGCTGTATTAACCTCGAGTTAACTCGTAGTGCAAAACACAACCACTTCCACACTTTTGTCCAACAACATCTGATTCAGGAATATGTCGCATGTCTTCCCTAACTACTTTTATTAAACCGGCTTTTCGTCCTAAAATTCATGGGTCAATGCTTGATAAGCAACATAAAACTTATTTTTTTATTAAAAATAATCCTAAAAAGTCAGTACACATCCATGCAATTTGCTTCGGCCCTAAAAAAGATAATGTTCTTATTAATATTGAACATGCCATTCTCAAGCAAGATAATATTGTAGTGTTTTATTATGAGGACATACACAAGCGCTGGAGTTACGTAGAAACAACAGATAAACAATATTTCATCTATCAAAAAAACCAACATGAAACACTCATTATTTATCCCAATTGCTTATACATTAGAGGCTGTACCATTCCACCCAACACCTCTATGTGGAAAACCTTAGGGCATTTTTATACCTTTGCAGATAACTGGCAAGGCCAAATATTGTGTGCCCCCAAACACCAATGCGCAAACGAATCAAAACCCTATCAGTTGCTTCACTCCCTCAAAAAAGCAGCTCAAAATAACTCACTCGTCTCTATTGGAAAAAGTTACATTATTAAGGGGCCCTATCTATATAAAGAAAAAATAAAAGGAAAAAATTGTATTGTAAAATCACTGTCTGGCATTCGTTCTATTGTTGTTGATCAAACAGCCTTCTCACATTGGAATAAGCGTGCCATTCATCATTTACCTGTTTTATTTCAGGAAAAAGTAACTGGATATGATGTACGTACACATGTAATGCAAAATAAGACGTTTTCAAAATGTGCTTACACAAAAGAAAATGTCGACTACCGGTACGACAAACATTTTTTTAAGCTAAAATCGATTAAAACATTGCCCAACGCTCTAAAAAAATTTGCTTATTTGGTCTCAAAAAACGAAAAAAATTTACTCATTGGTATCGACTTTATTAAAACAGAATCAGGTTATGTCGTGCTTGAGGCAAATCCATCTCCTGGCTGGTCAGCCTACCATGAATGTACAGGTGTATACACCGACCCATTTATTAAAGCGCTACTAAAATGCTTAAGAGAAAGTGTTTTTGACATCTCTTTACACTCTGGTACACTCAAGCAGTTATCATCACTATAAGGACGTAGTCGATTATGAAGATATTTTCGTTAAAACGCCTGTTCAACTGGAAGTTTTTAACATTTCTAGCGGTGCTCGGATTAGCCGCTTGTTTTGGCCACGTAATATACAATCCACTACAGGCAGTCGCAATATTTTTTATACTTTTGTATGCTTTAATTGTGCTGACTATATCGTCTGACTCGGCTGAGGCAATTGCCAACTTTAATGCAGCTAATATCACACCTCCCCCAAAAACAAATGCCGCGGTTTTTAGTGTAAACTGGACTAACAAGGCAGATGCGCAAAACTCCGGTGGAAATTACCAATTAAGTTTACCGTTCTCTGACTACGTCCGAACAGGTAATGGCGTTAAACCAAACAGTCACTTCCACCTTGCCCAAGGCTTTCACTTTGGCATGCCACTCCTTGCAGAAAAAGATGCAAGCGGCAACTTACCTGAAACCATTGATGAGGCGAAACAATTCAACTCACCTTTCTCGCTCTCTTTCACACCAATTGCAAGCAACAAACAACAATTGGCTGAAAATGCCGAGTGGCTCGCACTTGAAAACAACATTCCGCAGAGTACGCTTGGCGCGGCTAGAACAGATAACATTGTTCGACTCTATCAACCGATTACATTAAAAAAAGACAACCAAATCGTTGCAACCGTTAACACGATGGTAATCGAGAAGAATCAAGTACAACAGGGCAACCATGTCAACATCGCACTAGATGGTGTCTATAGCCCAATTAAAACACAAGAAAGAAATGTTAAAGCAGCGCCTGGCTCCTTTTCTTTTGTGCTAAATCACCTAGATGCAAGCCTGGTACATCAGCTTGAAAAAGAAGTACAAACCATCAAAAACTTACCAAGCGACAAGCAAATGCTGATGCAAATCAAAATGCTCTCGCAACTGAAAGCACTGTGTCAAAAAGGCTCAACACTGACTGTAACTTACGATGCAAATACTGTATCAGGGCCTGTGAAACAACATTACAGCGTTGACTTGTCTGACTTAATCCAAGCACCGACTAAACTATCTGGCGCAATGCCTTTTGCTTTAGAGTCAATCTTTGAAGCGCCACAAAGCTAAACCCACTAAAATTACTACAACTACAACCCCAAAACCCCGATGAATCGGGGTTTTGTTTTTTTTAAAATGGAAATTTAAAGATTTAGTCAGACGAAATACTACTTTCATGTCGCATATGTGGGAACAGCACCACATCACGAATCGAAGGCGAGTTTGTAAATAACATCACAAGCCTATCAATGCCAATCCCTTCTCCAGCAGTTGGTGGCATGCCATACTCAAGCGCTTCAATATAATCACTATCAAAATGCATGGCTTCTAAATCACCCGCTTGCTTCGCTTCAACTTGCTTCTTAAAGCGAGCCGCTTGGTCTTCAGCATCATTTAGCTCTGAAAACCCATTGGCAATTTCACGGCCTGCAATAAATAACTCAAATCTATCGGTTACATCCGGATCGTTTGCACTACGACGTGCCAAAGGAGATACTTCTGTTGGATAATCAATCACAAAGGTTGGTTGAATTAACAAGTGCTCGACCGTTTCTTCGAAAAGAATTAGTTGCAACTTACCTAAGCCATCAGCTGCATTATACGAAAGTTTCAAGTTATCAAGCACACAACGACATGCCTCCACACTGCTCACATCCTTTTCTGCAAGCTCTGGGTGGTAAGCCAAAACAGCATCCTTCACACTCAAACGTGCATAAGGCTTATCAAAGTCAATGACATGCTCTTGATACGCAATTTGTCGCGTCCCCATCACTTCATCACATAAATGGTGCATCAATGTTTCTGTGAAGTTCATCAAATCTTCATAATCTGCATATGCTTGGTAAAACTCAACCATGGTAAACTCAGGGTTGTGCCGCGTTGAAATGCCTTCATTTCTAAAGTTTCGATTCACTTCATACACCCGCTCAAAGCCCCCTACAACCAGGCGTTTTAAATAAAGTTCCGGCGCAATGCGTAAATACATGTCCATATCAAGGGCATGATGATGCGTTACAAATGGGCGCGCCAAAGCGCCTCCCGGGATGGGATGCATCATAGGGGTCTCAACTTCAAGAAAATCGTGTGACTCCATCGCACGTCGAAATGCTTGAATTAAACGCGAGCGTAACATAAAAGTTTGCCGCGTTTCTTCGTTTGCAATCAAATCCACATAGCGCTTACGATACCGCTGCTCTTGGTCAGCCAATCCATGAAACTTATCAGGCATGGGTCGAAGTGATTTAGTTAAAAGCTCCAAATCACTCGCATGCACGGTTAATTCACCTGTTTTGGTTAAAAACAACGTCCCAGAAACACCAACAATGTCTCCTAAATCCCACTGCTTAAAACGTGTATAAAGCGCTGGCAACTCGTTTTCGCGCACATAAACTTGTATTCGCTCTGACACATCTTGAATATGAAAAAAACTTGCCTTTCCCATCACACGACGCAAAACAATACGTCCTGCAACAGAAACCCGGATGGCTTTTTCTGCCAAAGCTTCTTTTGTATCTTCTCCATGGGCTTGCATTAAGTCTGCTGCAAGATGCGTGCGCCTAAAGGCATTCGGAAAATTAAACCCGTCTTCACGTAATGCATCTAATTTTTGCTTACGCACCTCATATACATCAGCGACGTCACCGGTTTCAGATACATCATCACTCATTATCATTTACTCCTGCCTTTAAACTGGCTTCAATAAAAGGATCTAGATCACCATCCAATACCGCTTGCGTATTGGTGTTTTCAACCCCTGTTCGTAAGTCTTTAATCCTTGACTGATCAAGCACGTAAGAACGAATTTGCGAGCCCCAACCAATGTCTGACTTACTCGCTTCAAGCGCTGACTGCTGTGTCATCTTTTTTTGCTGTTCAAGCTCATACAGCTTTGCTCGTAGCTGCTTCATAGCTTGGTCTTTATTTTTATGCTGGCTTCTATCATTTTGACACTGCACCACAATTCCTGTTGGTTCATGTGTAATACGCACCGCAGAGTCCGTTCGGTTCACATGCTGCCCCCCCGCACCCGACGCACGGTAGGTATCAATACGCAAATCTGCAGGATTAATCTCAATTTCAATATTATCATCCACTTCAGGAGACACAAAAACCGCTGCAAAAGAGGTATGTCGACGATTACCTGAGTCAAAAGGAGATTTTCGAACCAAGCGATGTACACCGGTTTCGGTGCGAAGCCAACCATATGCATAGTCACCCACGATGTGTACCGTTGCGCTTTTAATACCAGCAACCTCACCTGCAGAACATTCCAACAAATTCACGTCAAAACCGTGTTGCTCTCCCCAGCGCAAATACATCCGCAAGAGCATTTCAGCCCAATCTTGTGCTTCCGTACCACCTGAGCCTGCTTGAATATCCAAAAATGCATCGTTCTCATCAAGCTCACCTGAAAACATACGCCTAAATTCGAGCGCTTCAACTTCTTTTTGAATGACTTGAACTTCAGTTGCGAGTTCATGAATGGCTTGCTCATCTGACTCTTCACGTGCCATATCAAACAAATCGCGTAAGTCACGCACGCCATCAGCCAACGCGTATAGTTTATCAACCACCGCCTCAAGTCCTGCTCGCTCACGTCCGAGTGTTTGTGCTTTTTCAGGATTCTCCCAAATACTTGGTAGCTCAAGCTCACGACGTACTTCTTCAAGTCGCTCCGCCTTTTCATCAAGCGACAAAAAAGTACTCAACGCACGAATACGCGCGGCTAAATCATCGAGCGTCAAGTTAATTTGATTCACTTCCAACATGCCAATGGCCTTCTAGGCTGCCAAACTGGCTATTTTACATATAAAGCAAGCCTGTCGCCAGCCTCGCAGCCGTGAAAGCAGGCTCTCAAATGTATAAAAATTTATTCATTAATGCGTGCTCGAATACGGTGCGTTGCTTGACTATGAATTTGGGAAACGCGTGACTCTGTCACATCTAGAAGCTCACCAATTTCTTTTAAATTAAGTTCATGCTCATAATAAAGCGATAAGACCAACCGTTCTTTTTCAGGAAGTCCTTCAATAATGTGTGTAAGCCGGCCTTTAAACTCTTCTTTTAATGCATTTACATGTGGCTCTGGTAGTTGTGCTTCGCCCTCAGCTTTTAACATGTCATCCGTCACACCCAAGTCATCAAACCCATATAAATGCGCACCATTAGCGTCATGTAACATATGGTAGTACTCATCCAAACCAATACCTAACGCTCCTGCAATGTCTTTATCTTTTGCATCTCGACCTAACGCATTTTCAACTTCACGTACAGCCTTCGCAATTAAGCGTGCATTTCGATACACCGAGCGCGGCACCCAATCATTGCGGCGTACTTCATCAAGCATATGCCCCCGAATACGAATCCCCGCATATGTCTCAAAAGATGCACCTTTACTTGTATCATACTGCCTGGATGCTTCAAGCAAACCAACCATCCCTGCTTGCATTAAATCTTCCAATTGAATAGAACGCGGCAGACGCCCTAATAGATGATAGGCAATACGCTTAATTAACAGTGTATGGGTTTTAACAAGTGCTTCCTTTGCTTTTTCATCCAGTCCAGCGCCTTTTGTCTTATCCCCCGATACAGGCTCTTTTAAACTGTCCGTATTCATATATGCGCATCGCTCCCGTAGCGCGTTCTCATATCAACAGTATCAGCTATTCTAGAGGCCCTCGCAATACCTGAGAGCACTCTCCCTCCATGTACCGTATTGACAAATTAGATCAAAAAATATACAATTCTTGGGCTTTTTGAATTTATCCCCCGTACAACCCTATGATGGAGATTGATATGCCTAAACAATTTTCTGATAATGGTGTCGTCCAAGCGGCAACACTTGCACTTGCCTATAAAGATGCAGAAACCAAGCAAATTTTCTTCCTCTTAGGCCAACCGATTGGTTCAGTCAAAAGCCAAAAACTCATTTTTCCTGGAGGACAAGTCGACCAAGAAGATTTCGTGAGCGGAGATTTGCTCACAAAAGAGGTTAAACATGCCGCATATAGGCGTGCTGCTCAAAGAGAGCTTGAAGAAGAAACGAATATCGACTTAACAGGCTTAAACCCTGAGATCCACCACGTTAAAACAGAGTTCATGTCTGCAAGCAATGGCTATTCGGCCAAAGCCATTCATTTTTATGCGGCATACTTAGGCGAACTCGACAAAGCAGCAATTACAACCCTTAAGCGCGCCCTTGAAGCAAAAGATGATTTAACTAACCTGCAATTTAAAGCTGACACCACGAATGTTAAAAAAAACAATGCCATATATATGGATTGGATCACAAACTATATCAACCAAGGAAAATATAAAGCGCCTGCACCAGAGGCCACCGCGGCATGGCTCAAACAACTCAAGACCACTCAAGTATCAAGCGAGTCAGCGCACAAAGCTAAACCCCGAACTACTACTCCTAGTACCTCTCACACGATTAACTTTAAGCTAATTGGTGCTATCACCCTCGCATCAGCTGGTATTGGATTGATATTGCTTGGAGTGATGACATCAAGCCCTGTTGGATTAATCGGTGCTGCATCACTGTTACTAGGCCTCGGACTATACTCACAATGTTCAAAGGAACAGTCCCCCGCTCCCAAAGCACCAGAAAATACACATCGCATACCTGTGCACTGTTGACATATAACAGTATAAAAAGCGCACCGTAAGCAAACTTACTCGCCGCAAAATGCTCTCAAACAGGCTATACTTAATAAAAACAGTTAGTTTGGTTTAAGAGCAATGGCTAAAAGAAAAATACACCCGGAGGCAGGGGCAGAAGAAAAGCATAAAAAAAACACCGGTGGTGTCACTGGGAGTCATGCAGTAAAAATAGGTGCCGACACCTACCAAGAAAAAGAGTCTTTACAGAGTAAAGGTTTTTTTCACCACCGTAATATAAAGGCAAGATACACCGACCGCGAAAACTTGGGCGAAGTCATCGCTTCTGGCTATGCAAAAGCGTACTTAGGGGCATTAGGTGCGCATGTTGAAACATACTATGACCCAGCCAATCAACAAGTTGAAGTCATTTCAAAATACCTCGACAATACAAAACACACTTTCGACCAATATTACACAAGTAAAGAAGGTTTAAATAAAAAACTCGGCAAAAGAAAACACGTGCAACTGGTACTAACTAACACGCCAGAGGCCAACCCGCCAGATGGAGAGTGGCACATCACGCCCAACAGCACGCTCGGAAAAACACTCGCTGATACCTTAGCCGTTGCAGCTATTATTGGCGATCATGATGCAAATCCCGGCAACCGCATGGTTGTCAACGCACCAAACCAATCACTTCAAGCCGGCAGCATCGACTTTGGGCATGCACTTAATGATTTGATTCACGAAACAGAAGCCCTTGGCGGTGGCGTTCATCTTAAAGAGCATCCTATTTTTGACTTTTTTAACCGTAGCAGTGTCGCAGATGCACAACTTGGCGGGAGCATCTCAAAAGTATGGCGTGACTATAGAGGCTTCATCCCGTCTGAAGTTTTGGGTGAAGCACTGATTCGTATGGGGAGTCACCAGCAAGCGCAAAGTTTGGGCTTGGAATATGCAAAACATGAATTCCGAGAGCTCTTTGAGATGATAAGTCAAAACCAGGATGATACTAAGAGTAAACAATACGTTATCAAATCATTCAATCAGATTCACCATGCAATCACGGGGGAGTTTTTCCAAAGTCAACAAAGTGATGACGATAAAATAAACTCTTTTTTTGCGGCTGTTGATCATTTCATATTCAAGAATACCCAAGATGCAGTCCTTGCAGGCGAAATGATGATACTACAAACACGGCTCACCCAAGCCCTTCATGAAGACATCGATGACTTACAAATGTTTGTGACGCAGTGGAGAGAAAAATTTCAGGCAAAAAACCTCATGAATACTGAAGGCGAATTGCTGTGTCCATGGTTTAAAACCAATGTCACAACACCACCCTTTCAAGGCACATTTGAAGCCTATGTGATTAATGAACGAGAAAAATATCTTGAAGAAAAACAAGCAGAAATTCTGGCACAAGCAGAACCAGACATTAGTATCATCCAATCACTCGCCATTCAAATGCAGCAACTCATCCGTTTCATTACCGAATATTTCGCTACCATGCTACACACCAAAGGAAGTGGAAAGGTTATGCCAGAGTCACACCAAATAGACGCACAAGACATTCAAAGCGAAACACCATCACCCAGATCAAGAGCCTAAAGAGCATCCATCGTGCTTCATTAACAGCTGGCGCGCTGCGTCCATCCGATCGGACAAATCATCCGGCAGCATACCACCCCCTTGAGCCATATCATCGCGCCCGCCGCCACGACCACACAGTGCTTGTACAAAAGCGCTCGCTTTAGGCGCCATATTGGTTGCAAGTAAAGCCTTACTCACACTCGCAACGACATGCATTTTGGTATCCACTACACCCACTAAAACAATCACAACAGAGTCAATACGAGATTTCAGTTCGTCGAGCATTTTACGCAGCTCTTTAGGCCCTGCACCATCCATACGTTTTAGTAACATATGTACGTCACCGATTTGTTCAACTTCAGAAAGCAACGCATGGCTTTTATCCGCTACAAGTTGCTTTTGTAGCTCGTTCAAAGTACGTACTTGTTGTTTGTTTTCATCTAATAATTGTGTCAATTTTTCAGGTGCATCTAAAACGGATACTTTAAGCTGTACTGCCATGCTATCTAGCCGTCCCAGCTGTTCTCTCATCCAGCCCAGTGCATGCTCTCCAGTTACAAACTCAAGGCGCCTTACACCACGTGCCACACCATATTCTGCTGTGATTTTAAATAAACCAATATCTCCTGTATGGCGCGCATGCGTGCCACCACAAAGCTCTTTTGAAAACGCTCCCATGGTTAAAACACGTACACTGTCCCCATATTTTTCACCAAACAGTGCCACGGCCCCCGCCTTCACTGCATCATCCATCGACATAATAGCGGTTTCAACTGGGTAATTCGCGCGAATCGCTGCATTCACACAGTCTTCCACTTGAAGGCATTGTGCCTTAGTAAGAGCGCTATCCCATGCAAAATCAAATCGAGCACGCGCCACATCTACGAGCGAGCCTTTTTGCTCAATTTTGTCACTGACCAGTTGCTTTAGCGCTGCGTGCAATAGGTGGGTTGCAGTATGATTTAAGCGCGCACCCTCTCGCGCTTTAAGGTTCAGTGCAGCAGACACCTGCTCCTTTAGTTTTAAGGTACCTGTTAATAACTCACCTTCATGAACAATCGCATCTCCTACACGCTGCGTATCATCAACTTTAAAAAGCGCATCTCCCGATAATGCACGTATTTCGCCAACATCTCCTACCTGTCCGCCACTTTCAGCATAAAAGGGCGTTGCATCCAAAACAATCGATGCCCGTGTACCAGGCTTTAACACATCTGTTGGCACACCGTCCGCTCGCAAAGCCAAAATTGTGCTCTCAAGCATCTCTTTGGTATATCCTTCAAAAACAGATTGCTCTGTAAACGGCTGCATGGCTGTATAATCGACTTTAAACGCTTGCGCCGACTGAGATAGTGCTCGTTGCTTCTTCATACATGTATCAAATCCTGCTGCATCCACCGAAATCCCCTGCTCACGCAAAATATCTTCGGTTAAATCCAAAGGAAAACCATAGGTATCGTAAAGCTTGAATGCAATGTCACCGGGTAATGTTTTATCCTGTAACCCTTCCAATGCTTCTTTCAACAAGCCAAGCCCATGCTCAAGTGTTTGTGCAAACTGCTCTTCTTCTTTTAATAAAGCCGTTTCAATTGAAGCAGCTTTTATTTGAAGCGCGGGATACGCATCACCCATCAGAGCAACTAAGGTATCAATGAGGTGGGTTAAAAAAGGCATCGGAAGTTTTAAGCGATGCCCATGCCTCACCGCACGACGAATAATGCGCCGCAACACATAACCCCGTCCTTCATTACTCGGCAAGATGCCATCAATCATTAAAAAAGTAATTGCACGAATATGGTCTGCAATCACGTTTAGAGAGGTATGCTCTAGTGGAATGTTTATACCTGAGACATTTAAATCACAAATAGCTTGCTTTAACGTTTTAAAAATATCAGTATCGTAGTTACTGTGTACACCTTGCATAATGGCTGCAATACGTTCCAGTCCCATCCCTGTGTCAATAGAAGGCTTCGCTAACGGGTGTAAGGTACCATCTGCGTCCCGGTTATACTGCATAAACACAAGATTCCACACTTCAACATATCGATCTCCATCGGCGTCTGGTGTGCCAGGTGGGCCACCTGCAACTGATGGGCCATGGTCATAAAAAATTTCGGTACAGGGTCCACAAGGGCCTGTATCTCCCATCGACCAAAAATTGTCTTCATCGCCACAACGCGAAAAACGCTCCGATGACACGCCCATTTCATCTAACCAAATGTTGGCCGCTTCATCATCTTTTTCATACACGGTTACCCAAAGTTTTTCTGCGGGCAGCTTCAGAATGTCTGTTAAAAAAGTCCATGCATATTGAATCGCTTCACGCTTAAAGTAGTCACCAAAACTAAAGTTGCCAAGCATTTCAAATAAAGTGTGGTGTCGTGCGGTGTATCCAACTTGATCGAGATCATTATGCTTGCCACCAGCTCGTACACAACGCTGAACACTCACAGCACGTGTATAAGGTCGCTTCTCTATACCTAAAAAAGTCTCTTTAAAAGGCACCATGCCTGCATTCACAAAAAGCAGGGTTGGGTCGTTCTCAGGCACGAGATGTGCAGACGGTACAACCGCATGTTGCTTATCTTTAAAATAATCTAAAAAAGCCTGTCGTATTGCCGCACTACTCATTACTGTCATCAAAGCACCTAATCACACTGTTTCACTTTCGTCTGTGCACGTTTCAAAAAACGCACGAATCATCGCTTCAGAAAACCCGCGATACCTCAAAAATTGCTGTTGTTTTTGCCTGGCACGCACCGATGTATCGCTGTCGGCTCGAAATTTCTTCTGCCACACAGCGCGCAGCGTTAAAAGCCAGTCTACCTCTGCATCTAGCGCTTCAAGCGCACTGTCAATCACCGCAGGCTCCACCCCTGCTTGGCGCAATAACTGTTTTATCACCAAAGGGCCATAGCCACGATTCAAACGACTACGACATAACATCTCGGCAAAGCGTGTGTCACTTTGTAAGTCAAGTTGCAAACATGTGTCAAGTATGTCGTCAATTTTATCGTTTGAAAAACCACGCAGCTTTAACTTTTGCCGAAGCTCATGTGCGCTGTGCTCTCGCTGCGACAGCAAGCGCACAGCCACATCAAGGCCCTCAGGCATCCATCAGCTCGCCGGTCTCAACATCCACAGTACCTGCGTCCTTAACAGCCGCACCATTCAAATAAGCCTCCCGAACACGTGCTTCAATCTCAGCACACACATCCGGATTCTCTTTTAAATATTGCCGCACATTGTCTTTACCTTGACCAATTTTTGCTTGATTATAACTATACCACGCGCCCGCCTTTTCAATCAGTCCGAGCTCGACACCAAGCTGTATAATTTCCCCTTCGCGCGAAATTCCTTCGTTATAGAGAATATCAAAATCAGCACGTTTAAAGGGGGGCGCCACTTTATTTTTGACCACCTTAACGCGAGTTTCATTTCCAAGGACATCCTCTCCTTTTTTAATTGCACCCGTTCGTCGAATCTCTAAACGTACGGAAGCATAAAATTTCAGCGCATTACCACCAGTCGTTGTTTCGGGGTTACCAAACATCACGCCAATTTTCATTCGAATTTGGTTAATGAAAATCACCAATGTATTTGAGCGTTTAATGTTTGCGGTCAGTTTTCTTAACGCTTGCGACATGAGTCGCGCTTGCAAACCTACATGAGCGTCTCCCATATCACCTTCAATTTCAGCTTTAGGAGTTAGCGCTGCAACCGAGTCAACCACCACGACATCAACAGCCGCTGAGCGCACCAACATATCGGTAATTTCAAGCGCTTGCTCACCAGTATCAGGTTGTGAAATTAAAAGTTCATCGACATTCACACCCAATCTTTTCGCATAGGTTGGGTCAAGCGCATGCTCTGCATCCACAAAAGCTGCCGTGCCACCTTTTTTCTGACACTCAGCAATCACTTGTAACGTAAGTGTTGTTTTCCCTGATGACTCAGGCCCATAAATTTCAATGATACGCCCTTTGGGTAATCCCCCTATTCCAAGAGCAATATCAAGCCCTAAAGAGCCCGTTGAAATAGCCTCAATATCACGAACAGCTGTTCCGTCGCCCATTCGCATCACCGAGCCTTTTCCAAATTGACGTTCAATCTGAGATAAAGCCGCATTCAGCGCTTTTTGCTTGTTGTCTTCCATTGGTTCATCCGTATAAAATAGCCAGGGCCTTAATTATCACATACTCCCCTCAATGCAGCAAAGGGAATGCTTATGAATACACCGGTTTGGATACCCCAAAATATCGAACATACCGCGATAATACGCTTCATGCGAACGCTCGAAAAACAATACGAATTAGAGCTCCCTCATTATCAAGCACTTCACACTTGGTCTATTCGGCATCCTGCAGATTTTTGGGAAGCCGTGGCACACTTTTTTAACGTCGACTTTAAAACACCACCACGCACTATTTTTAACCAAGCACCACATATGATGAACGCCGCCTGGTTTGATGGCGCAACACTCAATGTCGCAGAACATCTACTCAGAAGAGACGATACCCATCCAGCGCTTATTAGTATCAATGAGACCGGCACACGAACTGTTTTAAGTTATAACGCGTTGAAAGAAAAAGTCGCTGCTTGCGCCGAGGGTTTAAAAAAACATGGCGTTCAATCGGGAGACCGTGTTGCAGGCATGTTACCTAACAGCGAATTTAGCATTATCGCAATGCTTGCAGCGGCATCTATTGGCGCAATTTGGTCTTCTTGTTCACCTGATTTTGGCGTTGCAGCATCCGTTGACAGACTGGCACAAATTACTCCCAAGGTACTCTTCATCTGCAATAGCTACACTTACCATGGTAGACATTACGACCTCGGCGACAAAACAGATGATCTCCTGAGTGCTATCCCCTCAATTAAGCACGTAATTACATGCCCTGTACTACCTGACGATACGTCGCAACTAAAACCTCACACAGCAAAGCACCACCACTGGAATGACTTTTTAGAACCCGGGACGGCTTTTAAAGCCGAGCCACACCCTTTTAATCATCCATGGTATATACTGTTTTCATCAGGTACAACAGGTCAGCCTAAATGCATTGTACACAGCACCGGTGGCACATTACTGCAACATTTTAAGGAATTAGGTCTACACACAGACCTCAACCAAAACGATACATTATTTTTTCATACTACCTGTGGATGGATGATGTGGAACTGGATGGTTTCAGGACTTGCTCTTGGTGCAACCCTTGTTTTATATGATGGCTCACCTATGTTTCCTAAAATGAACCGTATTTTTCAGCTGCTTGAATCCGAGTCTGTCAGTGTTTTTGGGACAGGAGCTCGCTTTTTAGCTGCTGTTGAGAAAAAAGGGGTTAAACCTCGTGAGCACTTTAAGCTCCCAAAGCTCCGTACGATTTTATCAACGGGCTCTCCTCTCTTGCATCAGCAGTATGACTTTGTGCGTGACCATATCAATTCAAGCGTCCAAATTAGTTCCATTTCAGGGGGCACCGATATTGTTTCGTGCTTTGCACTTGGAAATCCTATAAGCCCAGTGTACCGTGGTGAACTCCAGTGCCTTGGGCTTGGTATGGATGTCCAGGTCTTCGATGAAGCAGGAACGCCTACACATGAAACGGGTGAACTGGTTTGCACACATGCTTTCCCATCGATGCCAGTTGCTTTTTGGAATGATGAAACACGTGAAAAATACCGCCGCGCTTATTTTGACCGCTTTCCAGGTATATGGGCGCATGGTGACTTAGCTCAACGCACAGAGCATGGCGGTCTCATCATTTATGGCCGCTCAGATGCTGTCCTCAACCCAGGCGGGGTTCGTATTGGCACCGCCGAAATTTATCGTCCACTTGAAAACTTACCTGAAATCCTTGAAAGCATCGTCATTGGGCAACCCTGGCAAGACGACATTCGTGTTATTTTGTTTGTTAAATTACAAAAGGGCGCAATCTTAGACAAAAATTTGCGCAATAAAATTCGTCAAACCATTAGCAGTGAAGCGTCTCCACGGCACGTCCCCTCCAAAATTTTAGAGGTCCCCGACATTCCAAGAACCATCAATGGAAAAATTGTTGAAGTAGCTGCACGTCAAGCAGTCCAGGGCGAACCCATTCAAAACTTAGCCTCCCTTGAAAACCCAGAGGCCCTTGAATATTTTAAGAATCGCCCAGAGCTCATAGCCAGCGCTATCGAAAATCATTAAATTTAGATATACTGCATACTTTTCTATTATTTTCGTAAAGGCATTCCTGTTATTCCTGCGTAGGCAGGAATAACAAGGAGCACGAAAGTAGCACGTTAAAATCGCGCAGCGCGCAATCAACCTGTTAAGTGATAAACCTCATGATTACACTCACCGGCCTCAACAAGTACTATCAACAACATCACGCCTTGTGTAACGTTGACTTGTCTATCGAAGCGGGTGAAATTTTTGGTATCATCGGTAAAAGTGGTGCTGGAAAATCCACCCTCTTACGCTGTATGAATCTGCTTGAACGCCCCGATTCTGGCACAGTGTTGGTGAATGGACAAGACATCTGTACACTCTCCGCAGAGGCCTTACGTGAAGCACGTCATCAAATTGGCATGATTTTTCAGCACTTTAATTTACTGCAAGCAAAAACGGTATTTGAAAACATAGCACTGCCGCTGCGTATTCAAGGCGCGTCTCACGACACCATTCAAAAGCGCGTCAATGAATTGCTCGAGCTTGTTGAGTTAACCCATAAAGCAGTCGCTTATCCAGCAGACTTAAGTGGCGGCCAAAAGCAACGCGTTGCCATCGCAAGAGCTTTATCTAGTGAGCCCAAAATGCTTCTATGTGATGAGGCAACATCTGCACTCGATCCGGAAACTACAACTGCAATTCTAGCGCTTCTTAAAAAAATTAACCGCCAATATGGTATCACCATCATTCTCATTACTCATGAAATGGATGTTGTAAAGCAGCTTGCACACCGCGTTGCTTTAATGGAGGCTGGACGCATCATTGATATTGTTGCATTAAATACTCTCTTTTTGCGCCCCTCAACACCTGCTAAGCAACGACTATGTGCGCAACTCTCGCCCGAACTACCACCTTGCTTACTACAAAACCTCTCACAACATGCCAATAATAAACCACTGTTGCGTATTTTTTTCCAAGGGGAGGCCGTTAACGGCCCGATTATTAGTCAAATTAGTCGCGAGCTAAAACTCGATATTAATATTTTACTCGCTAACATTGACCGAATTGATGGCGTTACCTGTGGTGTTATTATCATTGAGCTCGATGCAACCCCTGACGAATACCAAGCTTTTTTAAAGCACTGCGAACCTTTTCATTTAATCGTGGAGACCCTCGGATATGTCACCAGTGATGCTTTATGACATTGCCGTCGCCACAGGCGAAACCCTTTATATGGTCCTTTTGAGTAGTATTTTTGCAGCTATCCTAGGTCTGCCTCTTGGTACTTGCTTGTTTATAACGCGCACCATTAAACCGCATCCCCTGCTTTATCGCACTATTGGTAGCATCATTAACTTTACACGCTCTATCCCCTTTATTATCTTACTTGTTGCCTTAATTCCTTTCACACGGTTTGTTATCGGCACATCTATTGGCCTGCATGCGGCCATTGTTCCTCTAACCCTTGGCGCAGCTCCTTTTTTTGCACGACTCGTTGATAACGCCTATCAAACGCTTCCTAAAGGCTTATTTGAAGCAGCCCATGCAATGGGGGCAACTACAGGACAAATTATTCGTCACGTATTACTACCTGAAGCATTTGCAGCCCTCATTCAAGCCTTTACAGTCACTGCAACAACCCTTGTGAACTATTCTGCAATGGCCGGCACAGTAGGTGGTGGTGGACTCGGCGATTTGGCCATTCGTTATGGCTATCAGCGTTTTAATACAAGCGTCATGCTTACAACTGTTTTAATTTTGGTTATTATTGTGCAATTAATTCAAACAAGTGGTGATAGACTCAGCACCCACTTATCACAAGGAAACAGCTAACATGCGCTTCATTTCTCTACTACCTATGTTACTCTCACTGATTGCCTGCCACCCTAACCAAAGCGCTCCTAATACCTTGATTATTGGCACGATTGCAGGTCCTGAAACAGATTTAGTCAGGGCTGCCCAAACCGTAGCACACGACGAATATGGCCTTGATGTCCGTGTGGTTGAATTTAGCGACTATAACCTGCCAAATGAGGCACTCCAAGACGGTAGCCTAGATGCCAACGTCTATCAACACCTTCCGTACCTTAAGTCTGCCCAAAAAGCGCACGGCTATACCTTAGAGCCGATTGGACGCACTTTTTTATTTCCAGCAGGCCTTTATTCGAACAAAATAAAAGCCTTAACCGATCTTCCAGAACATGCACACATTGCCATTCCAAACGACCCAAGCAATGAAGCGCGCGCATTAAAACTCCTTGAAAAAACAGGACTTATCACACTCAAAACAACCGATACCCCGAGCATCCAAGACATTGAGAAGAACCCTAAGAAACTACGTTTCAAAACGCTTGATGCAGCCCAACTACCTCGAATCTTGCCTGATGTAGATGCCGCTGTAATCAATACAACCTTTGCCATTCCCGCAGGCTTAAACCCTATGCGTGACGCTTTAGTGGTGGAAGATAAAACATCACCTTATGCCAATTTAATTGTCATAAAAATAGATACCCCAAAACGCGAAAAGCTCGCCCTATTTGTAAAAGCTATGCATTCCGATGCAGTAAAGGATAAGGCAAACAATCTTTTTGGCGACTCCGCCGTCGTTGCCTGGTAAAATATGTTATAGTTTTAGACGGGTGTACGCTTCGCAATTGAGTCCTTGACTGCGCGACTTCAATAAGGGTTATGACCATGACATTCGATGATAGCTTTTTTGGCTCACTAAACTTTTGGAACTCCTTAAACTTTTTCCGCAAAGCCGGAAAATACGTTTACAATGAGGAGGCAATGAACGACCTCTCACCACGTGTGCGTGAAGAGCTCCTTCAAAAGTATTATGGTGGCCTTGGCCTATCGAGTGAAAATGCCTTTAACCCACATGTAACCGAATACTTTGAAGCACAAAAGAAAGCATTTGGCGAAATTGTCGAAAAACATGGTCAAAACCTTACAACAGCTCAAAAAGATGATTTAAAAAAACAACTCAAAGCCATGCAAGAACCCATTCAAAAAAGTGCATTGGCTTATGATAAAAGTGTTCCTGGAAAAACACCTACAGCCGTCCACCCAAGCAATTTCGTAGAACATGCACAGGCTGAAAAAGTGAAGCTCTTAGAGCAGGCCGATGACTTTACCCAGCCTTTATTTAGAAAACTCGCAACACTCGCGCACAAAGATCCCGCAAGAGAAACAGAAGTCGTTAAAAAGCTTGTGCCTAAGCAGGTCAAAAAAGCTAAGCCCGCCAAAGAGCTAGATATTCCTATCATTCCCGAACCCCTTGTCCTTGAGAGGCCTGATAAGGAAGAAAACCAATCTCGTCCAACACCACCACCACCTCCCTCTCCGCTTTTAGCAGCAAAAGATTTAAACTTCTTTCTAGATGCAAGCACAAACATGCATGAGGTTGCAGCAAGAATTGAAATAGTTGAACGCATTCTAAACTTAGAAGCCACGCTTCAAGCAAGAAAAAGACTCCCAGCACCTCATGCCCCAATCACTGAAAGGGAAATTACTTCATTACAGTTACAGTTAGATCAAGCCATTGCTGATTATAAAACAAGTTTAGGACCATTTTTTACAGACCAAGATAGGCAGCAACGCCTCCGAGACCTCTCAAAAAGCCTCAACATAAAGGTGACCGACTATAATCATCCACCCGAAGCTCTGAGGAATGCATTAGAAAGCGAAATTAACGCACTCATAGACCAAAAGCTCGTAGGCGAAAAAACAAAGGTTCATGACAAAAAAAATGAACTAAGAAGAGATCCTCTAGAAGCATTGAGTCGAGCAGAAAGGGCTCAAATTGGAGTGGAAGAGCGCACAGAAGCACTCACAAGACGAGATAAAAATGAGGCTTATAGAGAAAAAATAAAACAATTCAACATCGCTCAGCGAAAACAAAAAGAAACTATCAAAAAGGCAGCAGGGGAAGCTGCAGCCACAGCCAAAAAGGCACCCCCTCCCCAAAAGTCCTCACCAGAGTCAGACGAAAAGGGTAAAGAAACAGTAACTCCTCCCCATGAAAACGATGAAGACGAATACGAAACTATCTATGAAGAAGAAGAGGTTGAAGTCTACAAGGATACAAAAGAGCCAGTTAATGCTGCTGCCGCTCCAGAAGGACCTGAGGCAATAGATGTTGATGCCCTCGCGAAAGAGCTTCAGGCCGCACAAAAAGATGCACGTAAAAAGTTTGAAGATGACTTAAATAGCACTGTTAATGCCCTGCAAGTTGCAGCGCAACGAGAACGTGATTTAATCGGCTGGTTAGCAGCATCAGAGTGTGCACAAAGACGCTTGCAGCAACAAACTTTCTTCAGCAAGCCCTCTTCTGACTATACCTCGCTAATGACAGGCGATATGCAGCTTAAAATTAAGCAGTTACACACTGCTATAAAAGAAAAAGATACAAAAAAAATTGGGCAAGCCGGAGGTATTCGCACACCGTCTGGCCAAGGCATTGAAGTTGGAAAAAGCACGAACGATCAGCTCACCTTTTCAATCAAATTTCCGGGCCTAATCAGTAATCGTGGCTACTACACTAATGCACGCCACAACACTAAGGCAGACTTACTGTTTCAAGCAGCATTGGTGCGTGGTACAGGTGCCTCTACCATTATCACAGACATAAACCATTCAAACCCAGCTATGGAAAAACAACTTATACAAGAAGCCTATGACGCTGCTATTGAAATTGGCTATAACCCCGATGAAATCACTATTACTGCAAAGGGTAACAAGGTAGACCCTAAAGATATCCATAAAACAATCGTTGAGTCTCCTTTTGTACATCAAAAATCAGAAGAAAGCCATGTGGACGTCTCAAAAGAGTTGGCAGGTTTAACCCAAAGCATACAGCAACAGCTAGGCCCTAAAACACTTGAAGAACGTGAGGCGATGCAAAACCAAATGAAAAAAGTACTGAATGCAGAGCGTGCAGAATTAGGACTGCCTCCTGAACCACCAACAACTTCAGGGCCTGCTATTGGTGCTTAACAGCGTTTTACAGGGGGAAGCCTCACTCCCCCTCTCTCTTTTTCAATGGGCATACATCTTAAACACCTGCACGCGCTTTCTCCAAGCGCTTACTATAAGGGTCACGTGCATAAGTTGCTAGAATATCCTCAACCAACTCATCCATTGCGCTCGATTTATTTTCTTCTTCAATCAAACCGCCCTCTTCTTTCAAGTTATTCAAGCGCTCAGTAAGCTCTTTTGTAATTGAACCATTGGGGAACAATAAAGCTAAGAAACGTCGTGCCTCTGAAGGACCTAATTGTCGATATAATTGGTTTCGGACGGCAGCATCCTCAGCGGTTGTACTAAATGCCCATAACTCAATTGGCCCAAGTGTCAATGTTAGCAACTGCACACTCACTCCTTGCTTAGTTGAGAATTGTGCCAAAAAGGTTCCGCCCCCCTCACGCGGCCCATGTACACGTGTGCGCAACGCAGTTTTAGCTGTTTCTGATAGCCCAAAAATTTTGCTGGTTTTGTTAATAGTTTGTGCGGGACCTGCATCCATAATAAAAACAGAAGTCGCAAACTCAACCATCACGGCGTCAAAATCATCAAGTGATTGTGACAGTAAAGAAATTTGAACATTCCACTTTCGACCTTCCCGCATATCAATAATCACTTGCTCTCGGACTGCTGCAGAACTTGCCGTGCGGTGAAACTCATCATATACAATCCGCTTCGGATCTTCTCTGATCTCACGAATACGCTCAGCGTGGTATGGGTGATATTGTTCAAGAATATTACTCAAACTCTGCTCAGTTAAATAGTAGTGCCTTGCAAGCACATAACGTGCAAGCATGTACATGACTGAAGTACGTCTATCAGCTGCCTCCCCACCACTTTTAGCCACCTCATCTAAATCGAGAGAAACAACCCTTGCATCCCCAATATCAAATGCTGTTACGCGAGATAAAATAGGATATTCACGTACCGCACTCGAAATCATTCTTGAGAAAGCGGCAATTAATGACTCACCCGTAGGTGCCGTGACTTTTTCATATAAATCTTCAATCGATGGTGTCCGACAAATCGATGCCGCATCAGCAAGTAGTGGCATGGCATAACGTTGTGCCAAGTGAGCCTCATGCGTGAAGCCTGCAGAAAAAAGCGCATCTGTCACTTCCCACCAAGTTGACTTCGCATCACGTACAAACCCAATCTCTTCCAAAATACCATCAATTAATTCTTCGACTCCTGGAGCATAAGGCGCTGGGTTGTTTTCATCCGAGAGCCCTTTATAAAGCTCATCCACCACCATCCCCGCCAAATCAGGCATTCCATCATATGGTTTTTCTGTACCTAGTGGCGTTGTTAGTAAGGTTAAGAAATTTACCAAAAAAGAACGTTCCGACGGTGCCGGAAAACGAGAGCCTAACTGTGTATCAAACGGATTAATCGAGTATTCTGGCAACATACGTAAGCGATGGTACGCCACTAGGTGTCGCTGATCTGCAGGTAATGCCTCTTGCAATAGCGAAATCAATCCACTACTCGATGGACCAATATCAATAATGGCAATACGTGGCAAGCGCATGATACCACCCGACATGCAAAGTGCTAAGTTTTGCGCATTAGATAAAACAGACTTACCCGAACCAGGACGAGCGTACACTAAATCAATCCAAGTAGTCTGTTGGTTTGAACCTGGTTGAAAAGGCCATAATTTTCCATCAGGCGAACGAAGTAGCAATGCACCTGTCTTCCAGGGAGAAGCGGGACGTGTGACCGGTAACATCGTTATCACATCTGAAAGAGGTGCTATCGCTGCAACCGCTGGGCTATTGGTTGTCAATGCCGGCATGTTTGCCGCAAACCCTGCAAAAGGATCACCGCAAACCTCTGATACATCCGTAGAACCCCAACCCTGAATCGCCTTTGCAAGCTCTGACGCACGACGACGCAACAAGGGTAATTGTCCTTCTGGTGCCCAAGTACTTGCAACTACTCTTAAACGTACAATAGCTTCATCTGTATTAATTTGTAAATACTTCAATAAGTTCACCGAGTCACTAATAAGGCGATTCTGTGCCGATGAAAAAGTTAAGATAGCTGCTAATAACCCTTTAAGTTTAACCGTTGTTAACCCCTCACTCTCAATCAAGAACGAAATACGCCATGGGACATGTGTTGGTAAAATACGGGCAAACAATGTGACAAAGGGGCGAATATCTTTTGGAAATAAATCAATATAAACTGTGGAATATAAACGATTACCTACTAGTACTGTTCGCCTATCGATAATCTCTGCATCCCGCGGAAGCACTTGGCGTGCGAGTGATGGCCATAATAAATCAGAGACATCCCCCTCAAATGCATTTATTTCACGAACAGGAATTTCATCTCCAGGAAGTGTCGGACGCCAATCTTCCGCTGTAAAATCTGGATCTGCTGTCATACGAATGGCACGTATCGCTTCGTGCACTTCTAACACCTCAGACACAAGACCAAGGGTTTGAATATCACTTGTAATTGAGCGCACATAAGCATCGTGTGTATCACGCAACTCAGGCACAGCAGCATAGATGGTTTGTGCATACCTAAAAGATGGCGCCTTTTTTTCTTTTAGCATTTTAAGTTTTGCTTTATTTGCAACGCTTAATTGATCGTCTGGTAGACTAAAAGGACGCGTTATCAATACAAAATAGACTTTTTCAGCTGCGCAATAGCGCCCTAAAAAACTACTACGCTCTTCAAATAAATCGTTTAAATCAAGCTTAATACGCTTCGCTGTTGCTGCGGCAGGGGCATAAATGTCTTCAATAATTTGTTTTATGTTCTGCTTATCATGATCAAAGTAAACCTGCAGCGCATGCCCTGAGCGGCCCATAGGGGAACGAAAAGTATTGGTCAACCCTTCAATAAGGCGCCCAAACTCATCTGCTCCGAGTAAGGCTGTCACACCATCAATTTCTAAGACAGACAGCAACGAGCCATCATGACTCACCAAAACTGTGGGTGAATCTGCGGTCTCCAAATCACAATACGACTCGGTAGTTTGCTTTAAAGAGGTACTCAACCATGCAAAAAAAGTATCAACCCCTTCAAAAAATGACTCAGCCCATCTCCCCATCCCTTCTCTCCAGATTTTACGTTGGACTAGGGCGTGTCTTCATTCCCTAGGTTATTCTTTTTGTTTTTTCTTTCCTGCTACTTCTTCTAATGCACCTGCAGCCCAGCTCTCAATCTGCTTTCGGAACTTTGCTCTAGAAGGTAGAAGACGCATATCACGAAAAATAGGTGCCGATTGTTCAGCTTCTGCATACCCTGAGTCAATAAGTAAGCGCCCAAAAATAGCCGGATCGCTCGTACCCTCCCCAAACTTTTCTTCAACTGGTTGTGTTCGAAACTTTAAACTACGATAAATACTTTGAGCAGTGCTTTTATATCCCGTGTCATTGGTAATAGCGCAGAAAAGTACATGGCATAAGCTGTTTAATTCAGACTGAGACAGCTCGGGTAAGTAAATTAAAGAGCCACCTCCATACCCACCAACACCTACCGATTCAATAAAAAAACATTGTGCACAAAAGCAACATGAAGTAACTAAGTTCTCCATCTTATTGTGCGTGTAATCACCGTCTAAATTAATAACTTCTTGTAAAACATGGGCTTGAAACCCACAAAACCGACACGTGTACTGATCCCGTTCAAACACCTTTTTCTCAAACGCCTTAAATCGAGGGTCTGCTTGCCTGGCGGAATAGAGCCGCCAAGCACCCGCAGAAGCTTTCAAGTGAATGGGCGCGGGATCAGCTTTGGCCATAAGAAATGCTCTTAGCTAGATTCGCCGTATACAGTTCCAGTAGGACCTGCTACTTCACCACCAGAGCTACCAAACATGGTTGCACCAGCGACGTCAAGAATAGATGGCATAAAGAGCAATGCTGCAGCAATAAATACCAACGCAATTGGCGTACCAATTGGAATTTGGGTTGGGTTATCTTTATGCTGCTTAAACTTCATAATTGCACCAATCGCAAACCCCAAACCAGCCAAGTAAGAAGCGGCTGTAATCAGTTTTGTCAAACTTTCAAAGGAGCTCGTAATAGAAGATGCCATGCCCCCTAAAGTTAAGCTCCCTGCTGAAGCAGCACCCGCAACCATAAAGAGCCCCACAGCAAAAAGCCCCATTACATGCTGCTTGTGCCCTAATACCACGTTCAGTTTATTTTTCACATTAACTCCCCTGTTCAATATCACTAAGTTTTTTAGTCTACAAGTATAATCACCCACCGAAAAGAGTATTATTAATCATTTCTATCGTTCCCACAATATTCACTGCCAATATCCCTCCAAATACGTGCATCAGCCCCTTGCCTGTCCCCCCTGGTGGTTGTCCTTGCGAAGAAGCACGCGCAATTAAAACCCACCCCCTTACAAATGCATAAAGCCCTATGGTTTGAAAAACAATGACTAAAGCATTCCCTAAATCGCTATCTCCTCCAAACGCAGAGCTCACTAGCTCACTATCATTGTAAGAAAGCACACTTGAATACCCAAACGTGGTATTCATAAGCACCTCAAAACCAGTTGGAAAATAAATAAGCATCCCTGCAATCAGAAGATAAAAAACAGGCTCTTTAATGCTTGAGCTCGAGGCTTGCATCGTTCTTGCCTCGCCATAAACCTTTAAGCTGTAGATGGCCTTTAACGCAAAAGCAATTCCTATCAAATAAGCCGCACCAGTAATCAAATTCTGAACTGGCAACAAAGAATGTGCTAAATTAACTAGGACTGTTGTTGTCGTATCATCCACAATAAGTCTACCTTTTAAGTATCTGATTGACTAAATTGAATCACTCGTCCAGAGCTTGTAAACACACGCCCAACTTTTGCATTAATTAATCTAACTACTCCGTAACCGGGAACAACCGAACCTCGGCTCACAGTTAATGTTTTGCCTTGGCTCGACATTAGCCATGCACGACCCGGAATAATTGCCTGAATAGAATAACTTGGTTTGGGCGCCACATATTTTTTTTGCGTGGATGGTGGCCTAGAGGATACCACACGCCTTGCACGACTCATGGTTTGCAACCGCCCCATTTGTTGAGATTGCTGCTCTAACCGCTCACTCAACACCAACATAGTTTGTTTTACATCCGCCATTTTAGCCGACATATCACTCATATTTTGAGCCATCGTGCTCATTTGCGTCCGCATCGTTGATAATTGTATCTCCATGCGTTGTTGCTCTTGCTTAAGTTTTACAACATCACCTGTAGCTACAGTGCTTATCGTAGTTGGTGCTGGAGTCGTAGTACGTATAGGAAGCGGAGTTTGTGTAGTTTTTTGCACCGTTTGAGGTTTGGTTGCAACAGGTGTCACCTCTTTTTTTGATGATTTAGGTGAAAAGAAAGAGCCAATTGCTTTGTATATAAAAAACACAAGAATGAAAGCACCAACCGCAATCGCACCATTCCGAAGTACTTTAAGTACTTGAGGGTCTAGATTATCAAATCGTCCTCGCCCTGGTGAAGAAGACATACCAGCTTCACTGCCTTCGACAGACTCATCTTCAGGCATAGAAGCAGCATCTTGCTCCATACCTAACGCATCAAGGTCAGCAAATTGATATTCATCATTATTATTATTTTGACCATCATCTGCCATAGCTCACCTACTCACCAAAGTTATTATGCTATTTGAACATCCTGTGTAAACAAGACACCCATCCCTGTACCAGAGAATAATTCAATGGTCGTGGGTCGATTCATTAATTCTTGTGCCGTCTCAGACCATGCTTTACCGACTTCACCCAAACCAATTAATGCATTTTCAAGCAACGAACGATTAATACCATTCTGAACAGTTGTATCTGTTGTTCCCCCTGTACCACCAATGGTAATAGTCGTATCTGCTGACTGAATCGCACTACTAAAACCTGCTAAAAATGTAGAAGCAAACAATGAACCATATCGCATTAAGTAATGATGATTCACACGACTCGCAAGTGCTGTACGTGCTGTATTAGGATCTATCGCATATGCACTAATGCCAATGGTCTTATCTGCGCCACGCATCGAGAGTGTATTGAAAGTTACCACCATTTTGTTTGCATTTGCAGGCAAGGTAAAGCTCCCGATTAATTTCGACCCCTTTAACTTTCCAGACACAATGGTTGCAAGAATAGGACCAGGTTCGTCTGTATTTACCGATGTATCCAAGACCGCGAATAAGATATCCCCTGTCTTAATGAAGGTTGTTTTAGGTGGCATTACAGCTTCAACTTCTTCTTCTGAAGGAACAGCTTTTCTATTTGAGCGCAGACCACCTGCGCCAGCATCCCCCGAGTCTTCATCTACATCTTTTTCGCTACCTAAAATAAAGACTTGTGTCGGTACATTTTTCCAACTTTGCAGTGCCTGACTTGCCGCGGACATCATCCTTCCGCTTAATTGCTTCACTTTCGCTTGGTAGCGTTGTTCCGAAATATGACTCTGTTGCCGCGACATAAGTTCTTGCAGTTGCTTCGTATCCGAACTAACACCTTTACTGCCCTTATCTTTTTTAGTGTTCGATGGGATAGGAGGCAGCTTAGTAATGGCTGTCTTATCAGCCTCATCCCCAACTGTAGCACCCGCTCCTGATGCTACAGTGCCAATTACCGCCGTTGCTGCAGCTTTTTTTCTATCATCACGCGCACCAATTGCCTTCAGCTCTGCATTTGTCACGCCTGCAGCCTTCAGTGCATCAGTAGAGTAGCCTGCATTACTTAATTCTTGCGGGCTAAATCCTGCACTTTTAAGGTTTGCCGCACTATAACCTGCATCTTTTAATTCTTGCGCAGAATAACCTGCATCTTTAAGTTCTTTCGGATTAAATCCTGCATTTCTAAGGTCTGCTGCACTAAAACCTGCGTCCTTCAACTCTTGTGCTGTATAGCCTGCGGCTCGCATTGCATCTGCCGAACAGCCAAGTGTTTCTCGAATAGTGGTCGCAGATACCCCAAGTTTCTTAGCTGCTTTCAACTCTTCAACATTGCATCCTTTCTCTCGACCTGCAGCAATAACACTCGATGGAATCAAACCTGCACTATTCAAGGCTCCAGAATCAAACCCTGCTGTTAAAAGCTCGGCCGGTGTAAAACCTGCATCAGCAAGCTCTTTTGCACTAAACCCTGCTGCTTTTAATTGCTCAGCACTACAACCATTTAATTCGTGAATCTGCTTCGCGGATATACCTTTTTCACGTAATGCTTTCAACTGCCCCTCATCGCACCCTGCTTGACGAATTATGTCTTCACTTAAAGGCGAAACACCAGACAACCTCAATGCATCGGGTACAAAACCAGCGCTTAAAAGCTCTTCTGGTGTAAAGCCTGCATCGGCAAGTTCCCTCGCACCAAAGCCTGCCGCTTTTAATTGTGCCGCACTACAACCATTTAATTCATGGATTTTCTTGGCGGATACACCAGTTGCACGAAGCGCCCTTAATTTTTTCGGATCGCACCCTGCCGCACGAATCGTTTTATCATCAGCTGGATTAAACCCCGCGCGTTTTAAATCTTCATCGGTGAAGCCTGCAGCTTTAAGCGCTGCCGCACTACATCCTGCGGATTGGCGAATAGCCTCTGCACTCACACCCGCAAGCCGCTCACGCTTTAATGTTTCGATAGAACAACCCGCTTTTTTCAATTGTGACATCGTCACACCAGGTGGCAAAGCAGCAGTTCCTTTTTTAATCTCTTCCTCCGAAAAGCCTGCCTGACTTAAGGTTTGTGGAGAAAAGCCTGCATTCAGTAAATCACGAGCACTATACCCTGCTTTCTTCAATTCTTCTGGACTAAATCCAGCAGCTTTTAAGTCTGCAGCAGTAAATCCTGCGCGTCTTAATTCATCCGCACTAAACCCAGCAGCCTTTAGTTGTGCAGCACTACAACCACTAATACGTTGTATCGCCGCGGCACTCACGCCTCGCTCACGCAAGCGCGCCAATTTTTCAGGATCACAACCAGCACTACGTACATCATCAAGCTCAATACCTGCTGGCAGACCAGCTGCAGCTTCAATAGAATCATCTGAGAAACCAGCACCTTTCAACTCACCATCAGTAAACCCACCATCTTTCATGTCCTGCGCATTAAAACCTCCGCCACGTACCTCACACGCGGAGAAACCACAACGTTTTAACTGACCAGCAGTGTAACCAGTTGCTTTCATTTCACGTGCTGTAAACCCTGCGGCTTTAAGCTGAGGACATTCACACACAGGATCTAGATCTGGCAAGGTATAGCCATATTGCCTTAATTGACAACAAGTACAGGATTCCCTCAAATCCGACAATGTTGCACCTTTATCAACAACATCTTTAATTGCAGCATTACTACAGCGGTCGGTATCTAGTTGCTGTATCCATAAACTTTTTGCATCACCTTCTAAACTAGAACGTGAGAGCGTTGCAAACCCAACACCACCTTCTCCATACTGAGGGCCAATTAAATCAACACCCTCTCCAAATGCTTGAGTTTTAATAATTGTTGGAATAGCACTTGCACCAGTTTTTTTTGCAGCTTCTGCTTGCTCTATATTTTGTGTATTTTGGAGGGTTGCATACTGCGCTGTTTGGTTTTGACTACCAGGAATGGAAGTAATTCTCACAGGCACTCGCTTCACTTTAGATGCAGAGCCTAATTGGTCTTGACTATAAGACCTAATTTTAAAAATACCTATGACAACCGTCGCTAACAACAAAACGACCGTAAATACAATAATCACACGTGTTCTTGTATTTGAGAAAAGCGCTTTTATATTTTCTTTTTTTCCGGCCATGGCGTTATAACCCTTCTACCTTAAGCTGCATCACTTTTCCATGCCATGAGACAAGCAACACAGGCGACTTATGCATTTCATAAGCATGCGTACCATCTGCACTGGTCATGCTACCAATCCATCCAGGCGACAAAATTGTCAGGCTTGTTCTAATGAACATTTTGTTATTTAAAAGCCAGCCTTGGGCATCTCCACCACTTATCACTAAACGCGTACTGCCTACTGGTGGTACCCCATCAAGCACATGTAAAAGAACATCACTTGCAGAAGGGGGAATACTTGCCCCCATCGGCATCTGTTTTGCATTTGGACCATACCCTTGCACACGCAAATCAACGCGATAATCGACCGCTTTCTGTCCTGGTATAAGGGTTAACATAACCGGTGTATTAAGCCCTCGCAAACGCACTGCCAAATTACCATATGTATATAATTTACTGGCCTGAATCATTAAGGTATTGCTAACTTTGTCCCATTGAATATTAAATGCATTAGGGTCCCCAAGATCATACGCTGCAATAGGCCAAGGGGCGCCAGTTGAGTCAAGAAAAACCAATGACGATACAAACCCTTGTGATAAACGAATTACAGGGGGAGTTGAGCCTGGTGATAAGTTGACAAACTGTGAAGTAGCCGTTGGCTTAGGGGGCGTTTCAGGAGAAGTTGCTTGTGCATATTCATCTTCGTGATACAACTTTTTGATTTTAATCGTCTGTTCGGGCGACAACGGAAATAATTGTTTCTTCACCTCATCAAAAGCAAGTTCGTTCACCAAAGTTTCATCTGAAACACTCATAACTCCGCTACTACCGCCCACGCCTTTTGAAGCACGATTTCTCGCACGTTCTTTTCTTGAAGGTGGTTTACTTGATTGCGCTGCAGTGGAACTACCAGAAGAAACACCTTCCTGATTGGGTACATCCTCTTTATTGCCCAAACGCTGTTGCAACATGCGCAGTTGGTCAAGCGCTTGCTGCGCAGAATCTTCTTTTCCTGCACAAAACGATACAACGGGTAACAAAAAACTGCCTATCATGAGCAAATAGAACAGCTTTTTTTGCCTTTTAACGATACTCATCAAGCTGCGGCTCCACTGGCTGCGGGTCCAACGACAAACTGCGAAATCCCAATGCCTCGAGGCGAGTTCAAAGTAGAAATACGCGTCACCAAGATTGTTACAACATTACGCTGTTGCGAAAACTCACTCGCACTTTGATATGTCACGAGTATCGGCATCTGAATGCGCCAAGAATACCGCCCGTTGAGTACACCTTTCTGTAAAATAATTGGTGCACTGGTTGCAACAGCCGATACAATCAACTTTTTCGCTTTGACTGCGTCTAAGTTATTAGAACTTTCTAAGGCATTTAAAAATTGCGTCCAGCCTGATGAAGTAAAAAAACCTGACGACGCTTGTAGCTCAGTCCTGTAATTCACAAAGTTATATGTAAACGCCGCAATTGCAGCCTGATTTGTCCATTGCAATACAGCCGAGTCTGATTGATTGGGCTCATCCAGAGCGAACAAAGGTGTAATACGACCGTTAATACTGGTTGCAAAATACTTGGGCTTTGGTGGATGCGTTAGTAAATAAATTAACAGAGAAATCATCAGAAAGTTAACCGCAATCGAAAGCAACAAAATAAAGATCATTTTACGCTGTCCATCACGATAAAATGCATTCCTCAATTTAACCGCAGTTAAGGCGTCTTCAGCCATGGAATCCTCTCTTTATTTTGGTATTAACTTCACATCATCATTAATATCTGGGTCAGCTGCAAGCAACGGTACCGATGTCTCATTTGGCTCATCCATCGCCGTTAATTCGGTTGGAGGTACAACACCGTTGGTTGCAAAGAACTGTCTCGCAGGCATATGCAAATAAACGTAAAACAATCCCACCCCCAATAATACGTTCATCAGCAAAGACAAAACAAGCATATTTTCAGCAAACCGAAATGTTCCCACATAAAATCGTTTAGAACGAATCAATAAACGCCAAACTTCTCGCCGCATGCTGTCTCCTATATGTACTAATTAAGCTACAGCCCGCCTAAAAGTAATTTCAATACGCGCATTTGGTGATTTATCTCCCCCTCGTGCCATTGAGACAATTGGTTTATCTGTCCCCATACCTTGTGTAAAAAGCAAACGCGCCTCTATTCCTTGAGACCACAAATAATTGGCAACAGCCTCTGCACGAGCCGAAGACAACGCATGTTCACGCTCCGAGGAAACATAGTGACTTGTATAACCTGTCACATTCACACCGACCTTACGAAACTGTCGCAGGTAACAGGCGATTTCATTCAACTCATCATATGACTCCCACGTCAGCCGTGGTGACTGGTCGCCAAAAAGCGAGACTGCCGAGATACTTAAAAGATAATCTTGACCAATCGAAATAATTTGCACACCTCGCTCTGACAAGCGTTTTTCTAAAGCAATAATCTCCGAGTCTCCCAACGCAACTTCTTGGGGTAACCGTGGCTCATCACGAATAATACTTGGTGTTGGCGTTGACTGACAGGCAGCCAATAACACAAAAACACCCCACGTCAGAGTGTTAGACAATTTGCCAAGTCTTTCAAAGAAATATCGACTCAACACAGATTTAAACTCTCATTAGCCACCATATACTCACCATAAAAACACACAACGAAGCAGGAGACAAGCACCCTCTCAGTTTAAATGCAATTTAAGTTTTATTTGCTCATTTTATGGCCTGACTTCACAGTTACAAAGCTAGAGCAGCACATCAATGTATCCTATCTCTGTACATGACAAAAAACCTGTCGTGTACAGAGATATCCTAGAGCAGTGAACGGTTTGCTCTAAAGTATATACCTCAAAAGCCCTTTCTTCTGGCAACGAGAGAAGCATGTTATTTTCAAAATACCCAAGGACTGCTGAATAAAAATCCGTGAATGATTTTTTGAATCATTCGCCACTCTAAACGCCAAAGACAAACGCTTATTTCTTTTTAGCAGTATCTCGTGCTGTATTAATATGCTTCACAAGGGTTTGCACTGACTCAGCCAATTCTGGTGCTTGTATCAGCACATGATACTCAGGGGGATAATGCGTTGCCATTTGTAAATCTTTCACGACTTCATTTGCAACAGCACCCGCCAATTTATCTTTTTCTCCTGATAGCCGTCCAATGTTAATTAAGTGATCTCTTACCTCTTGAATCGGCAACAAGGGCTCTGAAAATGCTGCAACATCCGGCACCAAAACAGGTGGTGTCCCTGCTGGTAATTCACGTAACGCACTAAATATTGTGATATTCTCAACCGGTGTTTCATCAAAGAGTACTTCTACCTCTTCTGGTTCATTACGTTTATGAAATGCAAGTAATGCAGAAACGCCTCGCTCCATAGGATCAGCATCTTCAGCTGCACGCAGTAATGCTGCAACTTGTGGAATTTCATCATCTTTATCATTGGAGGTGCTCTGAATTGTTATGTCTCCACCGTCAAGCACTGACTGAAATAGCTTTGCTTGCTCTTGTAACTTTGCCAGATAAGCATCAGACGGCGGCTCTACCTTCAAAAACTGATTGACTTTAAGGCGTGCTACAGGCTTTGGATTGGCATAAAACATTCTGGCTCGAATGACCTGTGAGCGAAAGAAAATATGCGCCTCACCTTCCGTTTGCTCTTTTAAATCAAGTAAGTCAATCCGCGCACGCCGCTCAAACGAAGAGCTTTTTGTATCCTGATAGGTATTAGCGACACTAGTATCTTTTGTTTGAAACGAATCTACTTTTGTTACATAAGCCTCACCAGCTGTTTTTGTAAAGAAATCCCAAGTTTCTGTTGGATCCTCAAGCTTCATACACACTTTAATATTAGTATTCGCACCAATAGATGCCGCTTCTTCCTTCGAGGTCTTCTGAAATGCTGGTAAATCCTGCCCTGCAAAAATAGCAGAAAAACCAAGCGAACGTGCTTGTGCTGGTACCACAGCAAATCCCTGCACAGCATAGTAACCATACTCATCTAAAATACACATATAAGGTGTTGGCGCAGTCGTTGGTTTTCTTTCAATAACATCTCGATACTCACCCTCTACTTCATCCCCCAACCCTGCTGCCATCATTGCCTTAAGTGACGCCACAATAATTTTGCCTAAGTTTGCAAGCTCATCAGGAGATTTTTCCAGGGCGGGCAAAAGAACCACTAAAATGCGCCTGTTTAGCACAACATCTTTAAAGTCTACTTCCGCTAAGTTAGTTCGAATAATATGCCCATACGTATCTGCCAACGAAGAAAAACTTCGAACCAACTGCATCGTGATAAAACCATGTTGTTCAAGTACTTGCGAAACTTGTTTCCCTTTTTTCTCTTTGTTATAACCTGGCAATGTCATCAAATAATTTCGAAGCGGATCGGTCACAAGTTTGGGAATAGATTCAATATTAACACTTTCTTGATCATCTCGAGGAAAGACTTTATCAATCACAATTGATTCAAGCCGCTGTATATCAAAATAATTTCGAATATTATTGGCATCTAATAAAATAGCCCCTTCATCGCGCATATATACAAGCAATCGCATTAAAGCTTCCACAAATGCAATTGCACGCCCCTTCCACATATCCCCGTCAGACGACTGACTCGAACTCCCCATCAAGTTGACAACCAACTGCGTTAACATACTCGATGAGCCCTGACAAAAAGGATTCAACGTATTCGACAACCGGGTCTTCTGAGGTCCAACGATATCACGTGCTCCCGTCATGAAATTAATCAGTAGTAAATCATCCTCTCGCCCCATGCTGCGTACCATAGAAAAGACTTTTGCATAGAGAGAGTTATCTCCTTTCCCATCCACATAAATAAAGCCACTACCTTGCACCAGCGCATTATATGCAATAGAAACCAATGCTTCTGTTTTACCACTCCCTGTAGAACCAAAAATGAGTGCATGAGTTCGCATATCTTCATTAGCAAACCAAAGCTCCTCACCATTTTTAATATCGTTGCCAAAATAGGTAATCCCGCGGGCCATGTAAGGCTTTTTAATACCTGGAATTAAATCATTATAATCCTTCGTTTGTGCTACTTTGGGCAAGCGAAACGGTAATTTTTGTTTGCGTGAGGATGTAAAGAAATAGACACTTATACCGAGTATTAGTCCAAATATTCCAAACACAGGAAAAACATAACCAATCACAGCCAATGTTATCAACAAAATAGCCACATTGGATGAGTTAGAGAGGAACTCAATAAAGCGCTCACCCGGCGTCCGGGTATCCCGTAAAAGCCGAGTAGGATCAACCTCATGACGCGCCTCAACACCCCGTCTCATGATTCTAGCTCCTTTAGCTGCTTCGGTGACAGCAACACTTCTTTTACTGCAATTTCAAGTGCTCTAATTGCCTCATCAATCATCGGTGTCAATGAACGACGTCCCATTACCTGCTCCGCTCTCCAATGCGCAAAAGGACCACCCACCTCAGAATAGGGTGTTTGCCGACCCACACTATTCAGCATATACCACAGCCGCCTGTCTATCACTTTTAGCCACAAAAATTCAGCGCTCGGAACCACGCCATCATCACGCGCAGCAAGTAATAATTCCGCAATAACCGTCAATTGATATGCATGCTTTTGGACTATCTCTTGCACCAGTTCCGTATTTTTATATTTCTCAAGTGTTGGATTCGCCACCGAGTAATCAGGCTTTCCATCAGCATATGTCCTATCTAACGTTTTTAAAATTAAATCAGCAGCCTCTCGGTCACGATTCATTCGTGCCATAAACACCGCAGCCATTGCACGAAGTTGCGGGGAGCAACTTGAAAAATCTTCAAAGTAAGGACCCAACTGCAATGTAAATACACGCTTAGCATCCCCCCTCTTTATACCAGCTGTCATTTCTTGTCCTGGCATAGGATTATCTAAAATAGCATCTTCTTTGCGTAATAGTTTGTACTTTCGCGCAAACTCCATTGGCGTTAGAGCCATAGCCCACGGCCCCTTATTCACATCCTGAGATACCAAGTCTAGTTGTTTAACAGCAGGAATAATACAAGGCCAGTTTGCCTGTTCTTGTGTTTTAAGAGAATTCATATTATGCGTTTTTTTGAATCTTAACGTGACATTCGATTTGTACAGAAAAAATGCCATAAAAACGAGTATGGCTGCAATCGGATAACGCATGTATTCGCCAACACGGTTAGTCAACTCAACCAGGTCCCCCCAATCAATGTCTTGTGGATCAACGGTTTGCATCAGCATCACTTCTTGCTGCAAAGTTGAACCACCCAACACGAGTCCGATTAACTTTGCCTGGAGGATATTTAAGAAAAATACAAAAGAAACAATATAACGATGCCCAAAATGCCATATTAAAAAGGCTGTCAAAAATAGCAGTAGCGTAATCCAAACCGGTGCTAAGGAATTATCACCTGATTGTTGTTGTTGTTGTCCTGCCATATATTTTTCTGCACTCAGAAGGCAATACAGTTAGCTTTTAGTATATACTCACTTTCTTTTTGATGCGACTATGATTCTTCATTTGGCGACACATCTTGGATAAGACGCCCACGTGAATACGTATAAACACCGCTCTTATGTACAAAACGAATAATGTGATTAAGTGACAATGACTTATCTTTTAGACTCAAAAGTGCTGTCCCTAGCTTATCTTTAGGGACCCTATCCGCTGGAAACGCTAAAATACTGCGTGTATCAATGTAAACTGCAACATACCCTTCATTCACCGAATTATCGCGAGAACGTATTGCTTTTTTTATTTCTTCTTCGTTTTCATAGATAGGACGCGAAATCATCTGTCGTGGCAAATTAATTAAAATTTGCTCCCATGATTTTAAATTACTCCCATCAGAAGAATAGAGTGCAACAAAGACCTCTTGTTGCCCTTCAGCAAGGCTCCTTCGAGAATGATGCTCTGACTCTTTTTTGGACGCAGCTTCTTTTTGGGAACCCACATCAGCCTCAAATGCATCATAGATACTTTGTAGCTTTTTACCCAAAACACGTAGCAAGGCAGAAGTCGCCCAAGGCCCATGTTCAAGGGCATCTTTAAAAGCAGTCAAAACTGCATCGATTTGTTGGTCCGATAATTTATTTTTTCTCATGATTTTCAAATTATAGCAAACCAAATCAAATTCATACTGGCTTCGACTTAAGCACCAGGCGTTGCAGTATGAGAAACACCTGTGTCAGCTGCATCAATAGACTGCCCTGTTGATGGCGCTATCATCGCAGTTTTAAGTGTCTCACACAAGTTTAATACTTCACCAAGTGCCTGTTCGGTATTTTTGTTCCCCGGGCGATTCTTATTGAGGGTTTGTAACGGAAGTACAACATGCTTACGCACATCTTGGAATAACTTTTCTATATCAGCACGCTCAACACCTCGCGTTTTGGCGGCATCATCGATGGCCTTTCTCAAATCGGGTTGAGAGAAAAACTTGTGGTCCATAACAGCACCCCTTAAAACAACGTGCAGCTAAAAATATAATCAACGTGCACTTTATAAATACATAATATACTAGTAAGAGTACAAAATATAGCTTAAGGGAAGCTTAAAAAGGCATTTATTTTCGTTTTCTTTACACTGTGGGCAAAAAAAAGAGGTCTAGTTGCTAAAAAACAAGTTAATCATACATTAACTCGTCAAGTGGCGTATTATCAACGCTTGGAGCGCCCTGGATTAACTCATTCACCACATCAGTTAAACACAACAACCGAAGCGCATTTGGTGTCACTTCATCAAACAAAACCCGAGTTCCTAAAAGAGCGCCTTCAGCATCCTCAAAAGATGCGCCAAGTCCATATCCAAGACACAGTGAGCTTAATTGGTCAGCCCGTCGCACAATAGCTGGCAACAACCCTGTGGGCGCAAACACGTCTTCATATTTTATGGGGTGGTTATTCAACATAAACTTAGCGCGCATTTTAGACGCGATAAGTACCATCCCCTTAGAAATATCTAAGCTCATATTACGTCCACCAAGGTCGAGAAGATTTTATATGCCCAGCCAAAAAAGTACGCAGCCATCGAAGAAAAACTGGCAAGGTATATCCATAACGCTCAATAATACCAAAGAAAAAGGCTGAAACGAGCACTAAAATGCCCGTCCAAACACGGATATGCATTAAAAAGAAAAAAATAGGGAAAGCCGCTCGTGCATCAACCATAAAAAAGCGTGCATTTCTTGCTGAGTCACGCCAGTGCGCGGTTGCAGAAAAATTACTCGCCATACACACCCCATGCAATCCTGTCCAATAATTCATTGTATACTGGAGATTTAAACAATTGCAATTAAGGGTTGCGCTTTATCAGCCAGGCGCCTCTTCCTTTTTGGACTCAGAAGTAGGCATGCATCCTGCGACTAACCTTGGCATATCCGTCAATACCTGCGCTACCTCAAGCGCCTTCTCGGGTGTTTTTTTTTCAGCCATCACTTCTTCATGGCCAGAAGTATGTTGAACAGACGAAGCTTTAGCGTCTAAAGCATCGAGCCCCCCCAGAATCAAGCTTGTGCTATCTGCCATTACAGCGCCCCTGTATTAATTTTGTACCATACTAACGCACAAAACTTAAGGTTTTATTATGATATTGCACTTCATTCATATCCACGCAATAATGCTTTACTTCGCACATACGCTTCAGCCTAATGCATACTCCTGATAAAACCACAATACGCCGTACATGCCTTGCTAAGCGTGCCGCACTTACAGCAAAAGAACAAGAAACAGCCTCAAAGACACTCTGCATGCGCGTCGCATCACTTATGGTCTACCAAAAAGCACAGAAGATTGCGCTGTATCACGCAGTCGGTGGCGAAATTGACCTGTGCCCACTCTGGCAGTTAGCCGAAAAAGCGGGCAAAACATGCTACATGCCCGTCATGCGTTCAGACACACGAGACTTAATTTTCTTACCAGCCACCTCCAGCACACCGCAAAAAGTAAATACACTTCAAGTGCCGGAGCCTGATGTACCACATCAATATGCAATCGTACCAAAAGCCCTCGACCTCATGTTGCTTCCGCTCGTCGCCTTTGACACACATGGCACCCGCCTTGGACGAGGAGCCGGCTATTACGATCGTACACTTGCCCATGAAAAAGCCGCCTGTTTGCTAGGTGCTGCTTATGAGTTTCAACGTCAACCTTTACTCACAGCAGAACCTTGGGATATCCCCCTAACTGGCGTTGTGACAGAAAAAAATACTTATTGGAGCACCCGATGACCCGTTATTGGCTATTTAAATCCGAACCCTCATGTTTTAGTCTGGAAGACTTAAAAAAGTCTCCCAACCAAACCACACACTGGGATGGTATCCGCAATTATCAGGCACGTAACTTCATGCGCGATGATATGAAAGTTGGCGATAAAGCTTTTTTTTATCATTCAAGTTGCACTCCTCCAGGCATTGTAGGAACAATGACTGTTGTTCAAACCGCTTATCCTGACCATACGGCATTTGATCCTCAAAGTGACCACCCAGACCCTAAAAGCACACTGGAAAAACCACGTTGGTTTATGGTAGATGTTCGTTTTGAGCATGAATTCAGACAATTAATTTCATTGGATACACTACGTAAACAACCCGAGTTACAGTCCATGCAGCTGCTGCAGAAAGGTAACCGGCTCTCTATTTTACCCATCACCCCCGATGAGTGGGTTTTTATTAGTCAAATTGGAGAAAGCACTCATGTTTAACACCGAACAACTCGATACACTCGCCCAGAAGTTATGCTCAGCCCTACCCGCAGGCTTTGGGCAAATTGAATCTGAAGTGCGAGATAGCTTTAAAGCTATCCTACAGGCAGGTCTTGCTCAATTGGATTTAGTTACGCGCGAAGAGTTTGATGCACAAGTAAAGGTGCTCGCAAGAACACGTGAAAAAGTGGAAGCCTTAGAGCAACAGCTCACTACTTTTCTAAGTGAAAAAAGGAATTGAAACCCCCTTCAACCTCAAAAAATTTTAGAGAGTTCCTCATTTGAGTGAATAAGGAACTCCTAGCCTCCTTGGTTAAAATCAGCTATTGTACACAAGCGCCTTCGATGGATATCAGGTGCATTTGTCCAACACAACCAAGGAGCACCATCCATGAGCCTCGCTATTGCTAAAACACGCAGCACGCTTGGAATTCACGCACAACCTGTTGCTGTGGAAGTTCATCTCTCTCGCGGACTCCCCGCGTTTACCATTGTAGGCCTTGCTGAAACAGCCGTCAGAGAAAGCAAAGACCGCGTCCGAAGTGCCATTTTAAACAGCCAATTTGAGTTTCCAAGCCGACGCATCACTGTTAACCTCGCGCCTGCCAACTTACCCAAGAGTGGCAGTGGGTTTGATGTACCCATTGCACTTGGTATTTTAGCGGCCTCAGGACAAATCCCAACAGCACCACTTGCCTCTCATGAGTTTATTGCTGAACTTGCCCTAAATGGTGAGCTTCGAGGCATATCTAGCATTATTCCTGTGGTACTTGCAGCACGTCAAGCAAATCAACCTTTGGTGATTGCAAGTGCTAATGCAAAAGAAGCACATGTCGCAAACTATAATGCGCTTTTCACTGCAAATAATTTGCGCGAACTCTGTCATACACTCTGCCACGGGGAGTTACTTGCTCCAATACCCGAGTTTCCCATCGAACCACCATTAGAACAAACACGAGACTGGTCTGATGTGAAAGGGCAACATTTTGCTAAGCGTGCCTTCGAAATTGCTGCAGCCGGCGGACACAGTCTCTTATTATCAGGGCCTCCTGGTAGTGGAAAAACCATGCTTGCAAAGCGTTTCACTACCCTGCTCCCTGAGCTCAGTCAAACTGAAGCCCTTGAAACTGCAGCTATTCACTCGACCCGAGGTCGCCTCTCACCCACACACAAGTGGCATGAACCCCCTTTTCGTGCCCCACACCACACCTCTTCTCCGGTTGCACTTGTCGGTGGTGGCAACCCTCCTAAGCCCGGTGAAATATCACTGGCACATCATGGCGTATTATTCCTGGACGAACTGCCAGAATTTAGCCGACATGTGCTCGAAACGCTGCGAGAACCCATTGAGTCAGGATATGTCTGCATTTCACGCGCTGCAGCACATGCAGAGTTCCCCGCAAAATTCCAACTGATTGCAGCAATGAATCCTTGTCCATGTGGGCATGTAGGTAACCCACATAGGTTGTGTGTCTGCACACCCGAACGTATTAATCGCTACTTAGCAAAGCTGTCGGGGCCTCTGCTCGACCGTATTGATATGCAAGTTACTGTGCAGGCACTGACGCAGGAAGAGCTCATTAAACCCAACACCAGTACTACACAAGAAAGCCCAGGCCTAAGAGAAAACATCAAAAAAATTCGCGATTATCAAATTCAGCGCCAAGGCATGCTCAATGCCGAGTTAAGTGCTAAAGCATGTGAGGCTATCTGTAACCTTGCAACACAAGAGCACGACTTTTTAAATCAAGTGCTAAGCCAGCTCAAACTCTCAGCACGCGCATTTCACCGCTTGCTTAAGATTGCACGTACCATTGCTGATATGGAAGCACGTGGATCTGTTAATAAAATTGACCTAAAACAAGCGCTTTCCTATAAGCAAGTACTCAATACCACAGGTATAGGATAGCCTGAGTTCTGGCTAAGAAAACCTAATTTGGCACAATTGCTAAGCGCATCATCACAGCCCAACTCATTTTTGAGTGAACAGTGTAGGTGCCTTAGTTGCATCTGTTTAACGTCTAAATAAGCCAGCCATAAACGTAGATGAAATGAAGGGTGATTGATGTACAGTTATCCATACATGAGGTTAGGATAATACTTAACCCCTTAAAGATTTTGAGCCAGTGCCTCAAGAATTGCCATACGAATGAACACACCATTTTGAATTTGTTTTAAAATGCAAGACTGAGGGCCATCTGCAACATCTGCATCAATTTCAACACCTCGATTTATAGGCCCCGGATGCATCACTAACGCATTTTTTTTAGCATGCTGTAGCGCTTTTTGGGTAATTGCATATTGGCTATGATACGCCTCAAAATCGAGACTTTCCTCTTTTGTGAAACGCTCCCGCTGCACACGCAATGTCACCACCACATCCGCATCTGCGAGCGCCTCTGACAAACTATGTGTTGTACGACCATATTCCACTGCTTCAGGCAACCATGCTGAAGGCCCTGTAAATACCAGGTCTCCCACGCCCAAAATGGCACAAAGTCTTTGCAAAGATCCGAAAACTCGAGAATGTAAAATATCTCCAACTACTGCAATTTTAGCATTTGGTAAGTCAACACCCGCCTCAAGCATTGTCATGACATCAAGCATTGCCTGCGTTGGATGCGCAAACATCCCAGCGCCTGCATTGACTAACTGCAATGTACTGGGCATTGAACCTTTTAACGCTTCAAACACATCATCCGATGAGTGGCGCATCACCAAAATATGAATACCCATCGCCGCAACTGTTTGTAGCATATCAAGCATCGACTCACCCTTGGTTCCAGCTGAACGTCTTGGATCTAAGTGAAGCAACGTCAATCCGAGTTTTTTTGCCGCCAAATCAAAACTTAAACGGGTGCGAGTACTGTCCTCATAAAAAACACTCAATACCACTATATGTGGATATTTCGGATAAATTTCAGCTTGCTTAAAGTATTGTGCTCGATCAAACAGCTCGTAAGCGCATGCGCGCGTTAATGTGGTAACATCTAAGAAATGTTCCATCCTCAAACTACTCCGAATACTGTAACCATTGCTCCAAGATAACGCATGCGGCAATACTATCTACCTCCGTTTTTTTGAGCTTTCGATAGCCACCTTGCTCGAATACTTGTGCACGTGCTTCAACCGTTGAAAGACGTTCGTCCACTAAAAAAACGGGTAAATTAAACCGCTCTTGCAACGTATTTGCAAATTTTTGGGCGGGTTTTGTAACATATAATTTGCCACCATCAGCTTTTGTTGGATGCCCAACAACCAAAGCCTCGGGACGCCATGCCTGGATAAGTGCCGCAACTGCCTCCCAACGCGGGGAACCTTCAACTGCTTTTAAAGTGGGAAGTGGAGTTGCTGTCGACGTAAGTCGCTGCCCAACTGCAACACCGATGCGTTTATATCCAAAATCAAATCCCAAATAAACGGGATTAGGCATGCCCGGCTTTTCCAATTAACTGATTCACATCAACTCCAATACCTTGGGCCGTCTTCGCCCAGCGCTCTTCAAATGGCACGTCATACAACAGTTCAGCTTGATAAGGGCAAACGAGCCATTGCTCTTCAATTTCTTGCTCAAGCTGCCCTTCCCCCCAAGCCACAAAACCAAGTGCAACCAGCGCATCCGAGGGCCCATCATTTCGCGCAATGGCACGAATGATATCATTCGATGTAGTAATCGTCACGTCATCACTCAATAACAAACTAGAACGCCAAGTGCCAAAAGGACGATGAATCACAAATCCTCGCTCAGGCTGTATGGGTCCACCAAATAATAAAGGCTGATTTTTTTTATCAGCATCACCTGATTCGATATGGAGCTGTTCAAACATAAAGCTGAGTGGGTACTGTAGGGGTTGATTAATAATGAGCCCCACCGCACCCTCGGCCTGATGTTCGCATACATAAATTACACTGCGTTCGAAAGGCGTACCATGCAATGACGGCATTGCAACTAATAAGTGACTTCTGAGTGACAACGGCGCATCCATTCACGCCTCCTAAATAGAACGAACTTAATCTGAGTATAGCGTTGTTTTTGATTTTTTTTTTAGCAAAAAGATTTTTTGATTACCTTAATAAGCTCGTAGATAAGCTATCCTACACGCATTGTAGACTGCTTTCATGCACTCAAAAAAAACGAGAGCAATAGCACCCAAAAGATGATGCGTCTCCGGACAACACAAATGATAGCCTTCCTCCACATAGCATGAAGTAAATACTGCTCGCTTTTTATTGCCCCTTTACTTACAGCCCGGTATGATAAATAAACGTTCTGTCACGAAAAAGGAGCATTTGTGGCGACACCTCTTAGTATTGATCAAAAATATCCTCTTTTATTTAATACGCTGCTTCTCGATCAGCTGTATTCGCGCATTATTATTATTATGCTCTTTATTGTCTTTACTGTAATTTATTTTCTGGATAAACGACAAAAGCGCCATACTATCCTCAGAAATTATCCCCTCATCGGGCACCTTAGATATTGGAGTGAATATCTGGGTGAATTTTTTAGACAATACTTTTTTGCAAGTGACCGTGAAGAACTCCCCTTTAATCGTGCAGAACGCAGCTGGGTGTATCGCGCAGCTAAAGCGGTTGATACGACCATTGGCTTTGGTTCAACAAGGCCGCTACACAATACAGGTACACTTTATTTTGTGAGCGCCCCCTTTCCTGTACTTTCTTCTGGTGAAGCGCATATTCGACCACTGACCATTGGCAAGTATTGTAGAAAACCCTATGTAAGTAACCACCTGTTTCATATCTCTGCCATGAGTTACGGCTCTATTTCAAAGCACGCTGTAAGAGCACTCTCATTTGGGGCAAAAAAAGCAGGCTGCTGGCTCAATACCGGCGAAGGTGGTATTTCACCTTATCATCTCGAAGGCAATTGTGACATCGTCGCCCAAATTGGAACTGCAAAATATGGTTTTCGCAATACAGCAGGCGAACTTTCTGACGAGCGCTTGCAAATAATGGCTGAAAATCCACACATTAAGATGTTTGAAATTAAGTTAAGCCAAGGAGCCAAACCGGGCAAAGGGGGTATCTTGCCAGCGATTAAGGTCACTGAAGAAGTTGCTGAAATCCGCGGCATTCCACCTCATGTTGACTCTATCAGCCCTAATCGTCATCCAGACATTGCAAATGTTGATGAATTACTAAATATGATACAGCACATTAGAGACCTCACGGGAAAGCCTGTCGGATGTAAATTTGTATTGGGAAGCTATGAGTGGTTACATGATTTGTGCCTTGCAATTCATCAGCGCGGCATCTCTTCAGCACCTGATTTTATTTCCCTAGACAGCTCAGATGGCGGCACAGGCGCATCTCCTCAAGGTTTAATGGATTATGTCGGCATCCCTATTTCAGAATCGCTGCCTAAACTCGTTGATATTTTAGTGATTTATAACTTACGTGACCGTATTAAAGTCATTGCCAGTGGCAAACTCATCACACCTGCTGATGTTGCCTGGGCACTATGCGCGGGCGCTGACTTCGTTACCTCTGCACGCGGATTTATGCTTGCCCTTGGATGCATTCAATCGATGAAGTGTCATCAAAACACCTGCCCAACAGGCATTGCGACTCACAAGTTACATCTACAACGCGGGCTCGTTGTAGAAGACAAAATAGAACGAGTATATCACTATGCCGCAAGCATCGCACATGAAGTAGCAATTTTATGCCACTCTTGTGGTATCGATGAACCGCGTCAGTTACAAAGAAAACACGCACGCATGGTACGCGAGGATGGCCTCTCTGTTTCCCTTGCTGATATTTTTCCAGACCAGCACCCACTCCCCGAGTATGAATAGACCCCACCCCGTACAGATAGCACTTGAATTATCAACGAGAAGGCAATTAACGCATCCTCTGTACATGACAAAAAAACCTGTAATGCACAGAGAAGCGCGTTTAAGAAATATACATAAATGACAGCAAATAAGCTTACAACACTGTTAAAAATTCAAGTGTAAAACGTATAAGCGACAAACCTACTTCTTTGAGCTATTCTTCAAGTGTAGGTGCACAAAAGAAGGATAAGTTGCCAATGAAAAGGATTCTACTCACATGCACGTTTTGCTTGTTCTCCCTCTCTCTCTGGGCAGACAATCCCTCTAAAGCAGACAATACCCCAAAAAATGATGATATAGAGCAACTATTAAAACGTATAGACCCAAGTAGTCACGTTGGTGCACTGGTAGTTGATTTAAATACAGGTGAAACCCTCTATTCTCGAAATGCCTCTGAAAAATTTATTCCTGCAAGTAATATGAAGCTATTCTCTGACGCAGCAGCGTTACTTGCTCTTGGCCCCAACTATCGTTTTCAAACTGAATTAAGCACTGATGCACACCACTTAGAAAAAGGTGTACTGAATGGTTCTATCTATCTCTACTTACCCGGAGATCCATCTTTCACCAGCAATGATTTAAATCAACTACTTAGCACACTTAAATCCTGGGGCATACAACGCATTAAAGGAAACGTTGTACTTATCAGTAGTCGTCATAATATTAATCCCTACGCACCAGGCTGGACCCAAGAAGACTTAATCTATAGCTACGGTGCACCACTTGCTCCATTGGTACTCGATGAAAACCGTTTGGTTGTCACAGTGAATCCCGCCGCACGTGCCGGGCAGCATGCTGTCATCGAGCTTCAGCCATCCAATAGCGGTGTTATACTCAATAATGAAGTCACCACTCAAATAAAGGCCACCAATTGTGGGTTAAGTTACCTCATGAATACTAAAAACGAACTCACCGTTCGTGGTTGCATTGGGCTTGGTCAATGGTCTGCACAACAAGGACTTGCCATCAAAAATCCATCTATTTATGCCAAAGCACAGCTCTACTCAGAACTCAAAAAATTAGAGATTACACTTGATGGAAAGATTACTTACGGTAAAAAACCAAAATATGCCATGTTACTTGCAAAACACGAATCTAAATCTATCTCGCAACTCCTTGCTGCAACCCTTAAAACTTCTGATAACCTCTATGCAGATAGTCTTTATCTGCATACCGCTGCTGTTTTAAACGGCTCACCTGTGAATTGGGCTAGTGCAAAAACCGTACTAAAAAAATTTTTACAAGAAGAAACCGGTATTCAACTCAAAACTGCAAATTTCACAGACGGCTCAGGCTTATCCAGGCAAGACCGCCTTACACCACAACAAACCGTTGAACTCTTACAATTTTTATACTCACGCTTTCCTCTCTCCTACGAATATATTGCGGCCTTACCCGTTGCAGGACGCGATGGCACTCTTAAGAAACGCTTCAAAAAACCCTCTCAAAGAGGTTTTGTACGTGCAAAAACAGGGACTATGAGCGGCATTGTCAGCTTATCCGGTTACCTCTATACCGCAAATGGACACACGCTTGCTTTTGCGATTTATATTAATAAAGGTGAAAAAACAAAGCCGCAAGTTACCTGGCGCTACCCATCTCTTGTTGATGCTTTATGCGATTTCTTCTTAAAACAACATCCAAGTGAACCAAATGCTCCAAAAACACAAAACGCACACGCGCAAGTGACATTTCAACATAAAGCCTCGCAAGCAGAAACAGAGCAGAACCATGCAAAAAAATGGCGGCACATCGAACTTGCCTTAAAGCACGCGCTAAAGGGTAAACCGGTTGCTGTTGTATATCGAGAAGACCATCTTGTGTTAGACGATCAATCAAAAGACACCAGCATTGTCTGGCAGGCCTTACAAACGGTCAATGAGAAATATCCTTTTTCAGCGGCACTACATGCGACATCGGCGCCAGTCAACAAAAGTACTAACCCTTCACTGCTGTGGGTTAAAACGAATGGCTCTCCCAACACCCGCACCTGGACATTGCGCGACTCCGTCTTGTGAGCAAAATCAGATCTTTTCAGTCTATAATATAATAAATATATTTATTTTATGGACTAATCATGACTCAATCCAAATCTGAACAAGCTTTTTCCACGCAATTGCTCAATCAATTAGATACTGTTTTTGAGCGTGATGTCGCGCGTGAGTTCATAAACAGAGCAAAATCTCAAAACAGTTCGGGAGCAGTATCTCGTGTATTCAATGACTTAGGACTTGACCTGCCACCATATGAACTGCAGAAACTACTAGATGCAAGAGAAGCCGGGGGATGGCCCGCGTTTGCAAAGGCTATTTCTGAGCAAATAGAGCCCATCATTGATTCACTTTTTTACAGTGAAAAGCCAACACCATTTGATACTTTCTATAGCACACACTTTCGAGGTACATCTTTCAGCCAAGAAGAAATTAAATCCAAACTCGTATCAGGCCTTGTTACACAATACGCTGAATGTGCGACAGATGCGATGTTTACAACCTACCCCAATGATGCTTCTTTCATGTCAGACACAATAAGTGCTATAAACGAGGTAGCAACACTCATTCAAACCCCTGAGGCAATTAAAGCCTCTGCCCAATCAAGCTTAATTAATCCAGGGCCTATCAAAGCACATCTTACAAAACTACAAACAATTGACCAAAAAAAAGTGAGCATGTTAGCTACAAATGACATCGCAATACTCTTAGGTGATACGATAAATGAGAGGAAAAAACTGCAAGCATTAGACTCTAAAAATTCGCAAGTTTTACAACTCATCGACATACTATTGGAGCTCGAGAAAAAAATAGCAGCCTATTCAATCGACCCAGATGAAGAGCCCGTAGAAAAAACCATTCCTCTGTTGCTCACACAACTCTTAGATATACAAGCCCAGCTCGACGCACTTGAGTCAGAAAAGAAAATACCCGAGTTTGGACAAGCACGACAAAATATTTCTAATGGTCTTAAAACATTACAATCTTCACTCGAAAAAAACCTGCAGCGCCTTGATAAAGTTGCCTTACAAATTATTGACTTAAAACTCGGCATGAATATCAGTGAGGTCGTCCAAACCCTTGATACACAGCTTGCCGCACTCGAAACACTTGCCCAAAAAAACACGGTCTTCTCCGGGAAAAATAGTCCGCTTGCCAAAAACACACAGACGGCCATCGATACCATCAAAGAAATCAAACGCACACTCCTTAAAGATGCGACCGAACTGTCCGTAGGACATAGCATAGAAGCCATACCAATACTCACCCAAAAAATAGTCGCACTTAATCAAGTGTTACAGCAAACAGCCAATGATCTTACAGCTCATACTAGGGGGCCCATACGGCAAGCTATTCACAATATTTTTGAGCCTATTTTCAGAGCAGTTAGTAATTTCACTGCATGGTGTACTGGCTATATTTCTAAGGATGCGGCAAAAAAAACTGTGCAGTCAAACATTCAGACACAATTAAAAGAGAATGAAAGCCTCACAAAAAATTTATCCCAGATAAGCCTCACTAGCCAAACAAGCCCAGCTATTTTAACCGAGCCCCCTAATAATAAAAGCAGCAATCTCGCTGCAGATTTTCAAAGAGCACTCGATTGTGATGAATTATTTGTCAATGGGAAGGCTCTCTCTGAATATGCCGATGACTTTAATGATTTTGAAGAAGAGTCGGATGTTATGCGATTTATCCACGAAGTTATATTAAAAGATGTCACTGGTGATAAAACACCTATGCTACGATACATGAAAGAGAAGTTCCATCAAGGTGGACTTTTTTGGCCTGTTACGTCAGCCGTACAAGAAGCAATGACAAAGCACCCTGATACAGGGCAAAAATCTTATCATGCTGCAAGATTGCGAGATACCGCCAGTACGCACAAAGTCAATATTACTTCTAATGACACTGGATTTCTCATTGAAGAAACCTTAGTCGCAAACAACATACTCGTTGCACCAAATCCATATTCAGGAGAAGAAAATCCTCTTTACCTTGCTAGTGAAGACAAAACAACGCTCTCTGCTGAGAAGGAAGGTATGCCGATTCTAAGTGCAAAAGGTACTGTTCAAGTTGATTTTTCAGACGGTGCTTGTGAACCAACACTGACAGCGGTTGAAAATAGTATTACTTACGGACATCGCGTATTGGCTGAAACAATGGAAATGCTACGAGAAAACAGAGTGCACATGCTTGAGCAAATAGCTGAAACAGGACTCACTGATACTGAGTTAAGTAGCCGAGGCTCAACGCCTGAGCCTAATAGTGATAGTGAAGAAGAAACCAGAGATGGTCCACCCTTTTAGTCAAAGGGTACATGACTCACACCCTAAACGTCATGCATCAATTGCTCAATATGGCGTCGACAGGTAAGTGGCCTTGCAACATACCCCATGGATTGTCTTGTGCCGCCCGTGCCTGTAATCACCAATGAGCCATACTTAAAAATACTGCCAATGATCGATTGCCTAATATCAATACTTTCAATTTTTGATAATGGTACATCAATGGTTTGCCGCACTAAAATACCAGTTCGTAGGACGACTTGTTTTTTCTTGATAGTGAGAGAAGAAAACTGATAAGTCAGCCACATTAAAACACTCCAAATCATTCCTACCAACATAAATAACAGGCTCACCTCATGGAATGATGGAAAGGTAGTTCCAAGCCACGCACTGAACATTAGAAAAGCAATCGGCCAAATAAACAAAATCCAGTGCAACCGCGCCTGGTAAATCACTTCTTGACTCTCCATAGATAAATGCTCCGATTTTGTGCCCCATTCCTGTATACTAAAATACAAGAGACCGTTAAATAATCAAAGATCATGCGCCAAATTACGCAATGCCTCAACTCATCCCTTGCATCAATTTATCAGGAAGCAGCCGAGCTGAACACCCTCACAGCGCTAGTCTGCGAGCAACTTCAAGAAAATATACCGTGCCACGTTAGCCGATTCTCCAAAGGGTGCCTCACACTGACTGTAGAAGATGCGGTATGGGCAGCTCAACTACGTTATGAACTACCAACACTACGCGACCAATTACGCAAAGCAGGCTTGCACCACCTCATATCAATTAGAATTAGCCTTGCTCCTCACAACATACATCCGCTGCTTCGCCGCTACAAGAAGCGTTCACCACAATTCTCAAAACAAGCTAAACAAGTTATTTGTGAAAGTGCGGAGGCATGCAGCTACCCCCCGCTCAAAGCAGCGCTCGAGCGTCTTGGCGCACATCAAGCTTCAACCAAAACACCCTCAGGATAATCATCACACACTTGATCATCTGCTTTAGGATACACATACTCCCAAGCATCTTCTGTAGCAATTAATGCACGGAGCAATCGGTTATTCAGTTCATGTCCTGAGCGGTATCCCTCAAAGGCACCAATTAAACTGGAACCAAGTAAATACAAATCACCCACTGCATCGAGCACTTTATGTTTGACAAATTCGTCTTCAAAACGAAGCCCATCTTCATTTAAGACACGGTATTCATCCACGACAATGGCATTGTCTAAGCTGCCGCCCTTAGCCAAATTAGCTTCACGAAGCTTTTCATAATCAGATAAAAAGCCAAAGGTACGCGCACGGCACACTTCTTTCAAATAAGAGGTGGAAGAAAAATCAAATGTAGCCGCTTGGGGCTTATCATTAAATACGGGATGGTCAAATTCAATTTGAAATGACACACGGTAACCATTGTACGGTAAAAATTGTACGTATTTACCTTTATCTTCAACGCGCAATGGTTTTAAAATACGAATAAAGCGTTTCTTCGCTTCCTGTTCAACTACACCAGCCGATTGAATCAAAAAGACAAATGGCGCGGCACTACCATCCATGATAGGTACTTCAGAGCCATCAATATCAACATATGCATTATCAATACCAAGCCCTGCAAAAGCCGACAACAGATGTTCAACCGTTGCAACACGCACACCCTGATGCTCAAGCGAAGTACATAAAGTAGTTTCACTCACATACTTATAAGATGCTGGAACTTCAGGAGAACCTTCAAGATCAGTTCGTCTAAATACAATGCCTGTATTAACTGGCGCTGGACGCAACGTCAATAAAATCTTATCACCCGAGTGCAAACCAACTCCAGTGGCCTGAATCTCCGTCTTCGGTGTACGTTGTTTTACCATGGTGATTTCACCTTGTTCTGTCCCCTGTCGGTTAACACAAAAATCTGAAAGATTCTAGCAATAATCGATTGATTAGTCTAAACCTTTTTAATGAAGCTTAGACCATATCAAGGCACAAAAACAGCACATCTAAACCTCTTCATGCTCATGGCGACGCAAAAATGCTGGAATATCTAAATAATCAACATCTGGAATTGCATTACTTTTAGCAACGGGTGTTGTAGTGGACATTTTTGAAGCCGTAGGTTGTTTACGTCCAACAGCAGGCTTATCAAGCTCTTGATAATCAAAGCTACCATCACGGCGTTGCGTTTCAAACAAAGGCGCTCGCGCTCCGGTGGAAGTGCCCGAGGCTTGGCGTTTTTCTTCACCAAGCCCTGTCACAATCACCGTAACACGCATCTCATCCGTCATATCTGGGTCTATTACCGTTCCCACAACTACGGTTGCATCATCCGAAATAAACTCTTTGACAACGTCACCCACTTCTTCAAACTCACCAATAGACATATCAAGGCCTGCTGTAATATTAACTAATATACCGCGAGCCCCTGAAAAATTAACATCCTCAAGCAGGGGAGAAGCAATAGCAGCTTCAGCTGCTTTCCGTGCGCGCTGCTCACCTGTTGCATTTCCTGTCCCCATCATTGCCATGCCCATTTCCGACATTACTGTCCGGACATCAGCAAAGTCAACGTTAATAAGCCCTGGCCGCGTAATTAAATCAGCAATTCCTTTAACTGCGCCCAGCAACACATTATTAGCCGCCTTAAAGGCATTTAGAAGCGTAATATTTTTTCCAAGCACGCTCAATAACTTGTTGTTTGGAATAGTAATCAGAGAGTCAACATTCTCAGCTAAGCGTCGCATTCCTTCTTCAGCCGCAAGAGCACGCTGTTTGCCTTCAAACGAAAAGGGTTTGGTCACAACTGCAACCGTTAAAATACCAAGGCTTTTTGCAACTTCTGCAAATATAGGAGCGGCCCCCGTGCCCGTGCCGCCGCCCATGCCTGCCGTAATAAAGACCATATCAGCCCCTTCAAGCACATCTCGAATGGCGTCTCTATCTTCCTCAGCAGCTTCACGGCCTATTTGTGGATTAGCGCCAGCGCCTAGCCCCTTGGTCAGCTCATCACCTAATTGCATTTGAATTTCAGCGTTAGAATTTTTTAATGCTTGGGCATCGGTATTTGCGCAAATAAACTTTACGCCATCAATTTTCTCAGCCAACATATGCTCGACTGCATTTCCACCGCCACCGCCAACACCGACGACTTTAATCACGGCATTATCTTGTTGGCTCTCCATTTGTTCTGTCATGACACTTACCCCTCACGGTCAAATTAGGCTTAGAATCTGTCGCGTCTATTAGCTGGCTGAGACGCTAAAGGCAGACTCTTAAAAGTTTCCTTTAAACCACTGCTTCATTTTCGTCCAGGCACCGCTCGCTGTTTCTCCCAACGCAAACCCATTATAACCTCCTTCATTCTGCTGTTGAAAGCCATGCAACAATAAACCAACAGCCGTTGAAAAAGCAGGTTTCATCATTTCATCGGGTAAGCCTATCATCTCAGGAACAATACCTTGCCTCACAGGCATCTCAAAACACATCTCAGCAAGTGGTACCACACCATTCATATTTGAGCCCCCGCCTGTTAACACCATCCCAGCGGCAACAAGCTCCTCAAACCCACTGCGGCGTAACTCATGACGCACCAGTAAAAACAATTCTTCATAGCGTGCAGACACAACTTCAGCGAGCGCCTTGGTTGAAATTTTGCGACCTGGCCGCTCATTAACGCTCAGTACTTCAATCATTTGTCCCGCGCTTGCAAGCTCTGGCATGGCACAAGCATGTTCAAGCTTCATAACTTCTGCAGCTTTGGTAGGTGTTCGAAGTGCCATCGCAATATCATTGGTCACTTGGTCCCCTGCAACTGGGAGTACCGCGGTACCTTGAATTGCCCCATGAGAGAAAATGGCAATATCTGTTGTTCCCCCACCAATATCAACCAAACAAACACCGAGCTCTTTTTCATCATCAGTGAGTACTGCATCGCTGGATGCAAGTTGCTCTAAACTCATATCATTCACTTCAAGGCCACAGCGCCGAATACATTTAACAAGATTTTGTGCAGCACTCACAGCACCCGTCACAATATGTACACGAGCCTCTAGACGAACACCCGCCATACCAATAGGTTCACGAATATTGCCTTGCCCGTCAATAATAAATTCTTGTGGTAATACGTGTAATATTTTTTGATCAGCAGGGATAGGGACCGCTTTTGCTGCATCCAGCACACGTTCGACATCTACTTGTGAGACTTCTCTATCGCGAATTGCGACAATTCCATGTGAATTTAAACTCTTGATATGGCTACCAGCAATGCCAGTATAGACCGAACGCACTTCACAGCCTGCCATCAGCTCCGCTTCTTGCACTGCGCGCTGAATAGAGTGCACTGTTGACTCAATATCGACCACAACCCCACGCTTTAAGCCACGCGAGGGATGGTGACCCGTTCCTATGATTTCTATCGCACCGGTCTGCGCCACCTCGGCAATTAAAACAACAACTTTTGAAGTCCCTACATCAAGGGCCGTAATGATATTTTTTTCTATTTTTTTAACCATTATCTTCCCGATTTCTCTATTTGTTGCTTCCATTGTACTGCCATACCGCGCGCGTAACGTAAATCAACACAAGACAACAGTTCCGGTTTATCACCAAAAACAGCCGGGTAAGCCCGACAAAAACGACGCAATCGTTGCTCTAAATCTCGTTTCCCAAGCCTTAATTTAACATCATTTGTCAAAGTAAGCTCCCAGGATTGATTTTCACGCAGGCGAAGTGACGCTGCACTCAACCCATACTTTGCTAATAGCTTACTCAATTTTACGTAAGTTTGTAAGACTTCTTGTTGTTGTTCT
>JASBUO010000013.1 GCA_030147855.1 Gammaproteobacteria bacterium
GTGGTGTAAAAACCAGTGCCCGCTTTAGCTCCCGTGCAATCAGCTGAGGTAAAATAACCAAGCCGTACTTTTGAAACCGTTGTGGCGTCGATATCACCACTTGCAGTTTGATTAAAATTAACCGTTTTTGTCGCCGTTAACTTCCCTTTACGCAAAGGCTCAGTGGGCGATATATTTGTGAATAAATCCTGAAGTGTTATTGGCTTTGATTTAGCAAAACCTGAGGCGGGTAATAGCCCCGTAGCTATCAAGGCTATCAACAGCGCATGGTGTGGTCGTTTGATTTCCGCCATCTTTCTTCTCCTATGATAATAACTGCTCATTCAACATGAACGCTTGTATCGTTTTTAACATCGTTTTGTATGGCGACTTATCTTGGATTAAGCGCGAAGGCAAGTCTTTAACGACTAATGCTGTCATGAGATAACTCTGATGGACTGACTTCTGATAGGGACAGGCCTGAATATCTAACACTACTTGCCTGAAGAAAGGCTTTATACAATTCCTTTGTACATTCATGACGGGACATCCTGACAAAATTTAATGCAGAAAAACTTGTTCGTGATTATACGACACTAAACTCAAACTGCGAAACTCCTGTCCATGTTGATTTTGACGAGATTACAGGCCTTTTTTAAGCCTTATAACTGGGGTTAACTAACAACCGGTTTAGTACACTACCAGTGAGTTTATAACTTTTTGATTTTATTGGTGGGCCCACTAGGACTTGAACCTAGGACCAACGGATTATGAGTCTTCTAATCTCAATATAACCAGTTGATTTTATTATAATTTTTACCGCAGACATCCACTACAAATGTCTAACAAAGTATAACAGTGTCGTACCCAAATACGCAAATTCCCCACAATGCATTTTCAACCAATAATTTTAATATTAACACCCAGTTGACGTAAGTGGGTTTCGATATTAAAATTATAAGTATGAAATTGAAAAATCAACAAAAGCTGAATGAACTGTGTAACAAGCCTATGTTCTCTGCTGCACAAGCTCGAGAGGTTGGTATTCATCCTAGCCGACTTAGTTATTATGTTAAAACACATCGGATAGAACGTATAGGTCATGGTGTTTATCGTGGGGTTGATTCTTCTTTGAACGTGGATTTTCAGTGGGAGGATTTGATTGTTATTGCTAAAAGCATTCCACATGGCGTGATATGTCTAACCTCAGCTTTGGTGCTATATGGGCTAACGGATGAAATGCCGAGAGAGCACTGGATTGCTGTTCCTCATTCTACTACGGCCCCAAAACGTGAAAATACTCGTATTGTTAGAATGCGTAATGTAAGCACGGGTAAAACAACCTTGTCTATCGGGCAAGAAACAGTAAAAATCTTTGATATAGAAAGAACAATCTTAGATGCTTTTCGCTATCTCAGTAAAGAAATTGCCATTAAGGCGCTTAAGGCGGGAGTGGGTGGTCGGGGTTCAAAAAAATTGAATATTAAAAAGCTCCAGCAGTATGCTAAACAATTTGATCTTAACCTCGATCCTTTTATTTTGACGGTAACAACATGAATGAACAGGCATTAAAAGCACGATTAAAGCATATTGCTAAAGCATTAGATAAAAGTTTCAATGAAGTCTGGAAGCTATTAGTTTTAGAGCGGTTTTTAGCCAGACTTTCCCGATCTGAGTATTCCGATAAACTGATCTTTAAGGGAGGGTTGTTATTATCCTATTATTTGACCATTGGCAGAGAAACAATTGATATTGATCTGCTTGCCAGGCGATTAAATGCTGAAAAGCCTCATCTTGAGCAAATTACAGAAGAAATCTGCTTGCTTCAATTAGATGACGGATTTCAAATGCAGCTCATCAGTCTTGACGGTTTGGATCATCAACATATGAATTATCCAGGCTTTCGAGCAGGGGTTACTGTTCGGTTTGGGGTGATGCGAGATAAATTCTATGTAGATATTGGTGTGGGAGATGTCGTAGAGCCAGTTTCACTCAACTGGTCATCTTTTATCTATAAAGAAAAGCCATTGTTTGAAGATCCCATTTCACTGGAAGTGTATCCGGTGGAAACTATTTTTGTCGAAAAACTGGAAACGGTTATTTCTCGTGGTGCTGCAAACAGCCGAATGAAAGATTATCACGATTTGCTACTGTTATGCAGAGATAATAAGCTTATTGATAAAATGCGCTTGAAGAAAAATATTATCCAAATATTTCAAAATCGGGGCACGGTATTTTCTCTTCCTATTCAGTTTAATGCAGACGAATTGGCGAATATGCAGCTTCTTTGGGCTGGGCACTTACGTGCTTTAGGGAACACTCGGTCTAAAGCGCTTAGTTTGCCAAAGAATATTGGGACAGCCATTGATGAGCTAAATCAATGGTTATCAATCAGTTGATGGTTCGTGAGCTTCCGGTAGTGGTATGACTATCCCTATTTAAGCTGCTGCTTGTAGTGCAACTTCAGTTTTTCCAATTGGGAGTCAGCCGCAATAAATTCGTAGAATCGCCACACGCGAATGCCCAAGCTCCCTGGTTAAAATCATTCGTGCTTGCCGATCTAAAGCTTTTTCAATGCCTTTCAAAGCTTTAGAATTTACTCCTCCCGCTAATGGACAAGTGAGTCCCTGCTTTTTAGGATCAAGGGCACGTGTTAATTCATGATAACGCCTCTGCGCATAAGCATGCCGCGGGCCATGCAACTTAGAAACACCCATTGCTTTAGTTTGTGCCTGATAATGACTTAGGTGCTGTTTGTAGGTGCGATCTACAGGAATCAGTGATTCTCCGGGCTTAATCAGCTTAGATACTCCGATAAGCCATTGGCGTTGTTTTTCGTTGGTGATGCTGAGTGTTCTTCCAACCCCACCTTTTGTCCAGCTGGGTTTGATTTTAAGGCTTCTGCCATTCCAAGCTTCACTTAATACAAATTTCATAGATTCTTCTCGGCGAAGTCCAAAAAGTGCTTGTCCTTCAATTGATAAACTAATATGAGGGTCTGTGCACTTGCTGAAATCGATGTAATGAATCGCTTTGTTGTGTTTAGGTGCATAGCTTCTTTTTTCGATTTGATAGGCATCGTTTTTAGGTTTTATCAGATTGGGTTTATCAAGCGCTTTTGATGCCTTTCTGAGTTTAGACATGTAATTTTTTATGGTGGCAGTGTTCTTACTCTGCGCTTTCCAATGTTCTACCAGGGCATACACATGTTTGGATTTTAAGCCTTTAATATGTGTGAGTTTAAAACCAAGCTCATGCAAATCTTTCACGCAGCGATTTAGTATGTGTTTCATGTCAGCTTTGCTAGCGTAAGAGTAACCTTGGATTTGCTTGATAAGCTCATTGATAGAGAACTGCGCGTTTTTTAGTTTGTGATTAGCCACGCAAATACCCCCACAGCGTGGTACGAGACTTCAAACCCATCTCATCCATAATGGTTAACGTCATTTTGTAGTGACCGAGCGTGTTGATTAATGCCTTTTGACGAAGGTGCGCGTACAAATAACGGTATGTTTTTTCGGGTGGAAGTTTTAACGCGAGTACAGCGTCTTGCCAGAAAAATAGTACGGCATCATAGCCATGGCTTTCGATTAAATTTTTATGGTTCGCAGTTAGTTTAGTTAATTCGTTGAGAATCTTTTTTTGTTCTGCAGTTTGAAGTAGCACACATCTGTCTTCGTTATTGAAGGTGATTTCTCTGGTGAGCCACAGTTGGTGCTCTTGAACATGGATGGAGGGCACTATTCGCATGGCTTCACTTAGCGTTAATCCAAAATGAATTTGGAGACCTAGTAAAACACGTGCAATGGGGGATTGTGCTTGCTCCCAGGTTGCTGGATTAGCTTTGGGCTGCTTTTTGATTTTCGGTTTTTTCGTAAGTCCTAAGTTTTGATTTTCGAGTGCGCTGGTTTCATAGCCAAGGCTCATCAGAAATTTTCGTATGATGGTCATGTGATTCATGATGGTGGAAGGTTTTATTTTTTTCCTTCGCCAAAGCGTTACAAGTTTATGAAATTGCTCGGGGGCTAGGGCGTCCCATGTTGATGGAGTATCACCGAGATAAAATAAATCGTCGATGAGTTTATAAATGATATAGCGACGTTGTTTTTTATCACGCAAAGAGCCGGTTCGATTATTTTGAATGTAATGATTGGCTGCTTGTCGTAATGATTTTTTTTGCATAAGGATACTCTGAAATTTATTTGCCCTGATGTGGTTAAGTGTTGATTGGGCAGTTCACGCTAAGGTGATACTTGGCTTACGCCACAAGGCCCACAGCGGCAAATCAGTTGTAAATATCAAACAACGGTTTTTGAGTGGTTTTCCTCCTTGGATTCAGTGAAAAGAGAGCTCAGCAACACAATGTGCTTAAGCGCTGTGAGTCAATACAGAGTTGTATTGTGAGGTTCAAATTCCTGAGGAATTTGCCCTGGCTGGTTACAGAGGGACCTGAAGAAATCAGGTGATGGTTTAAGGTTCCCGACTACGCGTCCGGCCACTGGGTTAGGGAATAGTGGTGGCTTTGCATAAGACCCGAAGGTTTCACCGGAATTTCACCAGCTCATCAGTCATGCTTCGCTTTAAAATTATCAAACCGGTGCTTGCTTCGCAAGGATTTATAGCATTTATTTTGTTCATTCCCGATCTGCGTGATTGAATATTACGGGTTAATTGATTGATTTTACGTGGGAAATTTTGAAACGCATTTCTGCGTCACTGCAGGAAAGAGGCAGTGACGCAGAACGAAGGGCCAGCGTTCTATACAGGGCCCACAGGCTTATGCGCAATGAGTTGAGGTTGCTTCTAGCCTATGGACTTGTGCATAACGCCGTGTATAGGCGAGGAGTTGAAAAAGGAGAATTGGCAGAGCTCCTATATTGATCAATCAATAGGCTTTCGTCCATGCGGGTAAATAAAATGCTTTAATCCACAATATTGCCCATCCGCGTTCCTAAGTCGTTCACGTAATATATATCCATGCTTAATTAACTCATTAACTCGCCTTAATGTAGAATCTCTTCCGTTTGTTGACCTTTTTAATAGGTCAGATACATCAAAGTCAGCTTTTTTATTTGCGAGTAAATAACTTAACATACCTTTAGCGTCCCAACTTAATCTTGGGTCATCAAGAAAGCCAGATGGCATTTTTACTTTATTCCTTGAGTTCCCATTTAAATTTTTCATAAATCCTCATGTGTTAGCTTACTTAGCTAATAATCCATAATAGTTAAATTTTTTTGATATTTAAATAGAAAATGCTTGTTAATTTATTCAGCTGGTTTTTTTAGGCGTTCTTGTTATAAATTTCTCTTGTTGGGGTCCACGCCGGGGCCACAACCACCAGGGTAATCACACTAATACAGCTTGGGGGCATTTCACAGGTTTAATATTCAGCTTCGACCTCAGATTCAAGCCGTATGACTTCTTGTGCCTTTAAACCTCTTGGACCTTTATCTAGGCGAAAGCTTACGGATTCTTTTTCTTGTAAGGTTTTAAAGCCAACACCTTGGATATCTTTGTAATGCACAAAAACATCCTCACCTTCCGGGCTTATGATGAAACCAAACCCCTTTTTTTCATTAAACCATTTTACATGGCCTGTTTTACGTTCTGACATAACCATCATCCTTTTCAGTAGCACTCAACCATTGAAACAGTTTCAGCCTCGAACGACAACAGAGGGTTAGCATATCAGTCCTTTAATGCCAATCCAATGCCAAAAAAGACCTTTTTATTATGCATGATTCATGCTCGAGAATATTTCCATGGCTCGCCTTTAAAAAGCGAAAATAACTCATTTTCAATAAATGACTTTGCCTTGTTAAAGTCAAATAGCTTTGACTGCTCCACTTGTAATAATGGATTTATATCGTTAATGAAGAACGGCATTTCGAGCTTTTTATAAATGTTTTCTTCAAATTGGGCGCGAGTTACCTGAAGATTGTCTAACTCCATGGGCAATACCTGCGTAGAGAGTTTTTTTCATTCACTTAAAGTCGAGGTGATACAAAATGAGGGCTTAATGGATAAACAATTGATGCGCCAAACTGTATTTGAATACATCGAAATTGATTACAATAGAAAGCGTCGACACAGTTCTCTGGGGTATCTTAGTCCAGTGAATTTTGAGTTGAAAAATGTAGCTTAAGAATGTGTCCACTTTTAATGGATCAGATCACCTATTGAATCTTGGCTGGGTTGCACATCACTATTCCATAACCGACTAAAAAACATAAGGATAACTCTCGCTGTAAATGTGTAAATTACATTCAATTTTAACTGATTACAAAAAACAATCAAACTGATTTTGTATGATCAAATATGCCGGGCACCATACGGTTTGGGTGCGAAGCCTTAACCCTCTACTTTTGGCGGCAGTTAAAAATGGGGGGAATACCATAGCAGCATGAAGTGCACTGGTTTTGTTCGATATAAATCCTCAAAACTGAGGCCGGCAGTCAATGAATCGGTGTAAAATTGAGCACTAACTTATTTGCAAACTTATCATGGCTATGTTGGTACAGAAAGGGGTGCTTTATTAAAAGCAGGATGTGACAAAACTCATACCTTTATTGATAAGGAAACAGAGCCACATTTTTTATTCAACAGGTATTCCAAAAAATAGAACAAACAACATGAGTAGCAGTAAAAGTATATATAATAGAACCAGACATTTGATTTTAGCGGTGTGTTTTTTCTTGTTTAATATAATAATTGATATGATTAATTGCAGAGCGTAATAAATTGCAAAAGCTTTTGATGCAATACTAATGATTGCATAAATGTTGGTAAGCCATGTGAGTACAATACCAATGCTAGTGGTGACCAAATAACTTGTATTGACAGATACTTTTCTTTTTGTGGATTCTGCAAAGAGCCCCCCACTACCAATTGTATCAGCAACGGCAGCACTAAATTGGCTCATAACTGCAGCTATAATCAGTAAGAATGGCAAAGTTGGAGCAATCATCCGGCAAATATCAACTACGGTTGTCTCACCTAAGGTGTGAACATCATTAAATGCAGTAAGGGTAGATGCAATAAAGATAACGTAAATTATCCCAGAAATTATTTGAGCATTTTTCATCGATTTAATTCGAATGTTTGCGCTATATGCATGGCCTAAATAGCGTGATGTTTCAAATCCTTGAATGATTATAAGCACACCTAAGAGTTTTCTAATGGTGGGTATTATTGTTTCGTGAGAATAGATTTGTAGTTGCCATTGATTATCTAGCAATGAACTAAGGTTGAACATGATATGTCCGACAATAAGTGCCACAATAATTGAGAGTTTAATATTAACTGAATAGGTCTCTAATGATTCGAGTACAGATAGGCCTCGAATTTTCCCTGTAATGCCAATAAATAGTAGCAAAACAGTTGTCAACGTATTTTCAAAAACGATAGATGATATGTCTGTCCATCGTAGTGCAAACGCTGCGAGAAGTTTTAAATAAAAAGCAACTGAAATAATGTATGCAATACCTAGTGCTAGGCATGATAAATTTTCAAAGAATAGCAGGTTGTTTTTATTTGCAGTGTGTTTTTCAAGTAGGGGCTCAGCGTATTTAATATTGAATCGTATGCTACTACCGATGGCAAAAGCGATTACAACTATGATTAACATGGCAATAGCTGCAAATTTACCTGTTGAGAGGATTAATAGCGGTGCTGACACTAAGAAGCCGCTGCCAATAATTGATGCGAGCGGAGTGACTGTTGCTCGCCACATGGTTGATTGGCGAATGTTTCGATTAAAAAGAAAAAGCAGTGTAAGTAGCGTTGTTCCAATAACAACAATGTTATTTAGCATAGAAATGGAAAATCCTCTCTATGAAACAATTCGTAATAGCATAGCACGATGTCGTATACTAAATATTGATTGAAGAGTCAGGGAAAAAGGGTAATGGACTTAAGAAAAGCACAACGGATAGTATTTGGTATTGTTGCTTTGTTTTCATCACCCGCTTGGTGTAACGAGTATGAAACGCCTTTTTCGCTAATGCAAGCTGAACATGCGGCCCTTGCTCAATCACCAGAAATTAAAGCACTGCAATCCAAAGCTCAAGAATTTGACGAAGAAGCGATTGCTGTAAAACAACTGCCCGACCCACACCTTCGTTTAGGAACTATTAATGTACCTGTAGATACGTTTAACTTTTCTCAATCACCGATGACTATGATACAAATCTGGCTGGAACAAGATTTTCCACGAGGAAAATCCTTGCGTTATCATGCTGAACAAACGCGGGCTCTCTCTACAGCAGAATCAAAGAAAAAGGCGGTGATGCGATTACAAATTTTACAGGCAGTGCGGATAAGTTGGTTAGAGACTTATTACTGGCTGCATGCTAAAAAAATAATACTCAATCAGAAGATAATATTCAAACATTTGTTAGAGGTCACTGAATCACTGCTTGCCAATAATAAGGCACAACAGAAAGATGTGATTCGCGCGCAGTTAGAATTAACGGAGTTAGAAAATCGTCTGCTTGAAATTGAACAGGAGTTGATTACGACACGCTCGGAACTTGCGCGTTGGGTAGGAGATAAACTTGCTAGGAAGGCTCTACCTGAACACTTACCCACCTGGCATAGTCTGCCATCGGTGACACAAATGCAATCTACCATTAAACAACATCCGGTATTGAAAACAGATTCAGCCTTAATTCTAGCGAGTCGGGCAGAAGTTCATTTAGCTGAGCAAAACTATAAACCTGAATTTAAAACAGAGCTTGCCTATGATTTTCGACAAGGGATCAATTTTGATGGAAGAAAACGTTCTGATTTTTTAACGGCTCAAATCCGATTTGACTTACCAATATTTACTCGTAACCGTCAAGATCGTACGCTTAAAGCAAGTAAAAAGAACTTATCGTCGACTCGAGAAGATCAAATAAGCCATTATCGACAGCTAAAAGAACTATTAGACATACAAAGTATTACTTGGGAACAGCACAAGAAGAGGGCCGCCCTCTATGAAGATTCCCTAATTCCTGAAGCTAAACAATATGCTGAAGCAACCATGATAGCGTATCAAAACGCGCAAACAGATTTTCCAACTCTTGCCAGAGCTTATGTTCGTGAACTGAATACGGAGCTTGCAGGGCTGAGAGAAGAGGTTGATCGTGATATAGCTCGGGCTAATTTACTTTACTTGGAAGGAAAATGAGATGAAAAAGGGAATTTTTCTCCTGTTTGTGGTGATTTTTTTCGTTGTTGTGGGGGTTAGTTATTTCCTGTTCACAGGTGTTACTGCTGATTCAGGGCATCAAGCTCGGAAGGTTTTATATTGGGTAGCTCCTATGGACCCGACCTATCGTCGTGATAAGCCTGGGAAATCACCCATGGGTATGGATTTAGTTCCAGTTTATGAAAATGGAAAAAAGGATGGACCAGGGGTTATCAAGATATCACCCGCAGTTGAAAATAACTTAGGCGTAAAAAAAGCGCTTGTAAAAAGAATGGATTTGTCTCGTTTCATTAACACGGTGGGTTATGTGACGGTTGATGAAAATAAGATTGAGCATATCCATACCTATGCAGATGGGTGGATTAAAACGCTTAACGTTAAAACAATGGGAGAGGCTGTTAATAAGGGCCAATTACTCCTGGAGCTATACTCTCCGATACTAAATAACGCTCAACAAGAATTGTTGTTGGCACTAAAACACAAGAATTCAACTTTAATCCGAGCCGGAGAGAAAAAATTAATCACATTAGGGATGTCCCAGTCACAAATTAAGCGCTTGAGAGAAACAGGAAAGACCACGGACCGTGTTAAAATTTATTCGACTCAAGGTGGAATTGTTTCACATTTAAATGTGCGAGAAGGCCAATATGTTAAACCAGATACTGAGTTGATGACAATTGAAGATTTATCCCAAATTTGGGTGATTGCTGAGGTTTTTGAACGACAAGCAGACTGGGTGAAAAAAGGGGAGTCAGCTGTTGCGACCCTGCCCTATCTTCCAGGGAAAATATGGCAGGGAGAGGTTGATTATGTTTATCCTGAATTAGACCAAAAAACACATACACTACGTGTACGTTTACTCTTTCCCAATCCTGATTTGATGATGAAGCCTCAGATGTATGCGGATGTAAAAATATTGGGTCAAACAATATCTGGGGCTGTGGCTATACCACGTGCAGCACTGATTCGAACTGGCGTAGGAGATCACGTTATTATTGCTTTAGGTGATGGACGTTTTACGGTGAAATCGGTCAAAATTGGTATAGAGTCAGGTGATTATTATCAAGTGGTTTCTGGATTAAAAGGCGGTGAAAATGTGGTGACTTCAGCGCAATTTTTAATTGATTCTGAGTCGAGTATCAAAGCAGGATTTAGTCGATTAAATAATAAAGCCCTATCTAAAGAATTTGTTGGCAAGGGCAGTGTGTTAAAAATCTCACCTAAAAATCGTACGATATCCATTAAGCATCAACCTATTCCTGCACTTGGAATGTCTTCGATGACAATGGTATTGTCGGTAGATAAAAGCGTTAACCTTGAGGATTTAAGAATAGGTGATGCCATACATTTTGTTTTAATAAAAGACGTAAAAGGTAGTTATCTGGTCATAAAAGTACATGTAATGGAATAGGAATGTGCAATGATTAAGTGGATAATTAAGTGGTCGATAAAAAATAGATTTCTGATTCTTGTCGGCACTTTTTTTATTATTTCGGCAGGAATTTATGCTTTAAAAAAGACACCTGTGGATGCAATTCCTGATTTATCAGATGTTCAGGTGATTGTGAAGACTTCGTATCCTGGTCAAGCACCACAAGTGGTTGAAGATCAAGTAACTTACCCTTTAGCAACGACGATGCTCGCAGTCCCTAAAGCCGTAACGGTTCGGGCTTATTCTTTCTTTGGTGATTCATATGTTTATGTGATTTTTGAAGATGGGACGGATCTATATTGGGCCCGTTCACGTGTTTTAGAGTATTTAAATCAAGTGACTAGTAAACTACCACCTAGCGCTAAGCCTGAGCTAGGTCCGGATGCGACGGGTGTGGGTTGGGTTTATGAATATGCCTTAATTGATAAAACGGGTAACCATGACTTATCTGAATTAACGACCTTGCAAAATTGGTTATTAAAATATGAGTTACAAACCGTCCCTGGTGTGGCGGAAGTTGCTACTGTTGGTGGCATGGTGAAGCAATATCAAGTGACACTCGAACCTAATCGCATGCGTGCCTATGGTATCTCTTTGAAACAAGTAAAGCAGGCCATCCAAGCGGCAAATAGTGAAGTAGGGGGTTCAGTTGTCGAAATGGGTGAAGCTGAATATATGGTACGGACCAATGGCTATATTCAATCAATAAAAGCCCTTGAAAACGTACCTCTCGGAGTCAATCAAAACGGTACGCCTATTTTCTTATCAAACGTTGCACATATTAATTTAGGACCACAAATGCGGCGAGGTATTGCTGAACTCAATGGGCAGGGAGAGGTGGTTGGTGGGGTGATCGTTATGCGTATGGGTGAGAATGCACTACATACCATTGCGGCCGTTAAAGAAAAGCTTGGAACTTTACAAAAGAGCCTTCCCAAAGGTGTTGAAATTGTAGAAACTTACGATCGTTCAAGTCTGATTCATCGAGCGATTGAAACTTTACAATTGAAGCTCATCGAAGAAACAGCTGTTGTTATTTTAGTTTGCTTTATATTTTTATTTCACATGCGCTCATCACTGATTATTGTAGTTAGTCTGCCTGTAGGTATTTTATCTGCTTTTATTGTTATGTATTTGCAAGGAATTAATGCCAATATCATGTCATTGGGAGGCATTGCAATTGCCATCGGGGTTATGGTCGATGCTGCAATTGTAATGATTGAAAATGTGCATAAGCATATTGAGAAAACGCCACTTACTGATCTAAATCGGTGGCAAATTATTTACGATGCATCGATTGAAGTAGGACCGCCATTGTTTTTTTCGCTGCTCATTACTACCTTAAGTTTTTTACCTGTATTTGCATTAGAGGCCCAAGAAGGACGCCTCTTCGCACCCCTAGCCTTTACTAAAACGTATGCAATGGCGGCGTCAGCAGGTCTTTCCATTACGCTCGTGCCTGTACTGATGGGATATTTTATACGTGGTAAAGTTAGCCCTGAACATAAGAATCCTATCAATCGAGCCTTGATAGCGGCTTACCGACCCACGATTAACTTAATTTTAAAAGCACCGAAACCTGTACTGTTAACGACCTTGTTGATTTTAATGATTAGTTATTGGCCGCTCACTCGTTTAGGCACCGAATTTATGCCAACTTTAGATGAAGGGGATTGGATGTATATGCCAACAACCTTACCTGGGGTGTCCATTGGTAAAGCGCGGCAAATATTACAACAAACGGATAAACTCATTAAAAGCCTTCCTGAGGTTGAAAGTGTATTTGGTAAAATTGGGCGTGCTGAAACAGCTACCGATCCGGCTCCTTTAACGATGGTCGAATCGGTCATTCAACTTAAACCGAAATCTCAATGGTCCAAAGGTATGACGCCTGAAAAATTGAAAGAGAAACTTAATCAAATTGTTAATCTTCCAGGAATTACCAATGCCTGGGTTATGCCAATTAAAACTCGGATTGATATGTTAGCAACGGGCATAAAAACACCTGTTGGCATTAAAATTATGGGGCCCTCATTAGAGACTATCCAAAATATTGGCGTGCAGATGGAGGCTATCTTAAATAAAGTACCAGGAACTTCCTCTGTTTATGCAGATCGCGCAGTAGGTGGTCGCTATATTAATGTGGATATAGATCGTCGGGCAGCAGCTCGATTTGATTTGAATATACAAGATATCCAAGAGGTTGTTCGTACAGCAATTGGCGGCATGAATGTGACTGAAACGATTGAAGGGAGGGAGCGTTTCCCAGTTAATTTAAGGTACCCTCAGACAGATAGAGATTCAGTTGAAAAAATTAAAATGTTACCCATAGTGACACCAACGGGTGCACATATCCCACTTGTTGATGTTGCAAAAGTGTATGTGGCAGATGGGCCGCCAATAATAAAAAGTGAAAATGCAAGGCTTACCGGTTGGATTTTAGTCGATCTAAATACAGCAGATGTTGGGTCATACATTAAGCTTGCCAAAGCAGCACTCGAAAAAGATTTAAAATTAGCACCGGGATACAGCCTGGTTTGGTCTGGTCAATATGAGTATATGCAGCGTGCAAAAGAGCGCCTAAAGATGGTAGGCCCATTAACACTCTTAATTATCATTTTATTACTATACTTAAATTTCAGGCGTTTTGGAGAGGTTCTCGTTATTTTATTAACGCTGCCGTTAGCACTAACAGGCGGCATTTGGCTGCTTTATCTTTTGAATTATAATCTTTCAGTTGCTGTAGGTGTTGGATTTATAGCCTTAGCTGGATTAGCTGTCGAAATTGGTGTGGTGATGTTGGTTTACCTTAATCAAGCATGGCAAGCCACTGTTTATCAAGCAAAAGACAAAGGCAAACCATTGACTAACGATGCGCTTAAGCAGTCAATAATTAATGGGGCATTACTGCGTGTGCGTCCAATTATCATGACTGTATCGGCGACTATCGTCGGGCTTGTGACAGTTATGATTGGTAGTGGCACAGGATCTGAGGTTATGCGACGGATTGCGGCACCTATGGTTGGTGGGATGGTGAGTGCAACGCTTTTAACCTTGGTTGTAATTCCCGCTGTTTATTACTTATGGAAAAGGGCGGAGATTGGGAGAGGGATTATAAAATGATTGAGATTATACCAAATACTCATCCTATTTTTGTACACTACACAGTGGCATTAATTTCTGTTTCGGCATTTTGCTATTTTTTAGGATACATTTTTTGTAAGCAGGGCGTTGGTAAAGAGCTTTCAGTTGTTGGACGTTGGTGCCTTTGGTTTGGCGCATTTTCCGCTATTGCTACCGTGAGTGCCGGGTTTATTGCATACTATTCAGTTGCACATGATACAGCTTCCCATATTGCCATGACAATTCATCGTAATTGGGCCATAGCGACACTTATTGCGATTTTATTCGCAACTATTTTATCAATAATAATTCATTTTAAAACTAAATCTGTTGGGCGGGTGTTTTTACTGATGATAATTTTTACCGCTTTGTTGGTCACGATAACCGCATGGTTTGGTGCAGAGGTCGTGTATCGTTATGGAATTGGGGTCCAATCCTTACCCAAATTAACGGGGGTAGGGCATCAGCACTTGCACGGGCACTAAAGCTTCAATGGAAAATCAATAAGGTTTAAAGATAAATGCCAAACATAGAAAGCATAGCTGATCTTCCAGATCCAAATTCTTGTATGGAGAGGTGCTTAATTAAAACGCTTAATGTTGTTTCATACATGAGTGAAGCCCGTGACCCATATACCGCGCATCACCAAGAAAGGGTAGCTAAGCTTGCTTTGGCAATAGCAAAAAAATTAGGATTAGATGAGGCATTATCACTAGGAGTTTATTTAGGTGCACTTATCCATGATATAGGCAAAATCAAAGTGCCTGCAGAGATTCTTTCTTTTCCAGGCAAACTTTCTATTGAACAGTATAAGCTTATACAGAAACATCCGGTTGATGGTGAAAATATAATCCACGATATTGATTTTCCTTGGCCAATCAGGGAGATTGTGTTGTCTCACCATGAGCGGCTTGATGGGAGTGGGTATCCTAATGGACTAAAAGGGAATGACATTTCTCTTGCTGTGAGAGTTGTTAGTGTTGCAGATGTGGTTGAAGCAATGAGCTCACATCGCCCTTATAGGCCTGCAAAAAAGATTCATGAGGCGCTTCAGTATATCGAAATAAACGCGGGCTCTTTGTATGATGAAAAAGTTGTAGAAGCATGCATTTGGCTTTTTAAGGAAGGTAATTTCAAGTTTGGATGATAAAATATGAACAATATGAATGTAGTGATCTCAATATTCGTAAGTTTATTTATATCAATTACAACCACATTTTTATTTTACGAAACTTTGGGTCTTGTGATGAAATTAATAGCAAACAAAAATCTATCGCCTAGGTTTCTGCTCGTTATTTTAATGTTAGGAATATTCTTTGCTCACAGTATTAGTATAGGTATCTATGGCTTAGCATACTGGATATTAATAGGATTTTCTCATTACCCGAAGTTGGAAGGAATAGATGTAAATAATATTGGTGCTTATTTTTATTATTCAGCAACGACTTACTCATCTTTAGGAATAGGCGATGTTTTTCCTCGTGGTTGTTTGAGAATAATTACTAGTTTTGAGGTTGTTAATGGTTTGACATTAATCGCATGGTCAGCAACATTCACCTACTTTTCTGTTCAAAAATTGTGGAAGAACAGTTTATTTAAGCGGTTTCCATAAATATAAAGGGTATCTATTACCTGGATTATCAGAAAAACGGTCGTTTTTTAATAACACCAAAACAAAAAAATTAATCATCGTGTGTAAACCGCCAAATTATTTTGCCTAATACATCTAATCTTCACTGGTTAACAGTGTAAATTTTACATTTATATTGCAGAAATTTTTGATCTTTACTTGGCACGTTTAAAGTCAATTTATTTTAGCCGAGACATTATTTTTACGAGCCTCACCTAAAATTTCAAAAGCCTCTTTTATGACATATAAAGCGATAGCGACTCCAACTATTAGATCAGGGTAGCGAGATTTCATTAATGCTACCAAGCCGCCTGACAAGATGACACCAAGGTTCGCAACAACATCTGCTCTGGTAAAAATCCATGTTGTACGCAGATGAATTTCTCCATCGCGAAATCGGCGCAGTAAATATAGGACAATACTGTTTACTACTAAGGATATACACGCAATGCTTACTATGACAGTACTCATTGGAGAACTACCTAACAAAGCTCTCCGTCCAACGTCAAACAATACACCAACGCCTAATATTAAAAGTATTGTTCCACTCAATGCTGCTGTCGTAGTTTTAAAACGCATGCCACGACCTACAGCCAAAAGACCTAATGCATAAGCGGATGCATCAGCAAGCATGTCAAGTGAATCTGCAATCAGTCCTGTAGATTGTGCAAGAATTCCTGCAATCAATCCCACAATAAACATCGTAATATTCAAGGCTAGAGCAATAAATAATATCTTTCTATCTGCAATAGCAGCCGCTTGTTGACATTCACAACTCATAAAACTTTCCTTCTTTTAATAAATCTCTATATTGCTACTACCTTTATTTAAACTGCTCACTTAAACTGATTGATCTTACCATCAAATGACACATCATTACCCATAAGTATTTAAGATCGTAATTCCTGAATTCAAGTAACTAATGCAACGTGTGGTTTCATTTCCACCCCAGAAATCACCTATATTCTGTTTGCTGGAGGGTTCATAACATTGGAGCCTTCTTGGTTACTACGCATAAGGATTATTTGGCTTAACGTTCGATTTAACGTTTTTTGAGCCTTTTGAATGCTTGAATGATAGTCCTGTGATGATTTAAAGCATCCCGCCAAGTACAACAATTTAATGATTGCCATAAGCGAATCAAAACTTTCGAACACATTAAGGAGGTCCATTGCCAAAGGATTTTCGATATTGATCTGGGGGAAGAACTGCGTTTTAAAGGTAATTTTTTTGTTTTTTAGATACTCTTCTTTTTGGAGCAATTTCTGAAATTTTTTGTTCTCAGCCTTAAATTGCTGGTTGAGGGCAAACAGGTTTTTTTCGATTACTTGGAAATGTTCAACTGCCGCAGGGTCTTCCTTTCGGCAGAGTCCTGTAATCTTATTAAGTTTGTGAAGGACAGCGTTAATAAATAATCGGTCTCCGTTAATCTTACGCATAAATAGTTGGTAAGCCTCACGGGTTTTGAGTTCTATGGTTACAGACGTTTTCATGGTAATGTTTTCCTAATTTCTTGGTTGTTGATTTGTTTAATGACTTGCTTAATGTCTTTGGGTATTAAAGAATCATTTTTAGGTAGTGGTATGCGAATTTTATATAGCTCACCACCATTGACGAGAACAAAGGCTTGGCCTTTGGGTAAAGAGATGATGTCGCTTACATCAATCATTGAAATTGCTGTGGTTTGAACACGATCTTCGTTGGTTGTGTTAAAGAAAACACCTTCCTCACCGTGGGGGGTATCGTTGACCATGGAAACCTGTGTATGACTGATGACATCAACTTTGGGTAAAGACTTCATCAGAAGGTTGGCCGTTTCATCATTTTTAACTCGAAGCATAATAAGCGTATTGAGATTACCCTCAGTTGCTTCAGATTTTGCTTTAGTGCCAAGAGCCACTTCTAGGTCTTGTATGGTTTGCGCATAAGCGGTTACTTGAAATCCTGCACCACCGGCTTTATTGAGGATTTTTACAAAGGCATCTTGGATAATTTCAGAGAGCTCATCACAGTGAAAGTTAAGCTTGTATTGAGCCTGGCTTTCTTTATAGAGTTTACCTGCTGTTGAAACTAAGTCAGATAGTAGAGCTTTGCCCACTGCTTGAGCTATATTGGGGTTTGTTAGGCTATCAAGCCCAATATATAGTATTTTTTTCTTTTTAATGACGTCTAGGAGGGTGATATTTTCTTCACCATCATGACGTGAGAAAATCGTAGAAGCATTACTCTTGTTAATTTCAGATAGAACGGGACCTACACTTGCCGTAATTTTGTCATAGTAATTTTTATCCAATGTTGCCGCATCAAATAAATCTAGAAGAATTTGGTCTTGCATGCTTCCAATTTCTCCTTTTTGAATGGTTTGGGTAATATAGCCCTTGAGGTATTGAATGACTGCCTTAGGCCTTTCCATAGGTGGTGTTACTTTCCCTGACCGGTCAACGCGCCCACTATTCTCCGACAAAATATTCTCAATTGTTTCGTGATAGCCTTTGATTTTTTTTGGTAGAGTAGTGTCAGCATATAGCATGAGTAATTGGTCTAGACGACTAATATAAAGCGCTATAGATTTATAGGTAATGGGTTCATTCATTTCTTCAAGACAAATCGCAACAATATTAATATATTTCCATGCAAATGCTGCAAATTGCTTGCCTTCACCTTCAGCAGGGATGGCGTCAGTAATCCGTGTGGCCACCTCACTCACTTGGTCATAGTTTTTGAGTGGATTATATAGTGCTGATAGCTCTGGAAAGCCTAAGTGAACAACACGAAAGTCATCTAGGCGATTGGAGATTTCACATGCAGCAACCATATCTCGTACAAGCTCCAAGTCACCCTTAGGGTCAACCACAATCACTGCATCGCCATTTCGAATATCTTGGTTTATGAGCAGGCTTGCGAGCCTCGTTTTACCGACACGCGTTGTGCCGACCACAAAGGTGTGCCCAACTCGAACGTCCTGCGGAATAAATATAGGTTTATCTTTGCTGCCCAAGCCATGTAAAAATGAATGTCCGCCAAGCGCGTGATTTCCTTTAGATTTTCGCTTCCTCTCGAGGAAGCCTTCGTTTTTAATTTGTTTTAGATGATGCAAGCGTTGGGTGTGACTTGGCAGCCAACGAAACCCAAGACCTACAAATAATTTCTTCTGAGAGAGGGGCACTTGTTTTGTGGAAAGTGAATAATGGGGCATTGCAAATAAGCGCTTGTGATAACGCTTGATGCGTATGGCCTGGAACAGCCGATACGTTCCAGGAATGGTGAGTGCAAATGCTGCATATATCCCCATAGGTTTAGTCAGTAAAAATAGATGGGGTTTTAAAGTAGTCAATGCAGCAAATGTAAAACAGCAGATACTCGAGTATATTTCTGTAGGCTCTCTTAGTAAGTTCTCGACAGGATAATCTCTCATAGCTATCTCCAGAGCATTAACAGTTCAAACAAAATGAATGCCGAGAGCAGATACCATCTAGCATCGACTGCTTGTTTGTATTCAATGCCATTAACTTCGATAGTTTTGTTTTTACATAGACGTTTCACAAGCGTTGGCCATGCAAAATAAAGCAGGCAATAAAATAAGCCATGGATGACAAGGAAAAAGGTATCCCAGTTTCTTAGAAAACCTTGAATGTTGGTAAGCTTGTGTGTGCTGTTAAGTATATAAGGCGTAAGCAGGAATAGAGCTGTAATTGGTAAAATCGTCTTAAATATGCCTATAATAGTCATGCGAATGTATTTTTTTAACATAAGGATAGCTCCAGGTGAGAGGAAAAAAGCATTGGTTGTTTCAGCTGCTTAAAGGCATCTTGCGCGTAGGACTTGCTATCGCATTTCCTGATGAAAAACCTGAAAAGCCACGATATAGCTCGTTGCATGCTGAACAACTTTATGAAGATGGCCTTATCACTGATATGGAATATACCCGCTGCGTTTACGGCGACAAAGATTAGTTTCATCGTATTGCTCGCTTAGCCGCAAATGCCGCGTTTTCGGTTGAACGAGTCATTTCTTTGCTTTGATCTGCAGACTGTCCCATGAGAAGCGCCATCCCAGCAACGGCTTCCCCACCAAAATGACCCGATAACCTCAGCAACAATAAAGGTGCGATGAAATAGAACATCACAGCCATATTTCGCATGGCGGAAATCACTTCATTCTCACCAAGTGGGTCTAATACGCTTCGCTCAACAAAGCCGACGAGGTGCCAGAGATATTGCATGAAAATGCTCATGACAAAGAGCCCGCAGATGCTTCCAAGTGCTTTGGGGCTATAGCCACTAAAGGCTAAAATTAAAGGCGTTAGAATGATTAAGAAAAACATAAAAAATGCCTGCATCACAGGCAGTGTTTGCATGATGGACTCTCGCTTTAATGGGGTTGTCGTCCAGGATTTTGTCCATTGACCAAAATTTACGAGGCCATGAGACAGGGCACCTCCGACTCTACCATTTGTATTGTCCATAACAGATTGCGTTGTCTTGTTTTGGAAACCCTTGCTATGGTTTAAAAGAGTCTTCGCAATGTAATCTTCTGGCGACATTTTAGAATTCCAGCTTGAAGGGTGTTTGTATTTGTAGGTTTTTACTCTATCAAGCACCGCATTTGTTCTCAGGTGACGATTAAATACACTGGCCTGATTGGCTACATTGACCAAGTCCTTTCTCATCTTTGTCCACCACTGATTACAACTGGGATAACCCTCATTAGGTAGATGTTCTGATTTAATATCGCCTCGCTTCTTGGCAGTTTCCAGGTTTTTATTAGGTGCTTCATGGTAACTAAACCCTTTAACGGGTTTTCTCGCATAAATATTGTTGTAGTAGTGTTCTTGGAAATATAAAGAGCCCATCCAGTTCGTATCACTTTCCCCGCCGTATTTTGCTATGGCCCTTTGAAAGTCCTCACCATGATTTTCAGTTTGAAGCTGCGAACGAGCCTCAACGAAGCATTGCTTGTGAAAGGCAAGTGCGTCTTGTCTAATGTTTGCAGGGAGATAGGTTGATACTAAATCACCTTCAATGGACTGAAGGCTATCTGTGCAGCCGGTGACTTTCATTAAGCCGTAGGTAAAGCTTGAAATGTAGTTTTGAAGAATTGAAAAGCCAATGGGAATTTTGACTTGTGAATTTAAGACATCTGCAAATGCTTCATCATATTGGGTCCCTGTGTCCCCAATAGTCGCGGGTTTACTTTCTCCACGCGGTGCTGTGCACAGAGGTTTAAACTGAATGGCGCGCGTCTCAAGCGGAACGCAGGGATAAATAAATATACCACAGATTAAAATCGTTATTGTCAGCTCATAGAGAAAGTGATTTAAAGCGTGTTCTGCAGCATGATGTGTAGACCCAGAAGGAGCTGAGACGTTTTTTAAAAACCGATAGGCGATATACAAAAACCCTAGGTAGAGAAGACCACTTTGCCAAAGTGCGATAAACATCACTTCATATTGCTGCCATCCAAGGTATGTGGTGTATAAAGAAAGAGGGCTAAATACAATCATACTTTAGACTCCTTTTTATAGATGGCACCATGCTTAATTTTAGAGCCGTCGTGGTCATCGCCTGGTAGGTTGTTACGAAGGTCTCGGTTTCTGATATCCATAACAAGCGTTAAGGTATCATTCATCATTTTTTTGCGGACCTCGCTTTCAAAAGCAAGGGAGTGAATATCATCGTCAAGTCGCTTTAGGGCAGTATTGACCATATCAAGTGCAGGCTTTAGGTTTTGTACTTCTTGCACCTGAGAGCCTGCTTGTAAAATTCGTCGCATCATGAGCGCTTTATCAAGCATGTTCTGCACGGCGATTTCTTCGGATAACTTAGATACAGTCAGCATTTGTTCTTCTCGGGGCATCCCGCGAATGGTGAGGATGACTTGGTCTGTAATCAATAGATTTGAAGCGCTGATAAGTCTTAGATTCGCTTCATTTAACGACCATTTGCCATCCACTAGCTTCCATAAGGCCATAGCTATATTCTGTGTGCAGGTATTTGAGCTTTCACAGCTCTGAAGAAGCGTTGATAGACCAATGCCGGCCTTGGTTTTTCCTTTTTCAGTGGGTTTATTAGAGACATGAATGTCACCTAATACTTTTACTGCCCATTCAGAAGCTTCCACTGGCGTTTTCCAAGTGATTGTCATGGGTGTTTTAACTTTAGTGGCTTGTTGGTTATCCAAGGGTTTTCTTTCGAGCAAAATGTTATAGCCCGCAATGACCACATCATTAATGACTTTAATCGGGCGCTGGTATTTCCCCCCGGAGTTAGCATGCGCATTACCCAACCAAGGCAAGCCATAATCCTCCCTTTTTTGAGAGATATCTTTTGCGGCATCCAGTACATCGACATTTTCTTTTTTGGCTCGTTTGGCCGCATCTAGCCAACCTTGAGAGTCTGAAACGGATAAGAGACTATCAATCGGAGATTGGCCTTGTTCCAGGGATGCTTTAACGGCCTGGCAATCCTGGACTCTTAGATTGAAGTCGTTTTGTGCGCTAGCACCTGTGTTTTGTAGGATGTTATAGAGCCCTGGCATCGCTTGTTGAAGCTTGTAGAGTGGGAAGCCAGCAATTCCACCAGTTAGGCTTTGAATTAGACCTTCTGGGATACTTAGAGCTGATTTTTTCATATCCTGAAAGGTATTGGTGATAGATACTGCGGGATTAAACCCAGTACAGCTAAACCCAAGCCCGCCATCAACATCGCCACCTACTTTAATCGATACGTCTTTTTTAACTGGTGGCACAAATAAATCAGAACTCCCACCAAGCTCATAGTAATAGTCCGATTGGCTCGGCATAAAGGAGCCTGCAAAGGTAATGCTTGGAATAAGTAAGCTAAGAACTAATATTTGTTTCATAATACACCTATCTTTTTTGTGGCTTTCCAACTTTGGGGTGAGTTAATCCTTTGATGAGCTTGCCATCTGATTGAATGCAACCACGGTACTTGCGCCAGACGACAAACACATAATTGCCATTACCTTTCATATCTTCATTGATATTATTTTTAATACCGAAGTCTTCAGGGTCTCCTGGCAAAATATTCCTATTTTTTGGATAGACTTCTTGCCAGATGACGTTTTTCTCGCTTGGGTCATATATGACATTGGCAACCACACAATTCTTGCCACAACGGTTTTTAGTCGATTTCACCACGTGTAGTTCATTGTGGTTCGTGACAATATCGACTGCGTGCATTGCAGCGACCACAGATGCTCTATAGTTATTGGGTTGCGTGACACGCATTAAGCGAGGGACTTCTGGGCCCCAGGTGTGAAACATCGTGCCAATTTCATGATTGACCAGCAAATGGGGCTTGATGGTCATATAAGGTATTTCTGCGGCTTCCGTTCTATCCATCACAGCATCTGCAAGACTTGAATAATAGGGTACCCCAAAATGTGTTTCGGAATTATGGGAGACTAATGGGAAATCATATAAACCCGGTGGACTTCCAAACACATGAACAACCCGTGTTCGGCCTTCATTTAGATGCATCGCATTGATTTGTCCGCTGTCTTCTCCAACATCAAAGGGCAGACCAGTCGCTTTTTTAAATGCTTTTTGAGCAAGCCTGAGCATGCCTTCGTTTTCTATCATCAAACGTGCCTCAACCCACGGGTTCTCCTTTGGGCGATTAGAAACGGTGACTACAAAGTCTGGTAGAAACTGCTCAATAGCAGGTGTTACGACTTTTTTATTAGAAAAGCTTGGCACCCAAAAGCACTCTCCAATCACCTTGTGATGGCTATTTTTCAGTGTTTTTGATAACACACGCGTCGTAATCCCCGCGGTTGTAATAGGTTTAGGTGGCCTTGTTTCTGAAGGCGCTTTTGCGCCAGTTGCGAGTAGACTACAACTCATCATAAAAATAAGCCTCAGCTTTAGGTTCTGTCTTCGTTTGCTCAAGTATGTCCGCCATAATCTCAGCGGCTTTAAGTACGCCATGTTTAGCCTCCAGTTCACTGCGTTTGGCTTTTTCATTCTTTTCATTCATTAAAAGGGCGAGTAGATACCTCGGTGGAATCACTCGAAACAACCCTTGATGCCTCGAGCCAAGTAACACGGCTTCTGCATAAAGCCCTTTTTTGGAATCAATATCCCGTATAAGCGCTTCTTGTTCTGGGGTTATGGCTTTAAAT
>JASBUO010000021.1 GCA_030147855.1 Gammaproteobacteria bacterium
GGTTCGGAAAATGATGCCCTTTGGCAAGCATTTGTGTGCCAATCAAAATTTGCGAGGCGCCCGATTCTATTTGAGCAAGGGTTTCTAGTAGCTGTTTATTTTGTCTGATCTCATCTCTATCAATACGCGCAATACGCGTATCTGGAAAATACGCACTCAGTGCTTTATGAACACGTTCAGTCCCAGAGCCAACAGGGACCAAGTCTTCACTATGACAGGTTTCACAGTGCACGGAGACCGCTTTTTTTAAGCCACAATGATGGCAAATCAGCTGGCTCTTTTTACGGTGCAGAGTGAAGTGACTATCACATGCTTTGCAGTCGGCCATCCATCCGCAGTCATGACAGAGCAGCACGGGTGAGAAGCCACGACGATTAATAAAAATCAGCACTTGATTGCCCGCGTGTATGTGTGCGTGAATGGTGTCGAGCGTGGTTTTTGCAATGCCATCGCTTAGTTGTTGTCCACGCACGTCAATCAGTCGGTATTGGAGTGGAGTTTTGCTTGCGGCCTTCTCAGTAAGACAAAGTCGCGTATATTTGTTTTGTATGCAATTATAAAGGCTTTCGAGGCTTGGTGTGGCTGAGCCTAAAATAATAGGGATGTTTGCATTACGCGCGCGAACAAGCGATGCATCACGCGCTGAGTAACGAATGCCTTCCTGTTGCTTAAACGAGGCATCGTGTTCTTCATCAATAATAATGAGCCCAAGGTGTGGCATTGGGGTAAATAGGGCCGCTCGCGTGCCAATAATGAGTTTGAGTGTGCCAAGGCGCGCAAGTTCCCAGGCATTTAAGCGCTCTTTGTCTGAAATATGCGAGTGCAGAATTGCCATGGGGATTTGAAAGCGCTTTTGGAAGCGTTGCAAGAGTTGTGGTGTTAAGCCAATTTCAGGCACTAAAATTAGCACTTGCTGGTTTGCTTCAAGTACGCGTGCGGCCAGTTGTAAATAGACTTCTGTTTTGCCACTGCCGGTAATGCCGTCTAGTACAAATGCCTGATAATGATTGAGTGCCGTTGCCATAATATGTAATGCCGAGACCTGTTCTGGGTTGAGGGTTAGGGGTGCCTCAGGCATCGCATCGGGTACTTCAGGTGCATTGGGTGTAATAATAACGGCTCCTTCCCGATATTTTTTTGGCAACGCAAGGGTTAGCACATCAGATAGGGGTGCATGATAATAGCGCGCCATCCAGCGGCATAGTGCCAGCAGTGGCTCAGAAAGAATGGCATCAGCATCAATCACCGATGTGATAGGCTTTAGCGTGATGTGTGCATGCTCAGGCTTTCCGCCAATGCCCACGACAATACCAACACGCGCCGATTGCCGAAAAGGCACCCAAACACGCATACCCTCCGTGAGATGCATGTTTTTCGGTACTAAATAATCAAAATAGTCGCGCTTAGTATTTGGAATGCAAATACGCACAATTGGCATTCGCTTATCGCTCCCAGGTGTGGCTTGCAGATTGTCCAGGGGATGAGAAAATTTTAACAACTAAGCGTGTAATATGATGGCGCTCAAGGGCTGCCTTATCATGCGTTAATTGATCAATAAACCAACGAGAGAGCTCTTCAATCGTGATATTGGTGAGCGGCATAAGCGTGACATCTTCTTTTAAAAACACCATTTTTTTGTGGTTAAACGTGAAATAATAATACGCATCATCTTCACCGTAAATTAAGTAGGGTGAATGCTTGGGCATTAAAAAGGTTTGATGTAGCTGTTTACAGAGAGATAGCACCAAATCTTTGTAGTGTCTATAGTCAAAAGTGAGACCATTGTCTGCAATCTGTGTGCTGAGCGCTAAATAGACTTCATAGCGGTGGCCGTGTAATGCTTCGCGCTCAGTTGCTGAGAAAATGGTGGTATGACCTGCTGAAAAATTCATGGAAGGTTTTTGAATTTCAAGGGTCGTGGTATAAGTACTCATCGTTCTAAACTCGCTCTTTTATCATGAAACTGAAAGCCAATCAGTGGTATTTCAAATGCTTTGGTAAGCCCCATTACTTTAAATAGCTCACCCATTTCACTGGGGTGAGTGAGTGTTTTAATGGCTTGTTGTGCACGTATGTGGGCTTTTATATCGGGGCTTTCATCAAGTAAGCTTAACAAACCGTTTGCAAGTAAGAAAGCTGCCTGATTGGTGTAGCCGGTTATTTCAAATCCTGCATTGAGTGCGCTGTCTGCAACATGGGTAAAGTCAACGTGTGCCGTAATATCTTCTTCGCCTGGGTGCAAGAGTGGATTGGGGTGTGCTTTGTGCTGATAGTGGCACATCAAAGTTCCTTCCCGCCTATCTGGATGATAATACTCATGTTGTGGAAAACCGTAATCGATGAGTAAAACAACGCCTCGTTTAAGGGATGCGAAGCATGCTTTAATCCAGCCTTCAACAAATAAGTTTACTTCCGATGCATAGGGGATAATATCGTGCTGAATAACCCGATTTACGTGCGCTTTAAGTGCGTCATTCGTACAGGATCTAAAGGTTTCGATGAGTGTGTTCTGTGCATCGAAACCAATCATGCTTTCTAAGATTTCAGAGTTTGTTTTTAAAAAGCGATGTACAGGCATGGCGTCTAACACTTCATTAGCGAGGATAATGCCCTCAAATGGTGTTTCGGGGAGTGATGTATGCCACCGTACAAGATTTTTTAAATGCGGTATTTCAGCTGCAATGTGCGCTGCTTGCACGTTTTTGAGTGTGCCACTGACTTCTAGAATGTGATAAGCCTCGGGAAGGCTGTTTAGTGCTTCTAGGCGCATCAATATATCAATACACAAGCGCCCGGTGCCCGCACCAAACTCAAATATGCTGGGGGTTTTGAGTGCTTTTAAAACAGGCTCACATTGATTGGCAAGGGTATAGCCAAATAATGGGGTGAGCTCGGGGGCTGTGATAAAATCGCCTTCCGCACCTATAGGGGACGCTTTTTGGTTATAATATCCCCATTTAGGTGAGTAAAGTGCTTGTTGCATAAACGCAACAAAGGGCATTTCGCCGTTTTCTGCAAACTGTTGTCTTAGGCAATCAATGGGCTGCATAACGTGGTATTTTATGTTTAAAAAGGAGACAATACCGTGAATCAAGACAATACACAAGTGCACGGTGTTGCACTGGTTACCGCATCAGCGCGTCGTATTGGTGCATCCATTGCAAAAGCATTACATGCGGCAGGCTTTGATGTGGTGCTGCATTGTCATCAATCAACGAAAGAGGCCTATTTGCTAGCAGCGGAACTAAACCATGAGCGTGCGGGCAGTGTCTATGTATGCGAGGCTGATTTATGCTTTACGCCCCACATTAAAAAATTGGTCGATATAGCCTATCACTGGAAGCTACGATTGGATGTCTTGGTAAATAATGCCTCACACTTTATGAAAACGCCTATTGGCACCTTTGATGAAGGCGTATGGGATGCCTTATGGGGGCTTAACGTAAAAGCACCGTTTTTATTATCAGAGGCCGCTTTTCCATATTTAAAGCAATCTGGCGATGGAAATATTGTAAATATTACCGATATTTTAGCCGAGCAGACACGTACTGAGTATGCCGTGTATGTACAAACCAAAGCGGCGCTCAAACGACAAACTGAAGCACTTGCTTTTGAATATGCACCAAGCGTGCGGGTGAATGCGGTAGCACCCGGAGCAACCATTGCACCAGAAGGAGACAATGCGCTAACGGACGCGGCATATGCTGAGATACTTGCAAGTATTCCGTTAAAGCGTTGGGGGGCGCCAGAAGGGGTCGCAATGGCCGTGAAGGCGCTTGCGACAACGCCACACATAACAGGTCAAACCTTACGTGTAGATGGTGGACAAAGTATTAGGGCTTGTTGACCTTTCTCTCCGCCTACTTGGCCCGACTTGTTCGGGTCATCCATTTAAGAGTAAATATCTACATATAAATCATGCCAAGCAGCATTTAAACTTGTAATCAAATTTATTTTCTACAGCCTGATTTTTATAAGGCGCACCTGAGTTATGTTGATGCGCTTTGGCCATAGTTCGTCATTGAGCATAAGTCTTGGCATTGCAAACTCATTCTATATTTGGGGTCAGAGCCAATATCTTATGAGTTTGCTTCCACTAAGCAATACTTTTTAAAGGCTTTTTAATATCTATGGATGGCCCGAACAAGTCGGGCCAAGTAGGCGGAGGGAAAGGTCAACAGGCCCAGTTATTAAAGCGGTCGGTTGGCACCATATCGGCCATATTGCCCACGGTCTTTTTCCTCATCTGTTTCATCACCTGTCTGGCTGCCAGTCGCTTCTTTATCGAGTATCTCTTCTGCGTCAGAATGTGTTTCCTGCATGCGTGCTTTATAGAGCCCAAACTCAGCTGGTAAAATCTTATACGCATTATTCGCTTCATCAAGCAACGGTTGAAATGTTTCTATTTTTTCAGCAGCTCGATACAGTGGATTATCGCGAATTGTGTCCAATAGTTTTTGATGCCTTTCTTCGGTTGGATCTTTTAAGAAATCTTCAAGGGCTGCGGCAACCAGGTTGAGTTGCTCATTGGCGTCAAGAGTACGCGTTTTTTTCTGGCTTGCGCCAATGTTACCGATAGCGGTTCGCATGTCAGCGAAGAGACGCTTTCCTTTCTCAGTTGTACTTGAGCTTCTGTACGGATGTATTTCACTACACAATTCATTACGACGCGCCATGAATTTTTTCTGCGCCTGTAATGTATGGTAAATTTTCATGTCGAGCGGAAGTTTCTCACGTGTAATGGCAACAATTTTATCAAAATAAGGCTTACTGAGCTCAGCGGCTTGTTTTGATTCTTCAGTTGCCTCCAGTCGTGTTGCTTGCCCCCAAAGCCTATTGTACAGATTGCAAATACTTTCCCAAAGTGCAGCAAAGCCGGTTTGAAATCGAATGGTATCAATTTGTGTTGTGAGCTCTAAAATATCGCGCTCAAGGTCACTCTTCGCTCTCATCAAATTAGTGGTGTGTCCACGGTTTGCAATGAGCGTTTCGTATCGCTCACGTCCTTTTTGATTCAAGCGCTCCCGTTTTTTTTTGGCTTTTTTATCGATGTCGCCTGTCTCATCATTAGAGATTTCTTGGGTTTCGAAGAGAGACTTTAGCTCTTTAAGTTGTTCATTAATCTGCCCCTCATAGCCTGAAATTCTCTGTGAAAGCGCTTCAATATCAGCTTGGTATCTTGTTTGTACAGGCATGCCCGCCCCCTATCATTTTATGCAATTTAAGAACTCTTAAATTAATGTATAGTTAACTTACAAGCGATTTGCAATGCCGCCTTTGAACTGCCCGAAGGGAAGAATGCGTGAAATGCGATGGTCTTGGCTTAGGTAAAGTGCACCGGTTTGATTATCTGTACCAAGGGCTGGGAAAAGTAAGAGTGAGTTAAGCTCAGTACCAAGGGCATAGCTATCCATCCCAAGGGCATAGAGACGTGTATAGGTGTTAAAACCTTCCGGCCAATCACGCGTTTTAGCACCTGGGTTTCTAAAGACCCAGGGCATATCACAAAAAATAATATTATCGAGGTCACGATCAGCCATAGTATTTTGGGTACCTGTATACACACTGGATGTCGCATAAACCGGGACACGGCCTGCATAATAATATCTAAGCAGTGGCATAATTTGGCGCGCGCTAGAGGGGTATGCCAAAAGAAACACCACATCGAAATCTTCACGGCGTAGTGGGCCTTGTTTGAGGGATGGGTCTTTAGCCAGTGCTTTGAGCTGCCTCTTGCGCTCATCATCAGGTACTGCCTGTAGTAGCTCACGAATACTTTCATTTAATTGTTCGGTCTCTGTTGGATTAAAGCGTAGGGTATCGACCACTTGCCCGCGAAGCCCGCGCCACTCCAGTGAAAAAGCCGCCAGTGTTTCATCTCCAAAGGAGCCTGTTGGTGCAATAATCAGTGCATGCGAAAGCCCTGCCCTACGAGCTTTTACAGCTACCTGGCGCGCCTCATTAGGAGGCGAGAGACCAAACTGATAGGCATTATCTTGTGTACGAGCATCGACATTATTAAGGAGTAACGTCGGAACAGGATGCTGCATGGCGGCAACTGTTGCAACATTCGCTTTTAAAAGAGGGCCAATCACATAATCTGCTCCATCCGAAACTGCGCGTTGATAAGCATTGGCTGCTGGTATACGGTTTGTATCATAAAAGCGCAAGGTTGTTTTCGTAGTGGCTCCTTTCTCGCGAAGGGCTGCCATAAAGCCGTCTTGAATGGCTTCTCCAGGGCCGGCTAACGGTCCTGATAAAGGGAGCAATAGCGCAATTTGTTTGGGGCGGGTGTATAAATGTCCTCGCATTGCTTCAAGCGATTGAGGGAGCAGTGCGCGTGCAGGATGGTTTGGGTAGGTTTGTTGCCACGTTTCGAGCTTTGTGAGCATTTTTTGTGGATAGGCAGGGTTTTTGCGTGCAATTAAGGCAAGTTCGGTCCAACCACGTAAAACAGAGTTTTGGGGTGCTTCAACCGCTAAAGTATTGAGCTCCGCCCCTGGGAGGGTTGTGAGGGTCAGCCATAAGGTACGACGATTATTTTCACGTGACCCCTCGTCGGGTAAAATACGGTCAAGTTTAATACGCTCACTCACAGATTCAAGAGGCTTGCCCAATGACTGATAACTGTGTGCGAGTGCTTCATGAAATTGTGCTTGTTCATAGGTTGGCAGCTGGTCTGGGTGCTGAACGCTTGCTAACAATTTAAGCGCTGATTGTGGTTGTTTTTTAGCGAGATTAATTTTTGCCAGCAATAATGCTTTTTTATCGGATTGGAGCGCAGACTCAGGCGTGACTTGTGTTAGAATGCTTTTGGCTTGTTGCCACTCACCTTCATCAATCAACCGGCCTGCTGCAAGCAATAAGAGCGCTTGTTTTTCTTCGCCGAGGTGATTGTTTGCAAGGGCAATATACGCGTCAGCAGACATTGTATAAGGGCTTTGAAGGGGGCGCGCGCCAGTACGCACAACATTGGTGCATTGCACAAGTGCAAAAAAAGCAGCCAAAAAGGCTATTATTTTTAGGTAACGAAAGCGCGACAGCATAAGCGTGTAACCCTCCGAATCAGACGTAGCAGGATAACACCATGACACAATCAATCGCAAGTTCTAATGGTACACTTTATGTAGTGGCAACCCCGATTGGACATCGAGACGATATAACCTATCGCGCCATCCATATTTTAAAAACGGTGGATTGTATCGCGGCTGAAGACACACGCCATTCAAGGCCATTTTTGGATGCACTGGGAATTCAAACCAAGTTACAAGCGTTCCATGCACACAATGAAGCCGAGGCAAGCAGAAAGCTCATTAGTGCCTTAGAAAAAGGCCAAGACATTGCGCTCATTAGTGATGCAGGCACACCACTGATTCGAGACCCAGGTTATCCTTTGATTCTTGCTGCACACAAATCAGGTATTCGCGTAGTGCCTATTCCAGGTGCTTGTGCACTGGTTGCAGCGCTTTCTGCAGCGGGAGTACCATCTGATGTGTTTACTTTTGGTGGATTTCTGCCGGCCACGCAGTCAGCGAGGCGGCGTACACTAGAAGCGTTTAAAGCGTTAGCGCACACGCTTGTTTTTTATGAATCAACTCATCGCTTGCTCGCATGTTTAGAAGATATGGCTGCCGTATTTGGAGAGGATGTGAAACTTGTACTTGCAAAGGAGCTTACCAAAACCTTTGAAAGCTTTGTGCGTGGCACGGTCGCAGATATCAAGGCGTGGCTTACAGAAGATATGGCACGTAAAAAAGGCGAGTTTGTTGTTATCGTTGAGCCCCGAGCAGCTGAAGATAACACGGCTGAGGGCATGCGAGTTTTATCTGTATTACTCAAAGAGCTGCCGGTGAAACAAGCAGCAAAACTTGCATCAGAGCTGACAGGTTGTAGCCGAAATGCATTGTATGCGTTAGCAATTGCGGATAAAACATGATGCGTTTTTGTATAGTGTGCATCGGTTATATTTGGGTGAGTATCGCACTTGCAGGCGTGTTGCCTCAGGGCATGATAGTTGAACCTTCAGGGGGTGCGCTATGGCCTAATGGAGTGGTGCCTTATAAAATAGATAACACATTGCCGAAAGCACAAAGAGATGCGGTAACTGACGCGATGGCACTTTGGGAAGCGCAAACAATGGTTCGTTTTTTACCATTAACGGCTGACAATGAGCATGACTTTCAGGATTATGTCTTATTTATACCTGCATCTGGAAAAACCTGTGCCTCGTCTGTTGGACGCCAAGGCGGCATGCAAGTATTAAGGCTTGCTTCAAGGTGTCATGCTATGTCAGTTGTACATGAATTGGGGCACTTGATTGGGCTTTGGCATGAGCAAGCACGCCTAGATCGAGACCTATACATTGACGTACTGTGGGATAACATTCTAGAAGATCATTACCATAACTTTAATCAGCGCATAAGCGAAGGCTATGATAAAGGTCCTTATGACTATGATTCGATTATGCATTATTCGGAGGATGCATTTAGTAAAAATGGTAAACCAACCCTTGTGCCGCGCGTGACAGGGGTTAAAATTGGGCAGCGAACCCATCTAAGCGCTGGGGATATTGCCTCAGTAAATGCTTTATATTTGAGTGAGACGGAGAGATAACATGTCGAACGAAACCGTTTATTTGCGTGATTATAAACCGCCTGTATTTGCAATACACACAGTTTATTTAGAGATTGATTTGTTTGAGAGCCATGCCTTAGTGAAAAACAGCATGCAATTAACACGTCTACATCCAGGTGACTTGAGCCTAGATGGTGAAGCTTTGACACTTGAAAGCATTGAATTAGACGGCAAAGCACTGGATACAGACGATTACGTGCTTGAGGGCAATACACTTACCTTAAATAGCTGCCCAGATGAGTGTGTGCTGGTGATTACGACGCGTATCTTCCCTCAAAAAAATACCGCATTATCAGGCTTGTATCACTCAAATGGCCTCTTTTGTACGCAGTGTGAGGCAGAAGGGTTTCGCCGTATCACCTATTTTCTAGATAGGCCTGATGTGCTTGCCGTGTATAGCACGCGTATTTCAGCAGAGAAAGAAAAATATCCTATCTTATTATCGAATGGCAATTTAGGAGATTCAGGCGAAGACGCGGATGGGCGTCACTGGGCATTGTGGAACGACCCTTTTAAAAAGCCTTCTTATTTATTTGCATTAGTGGCAGGTGACTTATCATGTATCCGAGACCGATTTAAAACCATGTCTGGGCGTATGATTGACTTGCGTCTTTATGTTGATAAGGGTCAAGAAGACAAAGCACCACATGCGCTTGAATCACTCAAAAAAGCGATGGCTTGGGATGAGCGTGAGTATGGTCGTGAATATGACTTAGATATTTATATGATTGTGGCTGTGAGTGCTTTTAACATGGGGGCGATGGAAAACAAGGGGCTTAATATTTTTAATTCAAAATATGTGCTTGCGCGTCCAGATACAGCAACCGACCAAGACTACGCTGATATAGAAGGGGTTGTGGCGCATGAATATTTTCATAACTGGACGGGTAACCGTATTACCTGTCGTGATTGGTTTCAGTTGAGCCTAAAAGAAGGCTTAACTGTGTTTCGAGACCAAGAATTTTCACGTGATATGAATTCACGAGATGTGAACCGTATTCAAGATGTCAAAATCTTACGTCAAGCACAGTTTCCGGAAGATGCAGGACGTATGGCACACCCCGTAAGACCCGCAGCCTATCAAGAGATTAATAATTTTTATACAGCAACGGTGTACAACAAGGGGGCCGAAGTCATTCGTATGTTACATACCTTGCTGGGTAAAACAGGTTTTAGAGCAGGGATGGATTTGTACTTTGAGCGCCATGATGGAGAAGCGGTAACGGTTGAAGACTTTGTTGCTGCAATGGCAGATGCGAATGATATGAAGCTCGATCGTTTTTTCCATTGGTACACGCAACCTGGTACACCTCGAGTGACCTTGGATGAAAAGCTATACGAAGACAATACGCTCTTACTTGGGTTCTCGCAAACGGGCGTTGAAACCCCGTGTCCCATTCCAATTGCAATGGCTTTATTTAACGATGCTGGTGAAGAAATAAAAAGTACGGTGCTACTTCTTGAAGAAGCTGAGCAAGTTTTTCGTGTTCCTGATGTGACAGAGCCCCCTGCGCATGTCTCATTGTTACGTGGGTTTTCAGCGCCTATTATTTTAGAGGATGGCGTCACTCAAAAAGAGCACCTAGGCTTGTTGCGGGTCGAAACCGATGGCTTTGCCAAGTGGGATGCAGCGCAGCGGGTTGTACGTCATGTATTGCTTCATGCATATGATAAAAAAGTACCGCTCATGCTTAATGAGCCTGTGGTGGATGCATTTCGCACCGTGCTGCAAGATGAGTCGCTCGATATGGCGTTACGCGCGATTTTATTAGAGCCACCTGGCTTTGAAGCGGTTGTAAGTGGGCTCTCAAATATTGATGTCTCTGGTATTGAAGATGTGCGAAACACCTATGCCGAGATGTTTGGGAACATGCTTTGGGATGAGCTCTTGCAAATGTATACACGCCTTTTTGCAGCAGAAGATCATGCAATGAAGGGGCAGGCGTACGGCAGGCGGCACCTTAAAAATGTATGTTTATCGTTTCTAATGAAGGCGCGCCCTTCAGAGGCATTATCGCTTTGTGAAAAGCAGTTTAATACTGCAAAAACCATGACAGACCAGCTCGCAAGCTTTAGCTTGCTCGCGAATCATCCGGATAAATCTTGTCGACAATCCGCGATTGATGCCTTTTATGAAGCGTGGTACACCGATGAATTAGTGCTTGATAAATGGTTAGGAGTTCAAGCGGCAGCGGATGTGCCAGGAGTACTCGCGCACGTTGAAGCTTTATTGCAACATGAAGCATTTGACTTTAAAAACCCTAATAAAGTGCGGGCAGTCATTGGTGTATTTACACAAGGTAATCCACGACATTTTCATGCTGAAGATGGCTCAGGTTATGCGTTTCTTGCCGATAAAATATTTTTACTCGATGCGCTTAACCCACAAATTGCAGCACGCCTTGCAACGCCTTTCACGCGTTGGCAGCGCTTTGATGAAGTAAGACGAGCGGCAATGCATACGCAACTAAGGCGCCTGTCGGGAGATACCTTATCACCCGATTTACGTGAAATGGTTGATAAGAGCTTATCATGATAAGACACTATGCAGTGATAGGGGCCCCGATTGAGCATAGTTTATCGCCGGGGCTTCATCAGCAATTTGCTAAAGAGAGTCATATTTCACTCGAATACACGCGTATCTTGATGGATAAAGAGGGGTTTGAGCAGCAAGTACAAGATTTTTTTGCGTTGGGTGGTGCGGGTCTAAATGTAACCGCACCTGCAAAAACGCGCGCGTTTGAGTTGGCAGATAAAACAACAGCGCGTGCATTACAAGCAAAAGCGGCTAATACCTTATGGATGAATGAAAAAGGCGTTTTATGCGCAGATAATACCGATGGTATAGGGTTTGTGACCGATTTAAAGCGGCGTTTTCTGCTGTTAAATGCACGCATCTTAATATTGGGGGCAGGGGGTGCTGTGCGAGGCGTTATGCAAGCCTTGCTTGCTGAAAGGCCTTGTGAAGTGTTTATTTGTAATCGTACCAAAGCGCGGGCAGACGCGCTCGTAACCGACATGCAAGATGCGCGTCTTAAAAGCATATCGATGCAGGCGTTTTCTGGCACCTACGACATTGTTATCAATGCGACAGGGCGTGCATTCAGTGGCTTAGAAGCACTCGAGGGTTCACCTTTTTGTTATGATTTAACCTATGATAAGTCGGGTATTACACCGTTTGTAGCGTGGGCCCGATACCGTGGTTATCGAGCCCTCGATGGATTTGGAATGTTAGTTGAGCAAGCGCGAGAAGCTTTTCGGGTGTGGCATGGTACGCAAAGCCTCTGCGAAGACCGCCTTTTATGAAAAGCCTGCCATGGTGTGAGGGTAAAAATGGACTTCTCCGGTGGATATGTCATGGTTGCCACCAATAATACCGCATTCGCCTGCTTCTATGAGCTTGCTGAGAATGGGGCTGCGCTCGGTAATAGCATGGACGGTTCTTTCAACATTCAAGGCGGTGACTTTTTCTAAAAATTCATCATTGCTCGAGGTGCGATTTTCAGTCACTGTTTTTTCGTGCATGACAGCTGGCCGTATTTTTTCTAAAAGCGTAGTTAAGTGTCCCATTTCCACATCATCGCAAGCGCCTTTAATTGCGCCACACTGTGTATGACCCAGTACAACAATAAGTTTTGCACCGGCAACTTTGCAGCTGAACTCAAGACTTCCCAAAATATCATCATTAATAATGGTACCCGCAATGCGCGTACTAAATACATCGCCTAACCCTTGATCAAAAATTAACTCAACTGACGTTCGTGAGTCAATACAGCTTAGAATGGCAGCAAAAGGATGCTGGCCATCCGATGTTTCATTGGCTTGCTGTAATAAATTACGATTCACTTTTAAGTTATTGATAAATCGCTTATTACCTTTTTTGAGTAAATCGAGAGCGATTGAAGGGGTAATGGCATCTTGCATTTCTTTTGTCAGTGTTTTCATGGTGTATTTCCTTTAACAGTGCGAATAGGTGCTCGTAATTTGAGTGGTCAATCACTGGGCAGCGTTCAAATTGAATAGGATGTAAATTAAAGCATTAGTGTACATATGATATCAACTGAAAAAAGGTTGTAGTGCTGCTTCTTGGGCAAGGGTGTCTTCGTAACCAAGCTTAATCAGCTCTTGGGTGAACTCTTTTTCAAATAATAAAAAGCTGAGTAAATCCCCGGAGTGTTGTTGTGCACCAAGGCAGTTTAGGCATAAGCGCAAAAAGCTTGGCATAGATTGATATTTGTTTTGTGCGAGCTTTGCAACATCCGTACTTGGACGCAGACAAAACATGTCAATAGGACGCCAGGGGGAATGTCTTTTTTTCCAAATAGAGAGTAAATGGGCAATATCATTCATGCGGTTGACGTTTTCTATGTCTCTATCTAGGTTGTCTAAAAACAGGCTGTTTAGCATGTTTCCCAAGATATGCGCAAATCCAATATCAGCAGTTTGTAATTTCTCAGCTTGGATAATACCAGGCGTTGGACGTGTCCCAATGATCAAAATTTTCTCGACATGAAACCGAATGGGCCCACGTAAGGGGGAAACAAGCCCCATACTGCCATCGCCATAATGTCGGCCTCTAATTGGGATGGCTGGAAAAAAGAGTGGAAGTGCGCTGGATGAAAGAATATGCTCAGCACGCAGCGTGGTGCGCTGGCTGGAACTGGGGGAGGGGAACGCTCCCCTTGCCGAAATGGCGCAGGCCCGCGCGCTGGTGGCGGGCTATGCCCGGAAAGCGCCGCTCGACCAAGCCGATCGCGCGCTGCTGGCGCGGCTCTTGCCC
>JASBUO010000041.1 GCA_030147855.1 Gammaproteobacteria bacterium
GCGCGATTATCCATAACAGTGCTGCACATTTTGCAGCTACCACTGACGGCATGGAATGTTCAAATAAAGTACCAACCGCTTGTTTAGTTGGATATGTCATAATTTGAGTCGATAACTTCACAACTCTTTCATACTGACCAATGTCCGTAAAACAATTGACCCACTCGCGAAGTGCACATGGCACAACCAGCAGCAGTTGCGACAATCTAAATAAAATTGAATGGCTCACTCTACTCACTCACACCAAATAATGGCTTATCACACCAGCATACAACAAATTTAAGGCATATCCTCATTTGATTGCATGAGGACATGCCTTAATAATAGCATTTTGAACAATTATCTGTTAGTGACCAAACCTGCTTGTCGTGGAAATACCTCTAATTGGTGAGCCATAAATTTGTTCAGATGCCTCTCTCACAGGCTCTTTATGCTTACCCATCCGCTTACTGTTGGCAGCTTTGGGTGAAAAAAAGCTTTCTGATCCACCCACACCACGTGGCGAATCTGAAAAGCGTGGGCGCTTTCCTGTTATTCCTTCCCTCGTGTCATTGAGCGTCTCTTTAAAACGCACATTTTTCTTTTTGCAGGAAGAGGTAGGTGCTGCTGAAATAACAGTCTGTAGCGATTGTATGGTTTCACTGTACAAGTCAAAACGCCCTCGAACAGGAGAGCCTATAGCATGATCCGCTCCCGTGCCCCCTAATAATATTTCGGCATATGAGCTTCTCCGTGACGCACCTACAGGGCTCATTACGTCTGACTTTCCCTCAGATACATTCACTTTCTGTCCATTCCCCGCAATAGTTGTTTTCTCTTTTTTGATATGCCCTGTATTCTCTAGACACCCAACCTGCACATCTTTTTCAGTTGCTTTTGTGGCATGCGCTACAAGTTGTGGTGAGTTATGGAACAATAATTGCTGGCATGATGAAGAATATACGGCTCCACGCAACCCCGGGGAAGTAATATCAAAAGGTGTATCACCAGGGCTTGGGTCGGGCTCAGTAATTCTATTGGAGGATATTTTAACTGGCGTACATGACTTGTCTCTAAACACATCAGCAACATTTGTATAACGCACATGGTGTGTTCCACGTACAGAAATTCTAGCAAACTGCGACAGAGTACTTCCACATGTTTCACAACAGAGTTTTGTAATGCCTATTCTTATTTTTTCAGCGTCTGCTGCATTTAAATCTAGGCCCAACCTTTTTTGAAAATAATATACAATCAGTTGCTCAGCATGAAAATCTTTAACAATCAGTCGTTGTAACGCCTGTGACACAAGATGCTTTAGTAACTGCGGCTCACCCGATAGCCCTGCGAACTGATATGCAACAAAATAATTGGGGACTTTTTCCTTTTTATAACGCTTTCCTTCAGCCAATAATATGGTAAGGTTTTCCGATGTCAATAAAGCATGTCGCTCGGCTGGCGAGAAATAATTCACCGACCCTGGGGTTATTCTTCTATTACGCAGTGCATCCACCACTTTGAATAATGCCTGCTTTAGCATTGGCATTGGCTTAGAAGTACCGCCAAATGCTACCAGCTGATGCACGCACTGCTCTATTTTATAGCCAAGATTTGGATTATCTAACGCAATTTCTTCTCGATTTAACTCATTGATAAACTGTCGCAATACCTGAACTCTGGATTTAAAAGCATCTACCATATCCGCTTGTAATGTGTCTCCTGACACATTTGCGCCAATAAATAGCTGCCCTCCATGCATGGTTACCGCCGTACAGACAGATGTTTTTGACTGAAGACTCAACAGTCTTGCCAAGCTGTCCATTCTGCGCACAAGACGCTCATTCGTAAAATATTCACGTTGATTAGGCTGTACACGCTCCTTTGTATCATCAAGTATATCGACTGCAAGCTCTACCCCATTTGCCCGCTCTATATCCCTAATTTGAAGCGACTGGAAGGCATCTGCCAACTTATTTGGTCCTGAGAGCTGTCCTACCTCAGCCATATATTGAGGAAGCACTGATTCAAAACTATCAAAATACGTCTCAATACTTTTCTGAGTTTGTTTAAACGATAAGTCAGCTTGCACAAATTTGTTCTGCAAAGCAGTGATAAAGGTTTGTAATGAAGCATTATAATGAAACGCATGATTAAATCTTCCTTTCATGCTTTCTTTTGTAGCATCTGCCTCAGACAAAAGGGCTTGCCACAACTTTTCTTTAACATGGCTGTTTACCATGTTTTTAATCTTTAATATTTGCTCGCTCGATAAAGCCATTGTTTTTCATCCAGTTATCAACTTATATAGGGGTATACTTATGTAAAATACAATCAGGGCAAGAAATTTTACAGCACAAGTGCTTTCATATCAATCACTTTGCTTTTATTTTATAAAAAAGGTAATACCGTATGAAAAAAATCGTCATCATTCCTGGTAACCCACCTGCTAGTCACTTTTATGAGAGATGGAAAAAAGAAATTGAGCTCATCACTAACCAAAACGTTATAATCGATTACTATCCATCCTTTGCTGAAACCACCTGCTCTGCAACCTACCTCAAAAAAATTGAAAACTTTTACGCCCAAAGTATCAGGCGTCATAAAAGGATTACACTTATTGGGCACTCTATTGGTGGATATATTGCGCTAAAACTATTAGAGCAATATCACGAAAACATTGAACAGTGCGCATTATTATTTCCCTTCCTACACTCTCCTGGGAAAAAAGCTAAATGTATACTTGTAGCATTACATCACCTAAGCAATAAACTGTGGCTTAAAAAACCTTTCATAACTTCACTCGGCTGGTTTTACCCAAACATTAGAAAACTCATACCGAACGAAATAACTAGCGGTTTAGCCCTCGCATACCATGAGCATAAAACCATAGGGCAAGAAAAAAGCATTCATATTAGCCCCCACCTACACCCTAAAATCACGCTCTATTACACCCACCACGACACTTGGTGCTCAAAGAAAGTGCTAAAAAGTCTCCACCCTCAACTACGCACCGAATTGATTAATGTAACGCACGATTTTGTTACAACCAAAGTACAAAGAACCATTGTCAATAGCTGTATCTTTAACAAAGCGACCTTCATCACATAAGAGACGTACCAAACGCTTTTACAAGCGATTTGAAAATTTGAACTCATTTGTTTGTAACTCGCATACGATATAACATTCCTTCAACACACATTCGAAGATTGGGCTTGTCATAAATTGTGTAGGTCCAGAAACAAATGAGACTTTTGATTGAATGTCAAGACTGCGTGAAGCACGCTCGAAGAGCTTGGCATTGCAAACTCATTCTATATTTGGCATCAGAACCAATATCTTATGAGTTTGCTTCCACTAAGTAATACTTTTTAAAGACTTTTTAATATTTGTGGATGGCCCGAGTACGTCGGCCAAGTAGGTGGAGGGAAAGGTCAACAGGCCCTAAGCAACCCATGCGCGATCGCCCCAGAAAAGGTAAATATTTATCACATTAACTTTGCAGATTGGTTATATTTCTTCAACCATAAAGAAATTTGGCTGCCATCTTTTTCTGTAATAAAGGCACCGATGTCACAAGTTTTAACATACCAAGTATGACAATGCGCTTTATAGGGTTTTTAGCTGTTAGTGCTTTTCGAAACTTCTCAGAGCCCCCAATAATTTGCTTCCCTTCTTTGTAGCGAGACTCCGTATAATGACTGGTATCACCTTTCACGAGTTTATCTGCTAAATCCGCTGCATCAGCCATTCCAAGGTTCATGCCACGCCCTCCCGCCGGAGAGTGCGAGTGCGCTGCATCTCCTGCTAAAAAGACGCGTCCTTTACTATATTCTTTCACCTGCGCAACTCTTATTTTAAAATCGCCTTCTCGCCGAATATTGGTAATATCTAACTGAAAAGGTACATCATTCAGCACACGTTCACTATTTGATACCAAGCGAAATCGATGTTCACCAATAGGCGCTGCAAAAACAATCTTACCCTGCTCTAATACGAACAATGACACCCCATCGGTTGCATATGGCCAATTCTTTACATCTACATCTGCAATAGACCATGGCATCTGTAAGTTAAATCCTATCGACTCAATGCCCATTAAGTGACGTGTTACCCCATGCGCTCCATCAGCGCCAATTAGATAATCACTTCGGAAGGTCTTATCTGAGGTAGTTATCACGGTTACGCCATCTTTCTCAGCAATGATATCCCTCATTTCCGTATCGTAGTAAATATTGCCGCCAAGCTGAATGAACCTCTCACGCAAAATGGTTTCAGTTTCATCTTGAGCAAGACCCAGCATAAAGTTATAACCATACTGAACCGGAAATGCAGTGGTTAGATGAGCGGTTGCCCAAGGTTTTGTCCCCCGATAAAAATCGGCCGTTTGATATTGAATGCCTGCAGCCAACAGTTGCTCTGTAACGCCTGACGCTTCTAAAATTTTTAAACTATGTGGATTAATCCCAACAGCACGTGATAAGGTTGATCCCTGTCTTTTCTTATCAATGATATCAACCTTCACCCCTTGCCTTGCAAGCTCAACCCCTGCCGTTAACCCCGTTGGTCCTGCACCAACAATCATCACATGCATCAGTTTATACCCTTTGAATACTCACCTACTCATCAGTATAGAATGAGTTTTAATGATGTGCCGGCATAACTTCACGATGTCGGTAACAGCTCACAAGATGATCGTTCACCATCCCTGTTGCCTGCATAAACGCATAACAAATGGTTGTACCCACAAATTTAAAGCCTCTCTGTTTCAAAGCTTTTGTCATTGTATCTGATACTGTCGTAGAAGCAGGAATTTCTTGCATGGTATGCCGATTTGGCTGCTTGGGTACGCCATCTACAAACTGCCATAGGAAATCAGAAAAACGGCCTCGCGCTTTTAAGTCTAAAAAACAACGGGCATTTGTTACCATGGCTTCTATTTTTCGACGATTTCGAATAATACGCTTATTGGTCATTAATAAATCTATATCTGCAGTTGTCAATTGCACTATTTTTTCTGCGTCAAAATCAAAAAACGCCTCACGGAATGCCTCGCGTTTTTTCAAAATGGTAATCCAGCTCAAACCTGCCTGCATACCCTCTAACATTAAAAACTCAAACAGTTGTTTATCGTCGTATAAAGGCGCCCCCCATTCTTCGTCATGATACGCAAGATACAACGCATCTTTTGTTCCCCAATCACACCGCACTTTATCCATAACACCTCTGTTTGTTGTATGATAGAACCCCCTCATAGCGCAAGGTATTATTTAAGCATGTATATATTATTTTGTTTAGTCCCCGAAACACACCTTGAAACCGTTAAAAGTGCGATATTTGAAACCGGTGCAGGCCAAATTGGGCACTATCAACACTGTGCCTGGCAAACTTTAGGTACAGGACAATTTATGCCACTACCGAGTAGCAATGCATTTATCGGAGAAGTAAATCAGCTTGAACGCGTCGCTGAGTATAAAATAGAAGTTGTTTGTACAGAAGTACAAATAAGGCCTGCAGTTACAGCGCTTTTAAAAGCACACCCTTACGAAACACCAGCCTACCATGTCATACGATGTGAAGCTTTTTAAAAAAGATCTGCAGGAGCCTAAGGCCTTATATGGTCGAGTCCATATAAGGCCCTATTTCTTTTTATTTTCAAATAACTTTAAATATTCCCCATACCCCTTTACCTTTAATTCATTTTCAGGAATAAACTGTAACGCTGCAGAATTAATGCAATAACGCAATCCTGTTGGCTTTGGTCCATCTTTAAAAACATGTCCTAAGTGTGAATCAGCCTCTTTAGAGCGTACTTCGGTATGCACAATGAATAAGAAAGTTCTATCTTCTTTAAACACAACTGCATCAGGTGCAATCGGTTTACTAAAACTTGGCCAACCCGTGCCTGAATCATACTTATCGGTGGAACTGAATAGTGGCTCCCCTGATACAATATCCACATAAATACCAGGTGCTTTATTATCCCAATAAGTATTCTCAAACGCTTTTTCAGTCGCAGACTCTTGTGTCACCTTATACTGCAGTGGTGTCAGCTCTTTTAAACGCTTTTCTTTGTCAGACAATCTATTCTCCCTCCAAATTGTTTCAATGCGTGCATCACGCCCACAGCGATATCGATAATATTTATATCTCACCGGATGATTCTTATGATAATTTTGGTGATATGCTTCTGCTAGATAAAAATGTGTAGACGGTACAATTTCGGTATACACCTTAGAAAAACGCTTTTCTACCTCACGCTTACTCGCTTCTGCTAATTGTTTTTGTTCATCATTCAAATAAAAAATCGCGCTGCGATATTGATGTCCATGATCGCAAAATTGCGCATCTTTAACGGTTGGATCAATATGATGCCAAAAATACGTCAATAACATAGCATAACTGACTTTGTTGTCATCGAACGTTACACGTACTGACTCAGCATAGTTGGTATCGCCAGCAGACACAGAGTAGTAAGTTGGATCTTTGCTTGTGCCACCATCATAACCCGACTCTGTTTTTAACACGCCAGGCACTTTATCAAAGTCTGCCTCCATGCACCAAAAACACCCTCCTGCAAAAATAGCCTGCGTCGTTTTTGCAACCGACAACTGTGTTTGTGACAATAAGATAGCCATCAAAATTCCTTTTACCCATACATTGCGTTGCATCATCATGCCCCACCCAACCTGCATTCCCATTCTGCATTGTATGTTGCATACAATGCACCAATGATATTTAGTATAGTGCATACATTAACCTGCACTCGCGCCATAATAGCCCTTTTCTCGAATCAACTGGTCTACCTCCGGCGTTATCCCCTGAGGTAAACCTGACTTGCCAGATGCATAATACATACGCGCATGAGTTGCAGACCCCGCAACCATATCTGCTTCGCGCTTTACTACCGAGGCTTGAATACCTGCATCCTGCAACACTTTCAATTTTGTATGAATAGTTGTTTGTGTCATCACAACGTCACCTCTTGGATAAAATTGAATCTCACATAAAGCTCCTAAATCCTGCCACGCATACCAATCCGTCAATGTATTTAAAGCATCCAAACCTAGAACTAAGGTTATATGCTCTTTAATGTGTGCTTTTCTAGCACGCTCAATCAACGCCTCTAACGTCTCCTTCATATAAGAAGGAGGAGGACGGTCAAGCTCTAGACGCTCTAACACACAGCGACGCCAATCAACCCCTGCTACTGCTAGCATAGTTTGCAGCATCTTAAAACGTGCTTCAGGGGGAATATAGTCTTGAAACGGCTTTAAGGGGGACTGTGCACTCAAAACAACCCGCACCAAGTCATACTCTTCAAGCGTTAACAAATGCTGAATAAATAGTAAATGATTCCTTGTTGGCGGATTACCACTTAAACCAAATACAAGAGTCTTTAACTGTTGCATGAATCTTTCCAAATACGAATACTTTACCCAGGCCACAATGCCACGTACATTAGATATCATACGCCTCATTCGGTTATTTCAAAAACATGACCATCATTCTGGCAATTATTGCCATTATTTTAAGTCTTATTTTAGTTGTAGGCATGCATGAAGCAGGACATGCACTGGTCGCAAAATACTTTGGCGTTAAAATAGAGCGTATATCTATTGGCTTTGGTAAGCCCTTATATACCTGGAGGCAGAAAAATAGCATTGAATGGGTCTGGGCACGCTGGCCGCTTGGTGGCTATGTCAAACTACTGAGTCATCGCATTGAGCCTGTTGCCATTCAAGAAATTCCTTTCTGCTTTGATAAAAAACCCATCTACGCCCGTATCTTCATTCTTTCTGCAGGTGCTTTCAGTAACTTACTAGTTGCTTACTGCGCTTTCACCCTCATGTTTATGCTTGGTTATAAAGAAGTCCCAGCCATTATTCACCAAGTTACGTCCAAAAGTATCGCAGCAACAGCAGGACTTAAGCCTGGCGATAAAATCATTGCACTCGACAATCAAACAACGCCTGCATGGCGGGAAGTCGGCATGAAATTACTCACCCACTTAGGACAAATTGCAGTCCCCATAACAATCGCCAACAAAGCAGGTATTAAACGTCAAGCAACGCTTGATTTAAGTCATTGGCACTATACACGTGAAAAAAATGCGCTTCTAAAAAGTATTGGCATTACCTTAGAAGTTGAAAAAATAAAAGAAAAATATGTTCCGGGTGTTTCGTTTTTAAAAGCAACCACACTTGCATACAACAAAATAAAACATTTAACCGCATTTTTCTTTATAATGTTAAAACAAATTGTTACAGGACAACTGCCACTTGCACTTTTGCTTGGACCGCTTGGATTATTCACTGCCATGGCCGGATCCTTCCTACAAGGCGTCAGTATTTTCTCATACTTTATTGGCACTCTAAGCCTTGCTGTTGCGATTGTAAATTTACTACCCATCCCAGGCCTTGACGGTGGGTCTATTGCTTACGCTATTTTAGAGAAAATACGTGGCAAGCCACTCTCAGTTGCCTTTGAAGTCTTGCTACACCAGTTAGCATTCATTGCTTTCTGCGTATTGCTTGCTCAACTCATCCTCAATGATTTGGCACGGTTTTTGGGCTTCCTCTAAGCCAATCAGTTGACGTATATAGCAATAACACTCTCAGCAATTGTGCCAAACTAGATTTTCTGCTCCAGAACTCATGTGACTCTATTTTTTGACAATCGACACAAACCCTGTGACTCAATGCCTAAGGCACTATTAAATTTACTCGACATATTCTGAAACGCAATTAAAGCAGTCAGTTCGACAATTGCAGCATCATCGAAGTGCATTTTTAAGTGTGCTATACAGTTGTCAGTCACTGTTTGCCTGCTATCTGTCATTTGCTCTGCATAATCAAGCGAGGCGCTCTAAGCAGGAGAATATAACCTGCTATTTCGCCACTCGGACAATGCATCTACCTTTTGCTGATGGTGCATATGTTTTAGCATGATGAATGTATTTAAGTCTACACAAAAAGTACACCCATTCATTTGCGATACCCTAGTGCTAACCAGTGAGCGAATAACAGGGTCGATGGGTGAAGATTTTCGAACCAGTACAGCGTACATACTGAGCACTAACAAAAAAAGTTTGGGCATAGACGCCCACACTTTTGCAGGCTCCAAATACTGTCCATATTTACGTTTTTGGCGCCAAAAGAAAGGTTTCAAATACCACGGAATAGTTTGAAACCTTCCTTTTGATAACCGCATAAACAATCCTTAACCGTTAGGATGTGCCCTAATTTACTTCTTTTTTTTCGGTAAATATAAGTCTGTTATCGAGCCTTCAAATATCTCAGCAGACTGTGCAATGGTCTCTGCTAAAGTTGGGTGCGGATGAATGGTCAATGCAATGTCTTCTACATCGCAGCACATCTCAATTGCAAGGGTTACTTCTGCAATTAAATCTCCTGCATTAATACCAACAATGCCACCGCCTAAAATGCGCTTTGTATCTGGACAAAACAGCAGTTTTGTCATGCCTTCTTCTCGGCCCATACTCAGTGCACGACCACTTGCAGCCCATGGAAACACAGCTTTTTCATATTTCGTGCCATTTGCTTTTGCATCTCTCTCGGTAAGGCCTGTCCATGCAATTTCAGGATCGGTATACGCAACACTTGGAATACAAGTTGGATCAAACGTATGCTTCATGCCAGCAATTACTTCAGCCGCTACTTTTCCTTCCGGAATTGCTTTATGCGCAAGCATAGGTTGGCCGACTACATCACCAATCGCAAAAATGTTATCAACATTGGTTCGCATTTGTTTATCTACTTGAATAAAGCCACGTTCATCGACTTGGACTCCTGCTTTATCAGCCGCAATGGTAAGCCCATTCGGTTTTCGCCCAACAGCCACCAAAACTTGCTGAAACACCTCAGGTTTTTTAGTTGCATGTGCCCCTTCCATTGAAACATGAATGCCATCTTTTTTGGCATCCATCGCAACAACTTTGGTTTTAGTAAGACATTTGACACCTTTTTTCGTCATGCGTTTTTGTAATACGCTCACTAAATCAGCATCGGCTCCTGGCATGAGTTGTTCGGCAAATTCAACCACTGTTACGTCCACACCCAGGGCCGAATAAACAGTTGCCATTTCAAGACCAATAATACCACCGCCTAATACCAATAAGCTGCCTTTAATATCTGCAAGCTCAAGCGCGCCTGTTGAAGTAAAAATACGCTTATCTTCGGGAATAAAAGGAAAGCTCACAGCCTCACTACCAACCGCAATAATAGCTTTATCAAACTCGATGCTGACCTTACCATCTTTTCCATCCACTTCAACTTGGTTCGAAGAAGCAAACTGCGCAATGCCTGTAACACAGGTGACTTTACGCTGCTTCGCAAGCGCTGCAAGTCCACCTGTTAGTTTTTTAATGACTGTGTTTTTCCAGGCGACTAGCTTCTTGTTATCAAATTTTAACTTGCCAACGCTTACTCCAATCTCATCCATTCCTGCTGATTCATCAACAAACTTGGCAATATGCAAAAGTGCTTTCGAAGGAATACAACCGACGTTTAAACAAACGCCTCCGAGCGAATCAAATCGCTCGATTAAAATCACCGTTTTACCTAAATCAGCCGCACGAAATGCTGCTGTGTATCCACCGGGCCCACTGCCAATCACAACAACATCTGCTTTCATTTGTTTTGTCATTTGTTTTATCACACCTTGTTTATAATAAAATACGACGCATGTCAGAGAGTCCATCACTTACAAACCGTGTAAACCGTGCAGCTTCTGCACCGTCAATCACACGATGATCGTACGAAAGCGATAGCGGTAACATTAACCGAGGCACAAAAGTTGTACCATCAAATACAGGCTTCATTACCGAACGAGACACGCCCAATATGGCAACCTCAGGGCTATTTACAACGGGTGTAAATGCAGTTCCCCCAATGCCACCTAAACTCGAAATTGTAAAACTACCTCCCTGCATATCAGCAGGCATTAATCCTTTTTCACGCGCTTTCGTACTCAAGCGCGCCATTTCTTTAGAAATATCACTCACAGATAATTTATCAATATCTTTAATAACAGGCACAACGAGACCATTCGGCGTTTCGACCGCAATCCCAATATGACAATACTTTTTGTAAATTAAGTTTTGGCCACTCGCATCCAACGAACTATTAAACTGAGGGAATACCTGGAGTGCTCGTGCAACCACCTTACACACAAATGCAAGTATGGTAGGTTTATAACCTGCCTTTTCAGCCGCCTTCAGTTCCCCTTTTCGAAACGCTTCTAAGTCGGTAATGTCCGCTTCATCAAACTGTGTTACATGCGGAATGTTAAGCCATGCGCGATGTAAATTCTCACCCGTCATGCGCTTAATTTTATTGAGTGGTTGCGTTTCAATCGTACCAAACTGGCTAAAATCAATAGTTTTAGCTGCTGGTAAAGAAAATCCTGAACTTGAACCACCTGATTTTTCTTGTAACTTCCGCTTCACATACTGCTCTAAATCTTCTTTGGTAATGCGCTCTTTTTTACCAGAACCTTGGACTTCATCTAAATTAACCCCGAGCTCGCGTGCTAAACGACGCACACTAGGCCCTGCTAAAATAGAGCCATCTGATGCCGTCATAAACGTATCATCTAATGCTTCACCTGAAGCACCAGAGTGTCTAGATGTTGCCTCAGGTGGCAAGTCTGCAGGTAACGCTGTTTTTTCTTCTGTAATTTTATCTTCAGGCAAAATCACTTCGGCTGTTTTGGCTGCTGACTGTGTTGCTTCTTGTGAGAGCAGTAAAATCACATCTCCTTCAGCTACTTTATCTCCAATATTAAGCTGCATTGACTGCACCACTCCCTCCATGGGAGATGGAATTTCCATACTGGCTTTATCTGTTTCAAGTGTTACTAAAGGCGTATCGACTGCTATTGCATCTCCTGCTTTCACCAAGACTTCGATGACGTCCACATCACTCGCACCGCCAATATCTGGCACCTTTATTTCTGTTACATTTGCCATCCTCATCCTCCCTTAATGTGTCGCAGGATCTAGTTTGTCAGGATTAATACCATACTTTTTAATAGCGTCTGCCACGATTGATGCGGGTAAGTCTCCTGTATCAACAAGTGCTTTTAAAGCTGCAAGCGCAATAAATTTAGCATCTACCTCAAAAAAGTGTCGTAGCTTTTGACGTGTATCACTGCGCCCATAGCCATCTGTTCCAAGCGTCACATAGGGTGCTTCAATAAACGGTCTAATTTGATCTGCATACGCACGCATATAATCAGTTGCTGCAATCACAGGGCCTTTTTTACCCGCTAATTGTTGTGCAACATAAGAAGGGACAGCCTTCTCTTTTGGATGTAGACGCGCATGCCGCTCAAGTGCCATTCCGTCTCGTGCAAGCTCTGTAAAGCTTGTCACACTCCAAATATCAGAAGAGATAGAGAAATCTTCTTTTAGAAGACGTGCTGCCGCTTCGACTTCTCGTAAAATAGTTCCTGAGCCCAGCAGCTGCACATGCTGCTTGTTTGGTTTTTTACAAGGCTTCAAACAATACATGCCTTTCAAAATACCTGCTTCAACCCCTTTTGGCATGTCAGAGTGCGTATAATTTTCATTCATAAGTGTAATGTAGAAAAATACATCCTCTTGTTTTTCAAGCATCCGATACAACCCATTTTGGATAATCACCGCCAATTCATAGGCATATGTTGGATCATAAGACACACAATTCGGAATGGTTGAAGACATTATGTGACTATGTCCATCTTGGTGTTGCAAGCCTTCTCCAGCCAGCGTTGTACGTCCTGCTGTTGCACCCAATAAGAACCCTCGCGCCTTCATATCACCTGCGGCCCAAGCCAAGTCGCCTGTACGTTGAAAACCAAACATCGAATAATAAATATAAAATGGAATCATTGCGTAATGATTATTGGCGTAAGAGGTTGCCGCTGCCATCCAAGAACAAAAAGCACCTGCTTCATTAAGCCCTTCTTCTAGAATTTGTCCTTCTTTCGCTTCTCGATAATACATTACCTGATCACGATCGACCGGATCGTACAGTTGCCCAACGGGCGAATAAATACCTATTTGTCGGAATAAACCTTCCATACCAAAGGTGCGCGATTCATCAGGTACAATCGGTACAAGTCGCTTACCTAGTTCTTTATCTCTCAGTAATACGGATAAAATACGAACAAAAGCCATCGTCGTTGAAATTTCACGCGTACCAAGCCCTGCAGTAACTGCAGAAAAAGCCGATAAATCTGGTGTTTTTAAGGCATCACACTCAGAGCTCCTTGAAGGTAAATAGCCTCCTAACGCTTCTCGATGTTGTTTCAGATATTGTATTTCTGGGCTATCTTCATCTGGGCGATAAAATGGCACGTCTTTAATTGCTTCATCACTAACAGGAATACTGAAACGATCTCTAAACACACGCAACTCAGCTTCGGTCATTTTTTTCTGCTGGTGAGTAATATTCATCCCCTCACCGGCAGCCCCCATGCCATAACCTTTAATAGTTTTTGCAAGAATAACTGTTGGCACACCTTCCGTTGCAACCGCTTCTGCGTATGCTGCAAATACTTTTTGTGGATCATGCCCACCGCGGTTTAGGCGCCAAATCTCTTCATCCGACATGTGCTCAACCATTTTTTTAAGCGCTGGCGAATCTCCAAAAAAGTGTTCACGCACATAAGCTCCATCATTGCCTTTGTAGTTTTGGTATTCACCATCGACACATGCCTCCATTCGTGCCTGCATGATCCCATCAGTATCTTTTTCAAATAAAGCATCCCAACGCCCACCCCAAATCACCTTAATAACGTGCCAGCCTGCACCACGAAATAGTCCTTCAAGCTCTTGAATGATTTTCCCATTACCACGAACAGGACCATCTAGACGTTGCAAATTACAATTGACCACAAAAATTAAATTATCTAATTTTTCACGTACAGCAATAGATAAAGCACCCACAGACTCGGGCTCATCCATTTCACCATCACCTAAAAATGCCCATACCTTACGTCCTTTCGTTTCAACAAGACCTCGATTTTCTAAATACTTTAAAAACCGCGCTTGATAAATTGCTTGAATAGGACCAAGCCCCATAGACACTGTTGGAAATTGCCAAAAATCTCCCATAAGCCACGGGTGCGGGTAAGAAGATAGCCCATCCACTTCGACCTCTTGTCTGAAGTGCGCAAGTTGGTCTTCGGTAAGGCGCCCTTCAAGGTACGCGCGCGCATAAATTCCAGGAGAAGAGTGCCCCTGAACATATAATAAATCTGCGCCACCTGGTGCATTGGGTCCTTTAAAAAAGTAGTTAAACCCTGTCTCATACAACGTTGCAGCAGATGCGTATGATGCAATGTGCCCCCCAAGTTCTGGTGCATATTTGCCGGCTCTTAAGACCATTGCAACTGCATTCCATCGAATTAATGCACTAATACGTTTGCCAATACCCTCATCAGGTGGCATTGGTTTTTCATCTGAACGTTTGATGGTATTTCGATAAGGGGTATGAATAGCACTCGGTAATAAAACCCCTGACTTGTCTGCAGCACTTAAAAGCTGTTGCATTAAAAATGCCGCACGCTCTGGGCCATGCGCTTTAATGACGGCCTGAAGTGCGTCAATCCAATCACTGGTTTCGGCTGGATCGGTATCTTTTTTTAAACTTTCATTCACCATATTCACTGTCCTCAAATCTACATATAACGCCATACCATTCACAAAATAGTATCAACAGCAATATGGCGTAACTTGGAGATATTTTCGAATTTTTCCTCTACATGCCCCAACACAAACACGATAATCTGCGAGACAATCACACGACTTTTTTTGGCATTGTAGTGGATCATAAAAAGATTGCAACTGAAGCGCCGTGCGCCTTCCTTGGACACACTGCTCATGAAGATACTTTTTGTAACGTTTGATCATCTGTGTATGATTCTCTTTTCCACATTGCTTACAGCTATCTGTACAACTTTGCTTACAGGCGGCAAGTTTTATTTTGCATTGATTAACACACGCTCTTTCAGCCTGTGCATGCTTTGCATCTTCTCTGGGTGACAAAGAACATGCAGTTAGAAAAATCAATAAAGCATAAACAAACCATCGACTATATCGCTGCATAATGAGTCCTCTTAGCACCTATTAATCTTTCCGCATTTTATCTGAAAAAGACATAGGTGTTGGATATTTCAACACCACCACATAAGACGATACAATAAAAGTTAAAATCGTCGCCGCTTGAATTAAATTAGACGCTACATCTGAAATCAAATGGCTTGTCAATGCAATACTTGCAACCAATAACGAAAACTCACTGGCTTGTCCGAGCCGTATCCCCACTTCTTTTGAAACTGCTTTTTTCTCTCCTGCTTTATACAATAAGAAATGGAAGCAAAATGGTTTAAACACTAGCATAAGCACCGCTAACATACAGGCAGGAATCAATACCTGAGCTGCAAACCCAAAATTAAACGTTGCGCCAACAGCAAAGAAAAACATGACTAAAAAGAAATCTCTCAACGGCTTCAAGCTCTCGGCAATAAAAAGCGAAATAGGGCTCGATGCAAGTGCAACGCCTGCAACAAACGCACCAATATCTTCTGATAGCCCCAACTGTAACGCCAGGAGTGATAACCCCAAACACCAACCAATTGATAATAAAAAGACATACTCTTGCGTTCTATCAAAACGTGCTAAAAGTTTTACAAGCACATAACGCTCAATTGCAAAGGCAAAGAAAATTAAAGCAGGTAATGTGATGCACACTGATACCAAATCATGCCACGTCAGTCCCCCGGTACTTTGCGCGCCATTAATTAAAATTAATACAACAATCGCGATGATATCTTGCATCAGCAATACACTAATCATAACTTCCCCTGTGTGCTGATGATGCAAAATTGTGGTCGGTAATAATTTCAATCCAATAATTGTGCTCGAAAACATCATCGAGGCGCCAAGCACTAACGATTCATTCACCGACAACCCAAACCACCGACCAATACCATATGCCAAAAGCGCAAAAAGCGAAGAACTTAAAAGTGCAATCCACGTGACCTTTTTTAACATGTGTAACAAGTTCTGAGGTTGCAGATGCAGGCCCAGCAAAAACAGCAAAAAGACAATACCAATATCACCCACCTGACGCACAGCACTTAAATCCGTAATGAGTTTAAATCCCCAAGGGCCAAGTGCTGCCCCAAGCAAAATATAGGCAACTAAGAGAGATTGTCGTGTATACAGCACTACTGTCGATAAAACCGCGGCTCCTGCAAAAATAAGGAACATCGTATAAAAAACTGTTTCTTCATGCATGTACTCACATCCTCCAAATACCCTTTTCAATCATCCTAAGCTATCCCTCTAAGAGATCAGGATAATCACTAACTAAAGAATCCGCACCCCAAGCCAAATAACGCTCGGCGCACACCTTCGAATTGACAGTGTAGAGAAGCACCTGATAGCCTGCATTTTTTATTGCATGTATACGTTTTTGTGTCATCCCATACTGACTCATATGTACAAAACCTGCCCTGACTTCCTCTGCAATCTCTTCCCAATTTTTTTGCCATTGAAGAAACAAAACGCCAAGCGGTAGTTCAGGCGATAACCGCGCGCACATACGTAACACGTTTCTGTCGAAAGAAGATACTAAAGGCAATGGCATATGCGCGGACCAATAACGGTTTAAGCACGCTAAAAACGCAGCTGTTATTGTCTCGGCCTCTCCTTCATGCGGCTTAATTTCAATGTTTGCTTGCACGCGATGTGAGGCGCACCATGCTAATGCCTCAGCCAAGCTTGGCACCTGCTCTCCTTGAAAGCGCTCTGAAAACCAGGAGCCTGCATCTAGTGTTTTAATGTATGTACTCTGCGCCTCACTAAACGTGCCTACGCCATTCGTAGTCCTTGATAAGGTTTCATCATGAAACACAAATAAACCACCATCAGCAGACATCATAACGTCAAACTCGATGGCACGTGCACCCAATTCAAATGCTTTATTAAAAGCCACAATGGTATTTTCTGGTGCGTAAGGTGAAGCCCCGCGATGTGCAATTAAAGGTGGTAATGTTATCACCGCGAAAACCCCACAATATCCCTACTTTACATGCAAATTAGCATACCTTATTCTTATGCAACGCGCCACTTCAAATTCCCCGCTATACATTGCAGGCCTTGTTGCTCCTCCCACCATAGTTGCTTGAATCATGGGCGCATTTAAAAGGAAGCCCAATGCGTTCATTTTATGTTTATATTATGGCAAGTAAGCTCTATGGTACGCTATACGTTGGTTCAACATCCGAACTGGTAAAACGTGTATGGGACACAAGCGTAAAGTTAATCCAAATAGTTTTACAGCTAAGTATAGCCGTGAAAAACTTTTTAAAACGTGGCCATGCCAGTGGAAAATAACTTTAATTGAAAGTTTAAATGCTGATTGGCATGATTTATATGTAAATATTTGCTCTTAAATGCATGTCCCGAACAAGTCGGGCCAAGTAGGCGGAAAGAAAGGTTAACATCTCCTAACAATGGATCCATTGCTCGCATTGATTTACTCGCATTTTTATCCACCTGAAACAAACCTCACCCGACGGTCTTTAATTTGCTCACAAGATTGATTTCAATCGCAAATCCGTCTATAACATCACTTTCATTTTTTCTGCGCCAGTTATTATGAATCAAGATATCAACCACCCTGTCGACGACACCAACTTTCTAGACTATGCCGAAGGACACGGCTTTGGTAATCTTCACATCAAACTAGACCCCCAAACCGGCATGCGTGCAATTATTGCTATTCACAGCACGAAGCTTGGACCCGCGCTCGGAGGGTGTCGCTTTATCGAATATCCTAATCCTAACATGGCACTCTATGATGTCATGCGACTCGCGCGCGGCATGAGTTATAAAGCAGCCTCTGTAGGGTTACCTTTGGGAGGTGGAAAAGCCGTTATTTTAAAGCCTAGTACCCCTTACGAACGCACCGCATACCTTAAGCACTTTGGTCAATTTGTTAACTCTCTCAATGGCGAGTATATTACCGCCATGGACAGTGGCACTGAAGTTGACGACATGGACATCATTCGAGAAGAAACCCCATACGTTGCGACCTGCTCACGTTTAAAAGGTGACCCAGCACCGCATACATCACAAGGCGTTCTCTTTGGTATTCAGGCAGCTGCTAAGTTTAAATGGGGCAATAAAGATCTAAAAGACTTGCATATTGCCATTCAAGGACTAGGGCACGTAGGTTATTTACTGGCTGAAAAACTGCATGAAATGGGCGTAAAACTCACCGTTGCTGATGTGAATCCTAAGGCCGTTGCACGCGCAGAAGAAATGTTAGGGGCAACTGCTGTGCCAACTGACGTCATTCACGCCGTTGATTGCGACCTATTCGCACCATGTGCATTGGGTGGTATTTTAGATGACAAAACCATTCGTGAATTAAAAGCAACTGTCGTTGCAGGCGCCGCTAATAATCAGCTTGCACACACTTACCACGGCCAGCAATTATATGACAGAGGTATTTTGTATGCACCAGACTACGTCATTAATGCAGGTGGTCTTATTTTTGCAGCCCATAACTACCTAGATAATGTCACTAAATCGCTTTCCGAGCAGTTAAGCCATATTTACACCTCGCTCACTGCAATTTTTGAGCGTGCTAAACGCGAAAATATTCCAACGAGCACTATCGCAGACACCATGGCACAAGAGAAGCTCGAGAGTGCTACATGAAGTATTACACCCCCCTCACGGAGCCTCTCCATCAATATCTACTTGATGTCTCTTTACGGGAACACCCAATACTTACGACCCTTCGAGAAAAAACGGCGACACTCCCTCTAGGACCCATGCAGGCGGCGCCCGAACAAGCACAATTTATACAACTCTTATTGCGCATGCTAAATGCTAAAAAAGTATTAGAGCTTGGTACGTTTACCGGATACAGTACACTTGCAATGGCGCTTGTACTTCCTGATGACGGACACATTATCACCTGTGATATTAATCCAACCTGGACTAAACACGCCGAACCCTTTTGGCAAGCAGCAAAGCAAGCGCACAAAATTCAACTAAAAATGGGGCCAGCACTCGATACTTTACATACCTTACTCGAGCAGAATGAGGCAGGTACCTTTGATTTTATTTTTATCGATGCCGATAAAGCCAACTATATGGCATACTATGAACTCGCACTTCAACTAATAAGCCCAAACGGCCTTATTGCTATCGATAATATGCTTTGGCATGGAAATGTCATTAACCCAGATAATACACGCGCCCAAACCCGTGAAATTCGAAAATTAAATGCACACCTTAAAACTGACTCACGCGTGGATATCAGTTTACTACCACTCGCAGATGGACTTTTTCTAGTAAAAAAAAATACAACCGCAACACATTAACAGTGATAACAAGGAGTACGTTATGTCTAATAAACCATCCAAAGAAAACCCTTGCGGCCTTAATGGCTTTGCATTTCTTGAATTTTCAGGACCCGATGCCAAGTACATTGAATCACTTTTTGAAAAACAAGGCTTCACGAAGCGCGCAACCCACAAAACTAAACCCATTGCCTGGTATCAACAAAACAACATTCAATTTATTCTCAATACAATGCCAAATACAAATGCTACAAAGCATGCTGACATACATGGCGCAGGCGCATGTGCTATGGGGTTTCGTGTACATGATGCAAAACAAGCGTTTGAGCATGCGATACAAAACGGCGCAACCGCGTTCAATGATGAAAGCGATGTAAACTATGGTTTACCGGCAATTGAGGCAATTGGTGGCAGTGTTATCTACTTTGTTGATAACAACCATGCCCCTTTCGCCAATGAATGGCAAATGACAGGTGAAGCCACCGCAAACCAAGGGCTCGTTGATATTGACCACCTCACGCATAATGTTCGACGCGGCAATATGGATGTTTGGGCAAGCTTCTACGATCGTATTTTTGGGTTCAAAGAAATTAGATTTTTTGATATTAAAGGCCAAGTTACAGGACTCATTAGCCGTGCACTCGGCAGTCCTTGCGGGAAAATTAAAATTCCTCTCAACGAATCAACCGAAGATGCCTCGCAAATTGAAGAGTTTATTCGCGACTACCACGGTGAAGGTATTCAACATATTGCCCTTAGCACAAATAACATTTATCAAACCGTTAGCAGCCTACGCGCACGAGGCATTCACTTTTTAGATGTGCCAGATACCTATTATGAAGGTATTGAAGCTCGCGTACCTTGGCACAAAGAACCACTCGATGAACTACACGCTGAGAAAATTCTCCTAGATGGTACACCAACCCCTGAAGGTGGCTTGCTCCTTCAAATTTTCACAGAAAATATTTTTGGACCTGTCTTTTTCGAAATTATCCAGCGCAAAGGCAATGATGGCTTTGGCGAGGGCAACTTCCAAGCGCTATTCGAAGCCATTGAACGCGATCAAATTAAACGTGGCACCCTTAAACTCAACTCATCTGAAATGGCGTCTTAATTATGAAATTTGCAAGCTTAAAATCTGACACTTCAAGAGATGGGCGCTTATGCATCGTCAGCCGTGACTTATCAAGGGCTGTCGATGCAAGTGCTATTGCGCCCACCCTTCAAATAGCACTTGAGCGCTGGAACGAGGTATTTGATGCCCTAGAAACACTTTCATCAGCACTCAATGACAATCAATTACCAGAAGCATTTCCCTTCAATCCTAAAGCCTGTGAGTCACCCTTACCACGTGCCTATCAATGGGCTGATGGCAGCGCCTATGTTAATCATGTCGAACTCGTTCGTAAGGCGCGTAATGCGGAAATGCCTGAAAATTTCTGGACCGATCCGCTCATGTACCAGGGAGGGTCAGATACTTTTCTTGGGCCTCACGACCCAATACCTGTACGTGAAGAAGCATACGGCATTGATTTTGAAGCTGAAGTTGCCATTATTACGGATGATGTACCCATGGGCATTCAAGCTAAAAATGCAGGTCAGTATATTCGACTCTTCATGCTCGTCAATGATGTCTCTCTGCGCAACTTGATTCCCGCTGAAATTGCTAAAAGCTTCGGTTTTTTTCAATCAAAACCCTCCAGTGCTTTTTCGCCCGTTGCTATCACCCCTGATGAACTCGGGAAACACTTCGATGGCGAACGCGTACACTTGCCACTTTATAGCTACCTCAACAATGAGTGCTTTGGTAAGCCCAATGCCGGAATTGATATGACCTTTTCATTTCCTGACTTAATTGCACATACTGCCAAAACACGTCGACTGAGTGCTGGCACTATCATTGGCTCAGGCACTGTGTCTAACACAGACAGAAGCCAAGGTTCTTCTTGCATTGCAGAAAAAAGAATGCTTGAAATTATTGAGAGTGGAGCCGCCAAGCAGCCGTTCATGCAGTTTGGAGATACCATCCGTATCGAAATGCTGGATGACAACGGCAATAATTTGTTTGGTAGCATTGACCAAACAGTCACACAATATGTTCCGGATAAATAAATCATGAAACTATATGATTACTTTCGCTCCACTGCGAGTTACCGCGTACGTATCACACTGAATTTAAAGAAAATTCCTTTTGAACGAATCCCGGTACATTTGGTACGTGACGGCGGTGAGCAGCATTTGCCTGCTTACCGCGCGATAAACCCACAGGCACTGGTACCAACCCTCATCGATAACAACACAGAGAAGGCACCGCTCACACAGTCTTTGGCTATTATGGAGTATTTAGAAGCGTTATATCCAACCCCTCGATTGTTACCGAAAAATGTACGTGCAGCAGCAGAAGTAAGGAGCCTTGCTTTGCTCATTGCCTGTGACATGCACCCCTTAAATAACTTACGCGTTTTGCAACAACTCAAACAACAGTTTCATGCAACTGAAGCAGATGTTGCCACCTGGTATCATCACTGGCTAAAGCTTGGATTCGATGCCTTTGAAACAAGACTCACGCAGCTAGATCGCGAACACAGGGGACTTTGTTATGGGAGTCAGGTAAGCTTTGCTGATATCTGCCTCATTCCCCAAGTGTTTAATGCCAAGCGATTTGATTTTTCGCTCACACCTTACCCGCTCATCGAAGCTATCAATGCACACTGCTTAACACTTGATGCATTTAAAGAAGCGGCGCCTAACGTAGACGCTGAGTGATTGTGAGCGAGAAACACTCGCTCACCAAATGGGCTTAAGATAAAAGCAGTGCGTGAGGTGCATGGGGGTCATCCATAAACAAATAGAACCCACGTGCCATCATAAAACTGCCTAAGACAAACATGAATGCACACACATAACAATACCCTCGCCCTGCCCATATTTTCTTAAGCATACCTAACATACGCATCGGCACAGAAATCCACATAACACTCTTAATCACAACAGCCCAGCAAAGAATGGTTACTAATACGCGGGGCTGAAATACCCAAATATTATGTAAAACCACTAAAAAAAGCCCGATAAATAAAGAAAGTGAAGCAGCCATCATACTACCGATACCAGGCGTTTTGAGGTTTGCTATCATCTCCTTATAGTAATCAGCGCGACTTAAAAAAACGATTGACATAATCACGAAGTACAAACCAAATACTTGTGAAAATAGAAAAGAATGGAAGTAAGAACCAATCATGTTTTTCTCCTAATAAGGTGAAAATCCTTCACTGTTAATTTAATAACTCAATCCACCAAATTGCAACTTTTAAATCGCATATCACTTGCTATCCCTTTTATGTACATTTTTTCTGGTATATCATCGGGGCCTAATTTTTATTATCAACTCATGATGGAAATAAGCATGTCAGCAGTCAGCTCAGTCAAAACCTGCTTAAGCGGCACCCTTGCATCAGGCACCCCTGTTACTATCCAAGGCTGGGTTAAAACACGCCGCGACTCAAAAGCCGGCCTCTCTTTCATTAGCCTGCATGATGGTTCATGCTTTTCGCCCATCCAAATTGTTGCCCCCAACACCTTGCCTAATTACGAAGAAGCCATCCAAAAGCTAACAGCAGGATGCGCTATCACCGCTACAGGCCTACTGATTGAATCGCAAGGAAAGGGACAAGCCTATGAAGTGCAGGCTGAAACTATCGAAGTTGTTGGGTGGATTGATAACCCAGAAACCTACCCTATTCAGGCCAAGCGACACACACTTGAGTTTTTACGGGAAGTGGCTCATTTAAGACCCCGCACCAACACTATCAGTGCCGTCACCCGTATTAGACACGGACTCTCTCAAGCCATTCATCAATTTTTACATAATGAAGGCTATTACTGGATTCATACACCTATTATTACCAGTAACGACTGCGAAGGCGCAGGCGAGCTCTTTCGTGTCAGCACACTCGATGTGGTCAACCCACCCAAAACACCAGATAACAAACCCGACTTTTCACATGATTTTTTTGAGCAAGAAACCTTCCTTACAGTTTCAGGTCAACTCAATGTTGAGGCTTACTGTCTTGCTATGTCCAAAGTCTATACCTTTGGCCCTACATTTCGTGCTGAAAATTCTCATACTAGCCGTCATTTAGCTGAATTTTGGATGGTTGAACCAGAGCTTGCTTTTGGAACCCTTACTGATATTTGTGAGTTATCGCAAAAGTTTTTGCGTTTCGTTTGTGAAACCGTCCTCAATGACTACCCTGACGATTTAGCTTTCTTTAATCAATTTATCGACAAAACGTGTCTTGCGCGTCTCGAAGCCTTAGTTCAGTCTGACTTTGAAACACTCAGCTATACCAACGCCATTAAACTCCTCGAAAAAGCCAAACAGCCTTTTGAGTACCCCGTACAGTATGGCCTTGACTTACAATCTGAGCACGAACGCTATTTAACAGAACAGCACTTTAAAAAACCGCTCATTCTAACCGACTACCCCAAAGATATTAAAAGCTTTTATATGCGTCTTAACGATGATGAAAAAACAGTTGCAGCCATGGATGTGCTTGTTCCTGGTATTGGTGAAATTATTGGTGGTAGCCAACGGGAAGAGCGCCTCGATATACTTGAAGCCCGTATGGATGCATCGGGCTTAGATAAACATCAATATAAGTGGTATCTCGACTTACGCCGATACGGTACAGTACCCCATTCAGGTTTTGGGCTCGGTCTTGAGCGCTTGGTCAGTTATGTCACCGGAATTTCAAACATACGGGATGTCATTCCATTTCCAAGAACACCGGGGCACGCAAAGTATTAGGGCGTGTTGCCAATTGACTGAAAGACCCTGCACGTCGGCGGTAGAGGGAAATATCAACGCCTGTCGAACAGGTTTCAGTACTCAAGGGTGTGTTTTAATAAACTGAATCACATCCTTTAACGAAAGTGGTTCAGAAAAATAAAACCCTTGCACATAGTCGCATTTGTTTTTCTTTAAAAACGACACTTGCGCTTCTGCTTCAACCCCTTCCGCAATCACCTTTATTCCTAAGTTATGCGCAAGCTCAATGGTTGACTCTAAAATAAAGGCGTCACTCGGATGCTTTTCCATGTCGTGTATGAATGACTGATCGATTTTTAACATAGAAATAGGAAGCCGCTTTAAATACCCAAGTGACGAGTAACCGGTTCCATAATCATCAATTGCAAGCTGTACACGCACCTCAAATAACTCATCAAGCTTTTTAACTAACGCTTCAGGGTCCTTTACAAACAAAGTTTCTGTAATTTCAAAAATAACTTTCTCAAGCGTTACATCACACTGCTTGATAACTGCAAGAATACTCTCTAATGACTGCTTATCACTCAACTCATCTACTGTTACATTAATCGTGAAAAACTGTAAGCTATCTGCATCAAATGCTTTGAAGTCAGAAAAAACACGCTGCATCACCCACCTTCCAACCGGCATCATCATATTCATTTTTTCAGCAGCCGGTAAAAATATGTCTGGCGTTAAGCTCCCAAATTTTGGATGCTTCCAACGCAATAAGGCTTCAATACCAACGCAACTCCCTGCTTTTAAATCAACAATGGGTTGGTACAACATATAAAACTCATTTTTTTGCAAAGCACTTCTCAAACCATTCAGGATTAGCAGCCAACGTTCATTCTCTTCATCTAAGGTATCTGAGTAAAGATGGCAGCGATTTTTTCCATATTGCTTTGCCGCATGCATTGCCATTTTTGCATGCTCGATGAGTATAATCGCCGAGTCTCCGCCGCTAGGATACACAGCAGCACCAATACTTGCATTGCTGTAAATTGCTTCCCCTGAAATCTCAAATGGCTCATCCAATCCTTTTAAGATATTTTGAGCGACTATGCCTGCATATTCAGGCTTTCTCAAATGCTCTAATATAATCACAAACTCATCGTTTGGCAGACGAATCACCATATCTTTTTTACGAACCTGCTGCTTTAAAAACGCTTCTACTTTTTCTAATAATATGTCTCCTACAGCACGCCCAAACGTATCATTCACGACTTTAAAATTGTCTAAGTTTAAGTGCAGTACAGCCATATGCTCTTCTGCCTGCAGCGCTGACTGAATTGCAACAACCATCTTTTTCTCAAAGGCAATTCGGCATGCTGAACTACTAATGAACTGCTTTTCTTGCATATAATCAAATAACTGCGCAGTTGCCTTTTTTCCTCGAGTATCCCGAAAAATTAATAAATAACAGGGTAAATCTTCCCAACTCATACGTAAAGTAGAGACTTCGAGAAACAAGCTACTACCATCAGCTTGCGAAATAGAAACTTCTTCAGTACGGTCCGTGTGCGCCGTCAATCGTATTGGAATATCTAACTTTCCATCCAACAATACTTCTCTAGGCAGTTCAAATAAATCTGACGCTGCGGCATTAACGTCTAATACTTTTTTGTGTGCATCCACCATCACAATGGCGTTTGCACTTTTTTCAATTATCTTAGAATAAACCACTTTAAGTGCTAAAAAATTGGCTTCTGATTTGTCCTGTCCCTGTTTGACCTTGCTTGCCATAACCACCTTTAAGGAAATATTCTAAGTGGCTTCGCCACTTTCTGAATGACGTGCCTAGGATGTTACCAAAGTTATGTTAAGTTTGGCCCAACAAAACAAATTGTTCAAATATAGATTTTCCATATTCGGTTAAAATAGCTTCTGGATGATATTGTACCCCAAACAAAGAATAAGCTTGATGTTGAACGCCCATCACCACTTTTCCTCCTTGGCGGTCGTGTGTCCATGCAGTCACTATCCAGTCACTTGGCACACAGTCTATTTCAACCGCCAATGAATGATATCGTGTTGCTAAAAAACCCTGAGGGATACCATGAAATAAACCATCATCCGTGTGATAAACCTTAAATTGTTTTCCATGACAAATTTCAGAAGCCTGTACAATACTACCTCCAAATGCCTCTATCAAACATTGGTGCCCCAAACAAATGCCAAGCATTGGGTAAGTTTTATAATGCTCTAAAATAATACGCTGTGTTACCTGTGAGGGACGCCCTGGGCCTGGAGAAAATACAACATGCGTTGGCGCGAGTATTTCAAGTTTCTGTAATGCCACATCATCAAACTGCAACACACTCACTTGTAAATGACGCCTCTCAAAATACGACTTTATCAGCTGTGTGAATGAATCATAATGATCAATCAATACGATATGCTTATCTGTTTGATAGGTAGGCACAGATGTCTCAGTCGTCGGCACCTTTTGGTGCGCTATCAACCAACCATAGTCATTCATACCATACCACGCGCTGTGAGCGCTGTTAAAAAACGCGCTTTCAATTGAAGCTCTTCGAATTCTGAGTGCATATCAGAGTCATGTACAATACCTCCACCCACGCCAAGCTCACCATGGCCCCCTTTACACAGTGCAGTTCGAATGGGCACATTAAAGCACATATCATTATCTGGCGTAATGTATCCAATCGCTCCGGTATATACGTGTCTCGGCGTCGCTTCTAGGGTATGAATCAACTCCATGGTGCGACGTTTAGGTGCGCCTGTAATAGAACCACAAGGAAATAATGCTTTAAGAATATCTGTGAACGACACATCAATAGCAACCTCACTTTCAAGGCTAGTTGTCATTTGGTGCACTGTTTCATAAGATTCAACAGTAAGCAATTGAGACACTGTCACCGAGCCTGGATTTGAAATAGCTGACAGATCATTTCTTAATAAATCTACAATCATCGTATTCTCAGCACGTGATTTTAAATCACAACGCAAAAAGTCTTGATTCAAGGCATCTTGCTTCGCATCAGGCACACGTGCCATCGTCCCTTTCATTGGTTTCGCATGCATTTTATGCTTTATTTTCGAAAAAAATAACTCAGGTGACAGCGATAAAATCTCATAGTTTGGCATTTCAAGCAGCGCAGAGTACGCAACTTTCTGCCTTAGGCGCAACGTATTATATAACCCACGACTTGAACCCAAGTACTCAAATGCATATTTAGCTGTTAAATTAACTTGATAAGTGTCTCCTGCAGTAATGTGGTCTTGCACTTTTGAAAATGCCGCTTCATATTCACGTGGTGTTATATTAAGCGCTATTGATTGAAGGGTTGCTTTTGAGTGCCCCAGAAAAACATCTACTTCATGCGCCTCTAGCGGCATGACCGATTGAAAAGCAAAAAAGTGTAACAAGGGAAAGGGGATTGTACTTAAAAGGTGTGGCAAGCCACGCAATACATAGCCTGCCTCATAGCTCAGACACCCTGCTAAATAATAGCCGCACTGCCTTAAGGTTTCAAGATAAGCCAAGCCTTTGTAAAGCTCATTTGCATCCCAACAAATAATTTCTTCAGACGGATTTTCAAATAGCAAGCCCGTATGGGACAAGGCTTGCATACGCCTGTTTTCAAATAAAATAGTAGGAGCACTCACGTTAGATTAACACACCGTTTAGAACCGAACATCATAAAAACGCCTTCCACCGCTTGTCAGGATCGATATATGTCACGAAATACGTCTTTTCGAACATTAGTGAAGCATCCTAGTGTCCTCAAAAGCCACGGGCTGCCGCACCACTCGTTACTCTCGAGTTCGCAACGACGACTTTATGAAATGAGGACATACCCTGACTTCATCTTGCCTGATGCCACACTGAAACTCAAGCAACAATCACGCAGAGCTGCCAAAATAGTTACAACACCAACCTTGCTTTTAAATATTCAAACTGATACTTTATGGCCTTCTTTGTAATACTTTAAACGTTGGACTGTTTCGTGGCTGCACCTAAGCGCGTTTTGAGCATTTTTTCACTGGTCATGATTAACGTCATTGCCGTTGATAGTTTGCGCACACTTCCTATTTCCGCAAAGCTAGGCTTCTCGCTTGTTTCATACTATGCAGTTGCAGCACTTGTCTTTTTCATTCCTGTTGCGTTAGTCGCCGCAGAGCTCGCTACAGCCTACCCCAGTACCGGGGGTATCTACATCTGGATTCGAGAAGCATTTGGAAAACGAGCGGCATTTATGACCATCTGGCTACAATGGATTTATAATGTATTTTGGTATCCCACCATCATGGCCTTTGTCGTTGCAACACTTGCCTATTTGTTTGATCCAAATCTTGCAAATCACAAGCTTTATTTACTGACTACCATGATAGGTTTCTTTTGGTTATTTACTCTTCTGAATTGCCAAGGCATGAAAACCTCAAGTCTCATCAGTACAATGGGTGCCTGCTTCGGCACGATTATTCCAATGCTTGTCATCACGATACTTGGCTTTTTTTGGGTGCTTCAAGGCCAGCCACTTGCGGCACACATCACCGAGACTGCATGGCTCCCAGACTTTACAGCACTCGGTAACCTTTCTCTCTTTACAGCCGTTCTTTTTGGGCTGCTCGGCATGGAAATGTCTGCCGTTCATGCAGAAGAAGTCAAAAACCCACAGCGTGATTACCCACGCGCACTGCTTTATTCTACTCTCATTATTTTTTCGACTTTAGTGCTTGGCTCACTTGCGATTGTTATTGTTGTGCCTAATCAACAACTCAGTATGGTATCAGGTTTAATTGATGCATATGCTATTTTCTTTCATGCGTATCACCTCGACTGGCTGACCCCTATTCTTGCCATACTCATTGTGCTTGGTGCTATCAGTGGGATTTCAGCCTGGATGATTGGCCCAACCAAAGGCCTTTTGGTTGCAGCGCAAGATGATTGCATTCCAAAAAGATTTACAAAAACAAACAAACATGGTGCACCCACCAGCATTTTAGTGACACAAGCTATTATTTTTACATTGCTCACCAGTGTGTTTGTCTTGTTTAAAACGATTAACGCAGCCTACTGGATACTCAGTGATATGTGCGCGCAAATGGCCTTACTGGTCTACGTACTCATGTTTGCGGCAGCGATCAAACTCCGTTATAAAAAGCCTTCTCAGCGCGGTGCTTATCGTATTCCAGGTGGTATGCTTGGCATGTGGCTAGTTGCAGGTACGGGCTTAGTGTGTTGTATTATTACCATTTTCATTGGGTTTGTACCTCCTACACAAGTTCCAATTAAAAATGTTGTGTTATTTGAGTCTATTTTGGTAGGTGGGCTTGTTATATTTGCGATTGTGCCATGGCTCCTGAAAAAACAAGAATGACATCACAAAAATTGCTTTAAATGCTTTATTGTTTGGCGATGCAAATCCCAAAAATCTTTTTCCTGCACCTTAATCTCTTTAAAGTCTGCAGCGCGTGCCGCAAACTCAACTACTTCAGCACTTTTTGCCAAAGGGTATGCACCCACAGCTTTTGCAGAAGCTTTCAGTAAATGCATGCCTGACACCAACTCTTCCGGATTTTCTGACGAAAAAGCCGCTTTAAGTGCTGGCGTATTATTCACTGTTTCTTCAAAAAAAACCGAGTACAGTTCTTTTTGCAATACTTTGTCATGATGCGTTATTTTCTCAATGGATGAAACATCAATCAAATCAACCGGCTTACTCTCTACCGGTTGTTTATCACCTGCATATGCGCAAACTTTATTTCGCCCTGTTTTTTTTGCCTCATAAAGCGCTTCATCCGCATGTTTCACTAAAGACTCACTACTTAGTGGTATATATAAAGGTCTTGCAATAGCAAAACCTGCACTACAAGTAACCTGACGCTTAACGGAACCATGTTGTTTTTTGACTTGCATTTCTTCACGAATGCGTGATGCTAAAATACCTGCTTCTTTTTCATTCACATGGCAAGAAATCGTAATAAACTCCTCCCCTCCATGCCTGAATGCAGTATCTCCCGCTCGCATGTTTTGTTTAATTACTTCTACAAAGGAGCATAATACTTCATCTCCTGCCTTATGCCCCAAATCATCATTCACGTCTTTGAAATGATCTAAGTCATACACCGTACACACTACAATATATTTTTCGCGAGATGCTTTGGGAAGCTCTGACTCTAAATACTCCCAAAGAAAGCGTCGATTATATAAGCCCGTTAGTTCATCACGTACACTCTCTTCTTCAAAGCGCTTAGCAACATGCAATAACATGTGTCTTTGATGATAATTTTCCGTCACATCTTGAATTACTACCATGGCATAAATGGCTCCAGCATCCAAAATAGGAAAAATAGATACCGACTGCTGCATGAACTCTGCTTCTTCAACTGCTGATGCTTCAGGCAAAGGAACTGGAATTAAATAATGATTCAATATTTGTGATAACACCTGGGGATGTTGGTGCTCTAATACCTGCTCTACTGCAAACTCAAATCGCGCAGTGCTGACTTCAGGGAATAATTTGTCTAGCGAAGCGTTTAATGCCTTTTCTTTTGAAATGCCGGTCAAATTAGCTAGCCAGTCATTCCACTCACAAATATTTTTTTTCTCATCCACTAAAAAAACACCTACAGGTAGCGTACTCAGCATATTTAAGTAAACATCACTGCTCAATGTTTTCATAGCTCATCACACCTCACGTAATCGCACCAATTGCTCCCAAAACAGACCCAACCGATGACGATGTCACAAACAGCATCAAACGCCCTGCAAAATTGCCTAGTTGTGTCGACATTTCGGTTGAAAGAATCATGACTGCGGCTGATTTTTTCTGCAGAAACTCTTTTTGGTTGGATAATACCGCTGCAAAAGTGCCCTCATAATAATGCGGCACACTCAGCCCAACTTTTTGCGATAACATATCAACCATTGCAGTAATACAAGAAGAAATAACTATATTTCCAATCTCAAGCATCGCCTCTTGTTCACAAGAACGCATTTCTACTTCACTTAAGTTAGGCATTTCCCCCATCACTTGTTCTAATAAAAGTTGTGTGTAATCTCGTTTAAATACCAATAACGCATGGCCTTCAATATCATTTTCTAAGCTCTGATGCACCATACTCATCACATCATTTGATCGACTCAACGAATAAGCATCAAGTTGCGTCACAGGTAATACTTCTAGCGCTGGGTTTTCTAATAAAACAGGACCATTTAGTAAAACAGATAATTGTTTCGCTGCCTTACTCATCCCGATATTACAAACCTCGAGTAGCACATCTTCTTCTGCTTTTGTAAAATTCATTATATTTTTTCCAATAAAGATTGAACTACTTCAACGGTTACTGGTTTTTCTAATACATGGATAAATCCAAGTGCTTCGATTTCATCCATGACATGCTGCTGCGTATTCGCACTCATCAGAGCAAATGGCGCCGCTACCCCTTCATCTCGCATCATCCGTGCAACTTCTGTGCCTACTTTCTCAGGCATATTATAGTCAAGAATAATCAGTGACAAGGCATCATCCTTGGCAATTTTAAGCGCGTCTTGCCAATTGCCTGCTTGTACTAACTCATAGTCATCGTATCCCTTAAGGCATACAGCAAACAATATACGTGCCGTGGCACTGTCATCAACTACTAGTATTTTCTTTTTCACGATGCCTCCTTATCCTGCTTCACCAATTGCTCAAGCAGTGTCGATATTTCTTCAAGTAACACGTTCTTCACAACCGCTTCTTTTGCACGTGCCGCTCCAGGCATACCATCAACCACACAAGATGCAGCATCTTGTGCGAAGGTATAACAGCCTACTCTTTTCATCTCAAGCAACCCATCTGCACCATCCTGCCCCATACCCGTTAAGATACCACCGATTGCACTTCCAGGATAAGACACTGATAAAGATTGGAACAATTGATTGATACCCGGTTTAAATCGCTCTCTACCTTCCCCAACACTCAAATGTGCTATTGGTTGTACGCCTTTACTAATCAACAAATGGTGGTCATTTGGTGCAAAATAAATCTTACCGGGGCACAGTTGTTCTCCATCTCTTGCCACACAAACTTCTAAACTGGATGCTCTCTGTAGCCACCTTACAAGCCCGTTTAAAAATCCTCTAGAAATATGTAATACCACAACAATTGGCGCAGAAAAAGAAGCTTCTAAGTGAGAAAATATATGAGTCAATGCCTGTGGCCCACCTGTGGACGCACCAAGCGCCACTATTTCCACAGGATTCAGCACATTCTGATTAGACCCTAATGATACAGGCTTTTCCGACTTCGTCTTTCGACGAATGACATGTATTTCTGACAAGGCACGCACCATATTCAAAAATTGTCGCTCCTTGAGTTCAAACTCAGTATCTGATGCATCAAAAAACTTGGGAAATGCTTCCAGTGCACCCGCAGACAATGCTTCTACTGCATAGCCCAATTCCTCTTCGTGAATCGATGAACTAAATATAAGAATAGGGGTTGGGCACTCAGCCATAATTCGCTTAGTTGCTTCATATCCAGTCAGTTTTGGCATCATCACATCCATCGTGATTAAGTCAGGCTTCAACCGCTTGGCCATGTTGATAACCGCTTCTCCATCTTTTGCAACCCCCACCACTTCAAAGCCGGGTGCCTTTGAAAATATTGAACTTAACAGGCTGCACACCAAGTCAGAATCATCTGCTATGAGTATCTTAACTATTTTAGCTATCATAACAGTGTATCAACCATGTTGATTAATTTTCTCGTATCAAAATCTTTCTTTACAAGATACGCACTCGCACCCGCATCAAGACCTTGCCGTTTATCTTTCTCTGCCTCGCGTGAAGACACAATAATCACTGGAAGGTGTGCTAACTTTTCATTTTCCTTAATCTGTGCCGTTAATTCAAAACCATCCATCAAAGGCATTTCAATATCAGTGACGACACAATTCACCACATTCTCTTGCAATAATGCCAGCGCTTTCTCACCATCTTCTGCATCCAAGGTTTTATAACCTGCTGCATGTAGCGCATTAATCGCTAAGGTACGTGTCGTAAGTGCGTCATCTACCACCAAAACACACCTTTTCTCTGGCACTTCCTTGATATTTGCATCTGATGGTTTTTGTCCTTTAACATCTATTTGTCCCAACTGCTCTATTGTAATTTTTTTAAAAATAGTTTCGACATTTAAAGCAAGCACCAGCTCACCTGATTCTGTTAATGTTACACCACTTAAGTGTTTTAATTGATCAAGTGGCTTTGGTAAAGGCTTTAATACACAGTCATGCTCCTCAATAATTTCATCGACTAAAACCAATACTTGCGTCACTCCATCACCCACCAGTATTCCTTGAAAAACGCTTGAATCATCTAAAGTAACCCCACCGAGGTCCAAAATATCGCTCAAACTTGCAACGCTAATTGGCTTACCGTGAATCACAACAGCCCAGCGATTATCAATGCGCTCAAGTTGGGAGGCTTTAATATTATACAGCGCATCTAGGGCAATCGTTGGTAACATAAACTGCCTGTCTTTTAACCTTACAAAAAGCCCGCGTGAACTCGTCAGTGTCAAAGGTAACATCAAAGTAAATGTACACCCCTCCCCCCAAACACTCTCAACACTAATGCTTCCTTTTATCGCTTGAATATCACTGAGGACCGCATCAAGCCCAACACCACGGCCTGATAGTTCTGATACATTATCTGCAGTGGATAAGCCTGAGTGAAAAATAAGCGACAATACGTCCGCCTCGCTGAGCTTTTCCAGCGCTTCTTTTGTATATAACTGTTTTTCCAATGCGCGTTGCTTGATTTTTTCAACATTAACTCCCGCACCATCATCAGAAAAAATAAGCTTAATTTGCCCTACTTCATTCACCGCTTTGATAGATATACTGGCAACGGTTGCCTTACCCTGTTGTTTTCTCACATCAGGCCGCTCAATACCATGACCTATCGCATTTCTGACCAAGTGTTGTAAAGGCATTTTTAAAGCATCTAAAATAGCTTTATCAATTTCAACCTCTCCCCCCTCTACCTTAAGCACCACAGACTTCTCGAGCCCCTCAGCGACCTCTCGCACCACACGCTTTAATGGTGAGAACACATGACTCATAGGCAAAAGCCACATGCTCCTGCCTTCCTGCTGTAAAGTAAATAGCTCTCGTGAAAACTCGCCTGCCAGCTTTTCAGATTCTTCAAATAAGCACGTGAGCTGTTTTTTGACAGCCTCTACCCCCTCGAGACAACCCATTTTTTGTAATAACTCAGCAACCGTTCTACTCCAATTTGACAGGCGTAACTGAAAAATCACTAACTCATTCAATTTTGCATTGATACGCTCAACCCGCCTTAAAGGCACTCGAATCATTTCATCTGGCGCAGAAGCAGACGCTGCAATTTCTGTTTCTGACTGCTGCAAAATATCCAGCATTGTATCCGCTTGTTTTAAACAATGATTAATTTGTTGCTTACTAGGCTCCGTTTGGTTGTCCCGCCACTCACTAAACACATCTTCTAGCTCATGCGCAACTGATGCAATTGCATCAATTGCAACGCTTTTAGCAGCACCCTTTAAATTGTGTGAGATACGAAACAACAGTTCTAGTAGCTCTTGAGATTTTTTCTTGTTTTTTGATTTTTCAAGGCCTATTAAAGCATCCACCATTACTTGATGCTGTTCGGTTAATTCGCCTTTAAACGTTTCAAATAAAAGACGATAGAGCTTTGGGTCAATTTCCATCATCATGATATCTCAGTTCCTACATCGCTCACTTTATATTTATCAGCACTTTCTTTTAAGCTCTCCGCTACTTGATTTAACGCAACAATCGCTTGCTTGGTTTCTTCGGTCGCATCGCTAAACTGTGTGGTTACTTTGTCAATTTCTCGAATACTGGTTACGACCTGCTCAATCCCTACCGACTCTTCTCGGACTGCTGAAACAATCTGCTGGGACGCCATCGAGGTTTCTTGAATCACCTCGCCCAAAGAGTTCATGATATTACCAGCCGTCTTAGCCTGCTCTAAGTTTGCGTCTACACTTTTCGTGCCATCTTCAGTCACCATCACGGCACGCTCTGCTGTCTTTCGAATGGCTTGTAAAATTCCCTGCACATTCTCAGTTGCAGTTTGCGAACGCTCTGCTAAATCTTTTACTTCATCAGCAACCACAGCAAACCCTTTACCCGATTCACCCGCTTTTGCTGCTTCAATAGACGCATTGAGCGCAAGCATCTTAGACTGTTTTGCAATATCAGAAACAGCCTCTGTAATTACGCCAACTTGTTGTGTTTTATCACTTAAACCAAGAATCGTGTCTGCGATTTGTTTCATTTTATCTTGTAGTGCCTTCATAGACTCAAGCACTTCTCCTATCACTTTTTTACCGCGCTCCCCTTCCTTAAATGTTCGCTCTGAAGACTCACCTAATGCCGTTGCTTTTTCTAAAGTTTGTTGTGAAATTTGTGTGATTTCTTCAACAATACTTCCAATCTCTGTCACAGCTGTTGCTTGTTCCACAGCACTACTTGCCTGCGCCGATGCTGTTTTATTGAGTTGCTCCATACTCACTGAAATATCGTGACTCACGCGAACAATGTTACTGGCAATAGATGAAAGACTCCGTGTCATCTCATCAAGGTGTTGGCCTAATTCCGCCAAGTCATCATCGCCCTCAACCTCTAATACATGGGTTAAGTCACCTGCTGCAACGCGTTTGATAAATGAACTATATTGCTTGATACGCCTCTGTAGCTCTTCAACCAACTGATTAATTTTGGCTTCAGCGGCTTTCCTGTCACTAATATCCGTCGCAAACTTAACCATTTTAAACGGCTTACCATCCAACCCTAAAATAGGGTTGTAAGACGCTTGTATCCACACTTTTTTGCCATTTTTACCAACGCGTCTAAATTCTGCCGACTCAAACTCACCTCGATTTAATCTTTCCCAAAACGTTTTATACTCTGAGCTATTCCTGTAACTCTCCTCCACAAACATACTGTGGTGAGCCCCTTTTATTTCTGTAATCCTATACCCCATTAAGTTTAAAAAGTTATCGTTTGCGGTTAAAACCATGCCATTCATGTCAAATTCAATCACAGCTTGTGATTTATTAATTGCTGCAAGCTGACCTTCATAGTTTGCAATGTCCATCTTGCGCTGGGTAATATCCATTGCGACTTTAACAACCTTAAACGGCTCGCCATTCAGATCTAAAACAGGATTATAGGTCCCTTGAACCCACACTTCTTTACCACTTTTATCAATATGCTTAAATTCGGCTGACTCAAACTCTCCTTGATTTAATTTTTTCCAAAACGCCTTATATTCGGGGCTTGTTTTATAGCTCTCTTCCACAAACATACTATGGTGCATGCCTTGCACCTCAGCTAAACTATATCCCATTAAATTTAAAAAGTTCTCATTCGCAGTTAAAATGACACCACTCATATCAAGCTCAACCACGGCTTGCGATTTACTTATTGCCAGAAGCTGACCCTCTACATCCAATAGGTGTAATTTTTTTTCCTTACCACCCTCAAATAAACGAGATAAAAAGCCACCCCCTTTACCATGAATCTTTGTTATATTGTTATTGAAACTCATATCAGCCACCCTCTTCATTAGCTAAAGAAAACCGCTCCATCGCATCAAATATCCTCTTATCATCAACCACTGAAATATCTGAGTGACACACCCCTAAAATATAATGCTTTTTGCTAACATCACTGCCTGCTAACTGCACTAAGTCTTTTGCCTGGTTTAAGGATTGATGACCCACAACATGACGCACCGAAAGTGCGTAACGATAGGACCCTTTTCGCACTAAAATAACGTATTCTGGTTGCATTTTTGCGTCATAAAAATTAAATAACACTTCTGTATTAATCACGGGCCACACCTGAGCATTGTAATAAGTAATACCTAGAAATAACTGAGGAGCGCCTGGCACATCGGTCAGGTGTTGCAAAAGAATCACCCTTTCTACATATTGATAGGATAATGCGTATTTTTCGTCTTTACCTTCCCCCAAACAAAACACTAAAAACGAATCCCCGATACTTTTTATTTTCTCATCAAATACTTTTGCAAGTTCTTTTGCTCGTGCATCAAAAATTGCTTGGTTGTCTCTGTTATTTAAGTGCTTTCTCTGCATTATGATTGCTCCTGATAATATGCAATCTCGCGTAATACGGCCGCAAGCAATTCTCCCATCGTGCCATCACTCGCTATCACTCGCTTTTCTTTGCTTTCTTCTTTTGCATAACGCGCTGCTTGTTCTAAGTATTGAAGCCCCTCTTCCTTTTTTTGATTTCCTAAAGCAAGCATTGCGAGATAATAATAAGCCTCAGGAAACGCTTTTTTTAATGCAGCGGCTTCTAAAAAGTACTGTATTGCTCTGGCCTCATTTTCTTTCAGCAAAACCAATGCCAATAAAAAACAACAAATCGGATCGCGTATTTTATCTTGTATAACTACTTTCTCTAACATCTCTTTTGCAGTGACAATATCGCCTATTCCAATCAGAGCCTCCCCCTTATACCTATATAGCATAGGATTTGATTTAAACATTTTGGTTTCCTTATCAACCGCATCAATCACATCCATAAACTGCCGGTTAATAAGTAAAGTATCCAAGGCTTGATATTCCAAACGACGCTGTGCTTGCTGCTCAATATACGAAGACTTTGGGGGACTTGATGTCTGCTGAGACATAACTTTTGACGTATCCGCTACTCGCTTTGTGAGGTAGGTCACACTATCTTTAAAGTTCATGGAAAATTGCTGTTGATAGTAACGAACAAAATCAGAACAACCTAAAAATAAAACGCCTTGCCCTTGAAGTGCATCGTCAAAATAAGACAGCGCCTTTTTTACAGAGGCTTCATCAAAATAAATAAAGACATTTCGACACAAGATAAAATCAACACAACCTACAAAATGTGACTTTTCAAGCAAATTACCATAAGCAAAGGTTGCCATTTTCCTAATGGGCTCAATTAACTGATATTTTTTGCCTTCAGTCACAAAGTACTTAGTGAGCACCTTATCATCAACCGAGCGTAGTGCGATGTTTGAATACACTCCCTGGCGTGCCTTCGAAAGAGCCTCGACATTAATATCTGTGCCAAGTAATGTTAAATGCCAGTTCTCAATATCAGGCATCAGCTCCGATAACAAGATAGCAATTGAATACAGCTCTTCACCACACGCACACCCTGCACTCCATATTGTAATACTCTTATTTCGAACTAATTTTTTTTGTTGAATTAAGGTCGGCAAAAATGCTTCTCTTAACAAGCGGAATAAAGAAACATCTCTAAAAAAATAGCTCTCTTGTATCGTTAACAAGCTCACCATTTTTTCGGTCACTTGTTTATCGCCTGCATTCAAAGCTGATAAAAAGGTTTGTAAATCCCAGTTTTTTTCCTTTAAATATTGCATGACTTGAACAATCACTTTTTGCTGTTGGTTTGATAAGATAACTAGCCCAAACTTAGCATATGCCCAGTCTTCGACAGCTTTTAATAAGTAACTATTCATCTCCCGCTCTAGCTAGATGCGCTTCTGAGTCAATGAGTGCCTCCACTTGTATCACCCACATTGAGCCTGCCTCAGATTCATACACACCCACAACAAAATCAGGCAGTTGAGATAGTTTTGGTATTTGCATATCACTTTTTTTAAGCGTGGTAACAGACTCTACATTAGCCACCAAAAAGCCAACCAAACCCTTGTCCAGCTGACATAAAACAAGCGGTGTGTCTAAATGACGTGGGACTTGCTGAGCGCCTACATAATTTCCGAGGTTATACACTGGCACGCTCACACCATGATAATTTAAAACCCCTTCAAAACCTTTGGTTTGATTTGGGACTTGATGCAGTCCGGGCAGACGCAATACGATTTGAACTTGAGTTAAAGGCAGTAAAATATGCTGCTCACCCATGCTTAATTTTAAATATTGTTGTGTGTCACACTGTGGCATAGACGCCTTAAAATAGAAAGCACTATGAGTGAGTATAGACGGTTCTAAGAAGGTATGCGCATTACAGTATTGTGTGCAAACACTTTAAAATCAGTGCTGCTGTTTCTTGAGGATATTCAAATGGAAACATATGTGTACCTGGTGTTTCAAGCGATGGAATGCCATAACTCTGTAACATACGACGCCTGTCCCCTGCATAAATCACATTGCTTTCACTGCCATACAATAACATAGCCGGCACCTTCAGTTGTTTTGGATAATTGTCAAAAGTATGTGGCAAGGCCCTATAAATTTGATACTCAATTTCCACATCAAAACGAAGGGTATATCCTGTTTCATCCTGTATCATGCCATAATCAATATAGTCATTTAAACAGGCATCATCAAAACGCTTAAATAAGTTTCGGCGCTTAAGGTATTGAAAAGCAGCTTCTCTTGTTTTCCAGTGGGTTCGTCTTGTGCGTGTACGATACGCAGGTGTCACCCTATCAATCCATCCCATTTTTTTAAAGAGCTGTACTGCACGTGCTCTAAAGCGGCTCAGTATAGGAGAGTCTAACAGTACCACTGCACGAAATAACTCAGGTGTTTTTAAAGCTGCCAGTATACTTAAAACACCTCCTAAAGAGTGCCCAACAGCAATGACTGGCTCTTGTGACTGTATGCGAATACTCTCCAAGACCTCATCAACCAAACTTGACCAATTATCTTCAACAGGAAACGCGTCGGTATGTCCTATTTTGTCGATATAACAACAGTCAAACACGGTTTCAAGAGGTGTTAAAAGCTGCCTATAACAAGGAGACGGAAATCCATTGCCATGGGCAAAGTGTAATATCGGCTTCACTTTAATACCATAGCCGTATTGTCACGCCGGTACGCGAGTATTCCGAGGCTAAAATATGTCGCCAGTAAAACCATGTACCACACCCCTGTACCTGGATACACGTGCCCCCACGTAAACAAAGCAAAATAAATAACCGCCTGTGGCGTTGCAGCAACCGCAACCAGCCGTGCGGCAGCTTTAAATGTAAACCGCACTTTAAAGATGAAGCGCGCAACAAATTGACCCAAACATGTAAAAGTAAATAAAAGCGTCGTATAAACGCCAAAATAGACCATCAATAATACCGGATAAAATGAAAAGGTTAATGCATAATGAATGAGTTTCATATGATGAGATTCGAGCCATGCGTCACCCGAAAAATGTACCGTATGATTTGCTCCAAAGGATGAAACAGTCTCTGTTACAGGTGGCATGCTCCCTCGATTAAATAAATCAACATTGGGCACCAAAATATGTAGTGCACTTTCAGTGACCAAAACACTTGCCTTAGGATATAAAAAGTAAGGAAGCTGTTTAACATTACCTGTTGTATCAATCACAGCAATGACTTCGTCTTGCTTGTTTTTTACCAAATAAGGCATGGGACTATGAAATTTAACCCTCCCTTCATACACTGAAAACGGCGGCAACTTTTCCATTGGCACCAATAAACTTTGTGCCATGGTATCTTGATAACTCAACATAATACGTGCAGCATAAGGTAACGTCAGTACTGTGAGCAGCACAAAAAGATACAAAACACCAAATCCACGCCAACGTTTTACAACATCAACATAGAGTTTTCCAGAAAAAAATGATTTATATATCGCCTCAAAAAAGTGATAATGTGCCACTTGCTTTTCTTTTCTAGAAGGCTTTTTATCGCGACCTAAACGTTTCATACTTCATCACACCTTATTGATAGCCAAAGCTCGTCGTAGAAGCTGCGTGTAAATGGGTTGTACACCTGCCAGTTGCACAACCGTTGTTGCCATAAGGCAGGATGCCATTAAAGACAAAATAAGTCCGTAATTTTGCGTCATTTCAACTACCAATACAATGCCCGTAACAGGCGCACGAACAGAGGCTGAAAAAAGAGCTCCCATTGCAGCAACCGCAAACATACCCGGCTGCACAGTTGTAGTAGCAGGTAAAAATAGCTCGAATACCGCAGAAATCGCAAGTCCAACCAGCGTTCCAAGTGCAAGCATCGGTGCAAAAATGCCTCCAGGAACCCCCGTTCCATAACAAAGCACTGTCAAAACAAAACGCACTAAAAAAAGCAACATCAGTACGATAAAGCCTGGGGTAAAGGTGAGTGAGCGCTCAATAATGTGATATCCGCCCCCCACAGCATCAGGCCAAAGCCATGCCAAGCCACCCACAAGTGAAGCAATCACTAACACATATAAAAAACGGATACGCACGGTGTGGTTATCCATCCAAAATAAAACGCGCATCAAAATACGATTAAACACCATTGCAATAAAGCCCACCACAACACCTAGTAACAAAAAGAGCCCTAAAGAGGCAATACTTGGCGTGTCAAACACATCCATCACGATCGAGGGTTTACCCCCAACAATAAGTTGCAAAGCAATCGTTGCTGCAACACAGCTAATAGCAACGGTTTTAAAGTGAAGGAAAGACAAAGGAAATGCTCTACGCATCTCCTCCATCACAAACAAAACCCCCGCAAGTGGCGCATTAAATGCTGTCGCAAGACCCGCTGCGGCCCCCGCTGCAACGAGTGCGTCACAGCGCTTACGGCTTAATGATGTCACGCGCCCTAAAAGCTGACCAATATTGCCACCCATTTGAATAGTGGGACCCTCACGTCCAAGCACCATACCGCTAGCAATTGATAGAACTCCGCCTACAAATTTTACTGGTAAAACGCGCCACCAACGTATGCTGCGCTCATGCAATAGCGCACCTTCAATTTCTTGCACTCCACTTCCAGATGCCTCAGGCGCAATGCCTCTTACTAAAAACCAGGCTCCAAGCACCATGAATACCGTAAAGCATGGAAAACTCACCCACCCCGGAACACCAAGCATACCCAAGCGTCCTTGATACCTGGAGGCCCATAGGCTAATGCTGTCAATTGCCAGTTGAAACAGTGAGCCAACAACACCGGTCAGTAAGCCCACTATCAGTGCCGCCAAGTAAAAGAATAAAATTTTTCGATAGCGCATCGCTAAACCATCCATAGTGCAACTGCTTCCAGAATGGCGTACCTGTCGTCAAAAATCCAGTGCTACGTATTAAATGAATGCATTTAATTGCGTAGCACTTTTAAAGACTATGGCCTATTGACATTTTCTGGTTACACCTAACCCTTCCATACAAATAAAAAAGCCATGGTACATACCATGGCTTTTTGCTATATCCATTAATTATAAGGTTTCACAATGACTGTGGTTCCAACCGTCATGAAATCTTCATTCAACCATTTAGCTGCACTTGGCAACACGCGAATACATCCATGACTCGAGTTCCACTGAGGCACTTCGTACGCTGCATGAATTGAGTAACCTTTATAAAAGTGCATACAGTATGGCATGCGTGCACCGCCACCTGTTTCAATCGGATACTTACTTGATTTACAGTCTTCGCCTTTTTTAGAATAAACGCGGTAAGTCCCCGTCACTGTTTTACAACCACGTCCCACGTCTTCACAGTAAGCTTTCCCACCAGATGCAGCTCCGGTTTTCACCAGGTTACCATTTTTATCATAAGCACCCCAAGCTGCAGCATTAGGATCAAAGACAAAAACTTTACGACCGGTAGCACGACGTTTTTCAGGGAATACGCCGGCACCTCGGCTATCCATAGTATGTGACATTGTGTAATGCGTATTTCCCGCATCATCCACAATCGGGACAGTTCTATTCGTTGTGGCACAAGATGCTGCCAAAACACAAAACGGTACGACCAAAGCTAATTTATTCACAATACAATCCTCCTCTTGTTTGAGTTAATTATCGGCCGTATTGTAGAAATATTTAGCAATAAATAAATTTTTTTTGTTTATTGAGCGCTCATGCGGCCTACTACCCGCAGTAGACCGCATAAACATCGACTAAAACGATATATGCTTATGGTGATAATCGTGTCGCATCTCTCGGGAACATGGTCGCCGATTTAATGTTATCAAGCCCCAAAAGCTTTTGGGTTAAACGCTCAAGGCCCATACCAAGCCCACCATGTGGCGGCAAGCCATATTTATGTGCATTCGAGAAAAACTCAAACTCGTCAGGATTCATCTCTTTTTGCTTCATTTTGGTAATCAACTCATCATAATCATGAATCCGTTGCCCGCCTGAGGTAATTTCAATCCCACGAAACAATAAGTCAAAGCTTAAGGTTAACGTTGGCTCATTTGGATCATCCTTTGCGTAAAAAGGACGTTTTGCCGAAGGGTAATGTGTAATAAATACAAAGTCTGAGTTATGTTTTGCTTTGATATACTCTGAGATTTTTAATTCTTCAATCGGTGCCAAGTCAAACGAATCTTTGGGCTTAATGCCATATTCTTTTTCTACGATATCTTTTACTTCATAAAAACGTAATACTGGAATCGTATCAATCACAGGCAACTCGACATTCCACATTGCCAGTTCATGTGATACCTGCCCATTTAAATGCTCAAACACATATTTCAACATAGCTGCTTCTAAATTCAGTACATCGTAGAAAGATTCAATATGTGAAAATTCTAAGTCCATCGATGTATATTCATTGATGTGTCGATTCGTGTGATGCTTCTCAGCCCGAAAAACCGGTGCAATCTCAAATACACGCTCAAATACACCTGTGCAAAATTCTTTATAAAACTGCGGCGACTGTGTTAAAAATGCCTGTTTCCCAAAGTATTCAAATGAGAAGATATTGGCCCCTCCCTCTGCGCCTTCTTTCACAATTTTAGGAGAGCGTACTTCAGTAAACTGTTCTGCGATTAAAAATGCCCGAACCCCTTGAACAAGCGCTGATTGAATTCTGAAAATTGCTTTCTCAAGTGGATGACGCATTGATAAGTAACGAAAGTCAAACTTCACATCATTATGAATATCAAGTTTTTTCTTCGTTACATCAAATGGCATCGGCTCTGATGGCGTACTCAAAATTGTATAATCTGTCAGTTGAATTTCACAATGCTTAGGGTTTACAAAAGTATCTTTAATGTTGGTTTCGGTAACCTTACCTTTAATGCTAATTGCACCGTTTTCTTTAATACCTGTTGCACCTAAATCCCCTGTGAACACTACCTGAATGAGGTCGTTTCCGTGCTGTAACAAAATAAATCCAAACTCTGAAAGCACACGTAACTTATATACAAACCCGCTCAGCTCAACCGTCTCACCAATGTGGTCTGCAATATTCACAAGCTTAAGTTTTGGGCTTAGCTCTGAAGCAATTGTCATACTCATGATATTTATCCAATCATTTAATTAATCTTTCTTATCTTCTTCGGGCAGTAATGCTTTGATTGCAAGTAGCAATTGTTCGTCCGTACACTCAAAGCATCCCCCGCGTGGAGGCATCGCACGTAATCCTTCATCGGTATGCTTTACCAGTGTGTCCATGCCTTGCTCAAGCCTTGGCAGCCAATCTTTTGAAACTTTAGGTCTTGGCGCCCCAAGTGAAATCACCGGGCGTGATGCATGGCAGGTGCCACAAAAATGCTGTACGATCTGCTCCCCCTCATCCGGCACACCTTTAATTCGTTCTAAAAAGGCACTCGGATGATGGCTTGCACCCCATACCGTGGTTACACAAAACATCATTAATAAACCGACCGTTTTCATACCCATATCTAAAAACACGCCCTATTTTTTAGCCAATACCACATCAACTACATGCGTGTCATGATATGGAAATGTAAAAATACGCTCAAATAACCGTTTCAACCGTTGTAGTAAAAAGTTTTTAGGTAACATACGAATCGATAAGCTATTTAAAAACCAAGTACCCTCAATACCAAACAATGCTAAAGCGTCAATATCTTCGAGTACAATTGGCAAATGAAAGCGCTTATGTTCCAATACCTCAAAGTCATACTGCCTAAATGCCTCTAATAGCTCTTTTTCTCCCGGTGCAACCGTTGTGTTCTTTAAAATAGACTTATAATAATGTCCAACCACACTACTCAGTAATGTTCCCTCTGCAATAAAATCAGCTAAATATTGCTGCGCTACAGGGAAAGAATCATATGTTGTGGTAATAAAAGAAAAGTACCCTTCTTTTTTAGTTAAAGCACGTACCGAGTCAAACAACGCAGGCATTGGAATATAGGCATTAATAAAATGCGCAAGCACTAAATCCTGACTGTGCTGCGGCAACAATTTTTTTACGTCAACCGCACTGGCTTCAATGGTGTTTAAATTCAAGGATTCCTTTGCACGCTTTAACATTTCAGCAGAAACATCCACCCCTGTAAATGAAGCGTCCGCCATCACCCGTTGCAATTTTTTCAAAAAAGCACCATCGCCTACACCTAAATCCAATACACGAAGGTTTGAATCACGGTCAGGAATTAGTCGCTCAACCTGCGCTATTGCAGCCTGATGACTCTTTGTAATCGAGCCAAATTGATCGGCCATATCATATTGATCAGCTAAATCATTGTACATCGCCTTCAAAGTCATACTCATCCTGTTTTTCTTTTTTTTAACGCTTTTTCTTTTTTTTCACCCAAGCCATCATACGTTTTCTATGCTTTAACTGTGTATTTGTTAGTGTATTTTTCTTTCCTTCGTATGGGTTGTCACCACCTTTAAACTGTATTTTGAGGGGTGTACCCACAAGTTTCAATCGTGTTGTATATTCTTTACTTAAATAGCGTGCATAACTTGCGGGCAGTTCGTCTACCTGATTGCCATGAATCACAACAAGCGGTGGGTTATGTCCACCTGCATGCGCGTAGCGTAATTTGATACGTCGACCGCGTACTAATGGTGGTGGATGTTTTGCAACTGAGTCTTGTAAAATGCGCGTCAGCTCTGACGTTGACAATGGCTTCGTCGCTGAGTGATACGCTGCATTAATATCTTTAAATAAACGACCCACCCCTGAACCATGCAACGCTGAAATAAAATGAAATTCCGCAAACGCTGCAAATTGCAGCTTTCTCAAAATCGATGCTTTAATGTGATCTTTATGACTATCATCGAGGCCATCCCACTTATTTGCGGCAATCACAAGTGCACGCCCCGAGTTAATGATAAACCCAATTAAATGTAAATCTTGATCCGTTAAGTCTTCTTTAGCATCAATCAGCATCACACAAACATGTGCGTCCTGAATTGAGCCTAGTGTTTTGATAATAGAAAACTTTTCTATTTTTTCATTGACACGTGAACGTCTACGAATGCCTGCGGTATCCACCAAAATATATTGTTTTGAACCGCGCTCAAAAGGCACTTCGATACTGTCTCTCGTCGTGCCTGGCATATCGTATACCACCACACGTTCTTCGCCCAATATACGATTTACCAAGGTTGATTTACCAACATTAGGGCGCCCAATAATGGCAACACGAATAACACCGTCTTTTTTAGCTTTAGGTACTGGCGTCTCAGGAGGAAAATCAGCTGTTACAGTTTGCAATAACTGTTGAATACCCCGCCCATGAGTTGCAGAAATAGGATAAATATCTGCAAAACCGAGTGTTTGAAAGTCAGCACACACAACAGTTTCATCTAGACCATCAGTTTTGTTTACTAATAAATGAATGTGTTTACCATGCTTCCTTAAATGCTGTGCAATTTTTTCATCGGTTGGTGTAAGGCCTGCTTGCGCATCGACTAAAAAGAAAACATGTGTTGCTTCTTCTAAAGCACGCTCAGACTGAGATGCCATCAAGGCATCAACCGCCAAGTCTTCAACCCCAATTCCCCCTGTATCAACCACTAAGAAGGATTTGCCATCAAATGACGCCTCACCATACTGTCTATCGCGTGTTAAACCTGGAAAGTCAGCAACCAACGCATCACTTGTACGCGTTAACCGATTAAACAGGGTCGATTTTCCAACGTTTGGACGCCCCACAAAAACAATCGTTGGTCGCATAAATATACCTTAACCCTTCACTGAAAAACAATGCAACTGCCCTGATGCAGTCATTACATAAACATGATTTGCATCAACCAATGGCCCAACTGTCACAGCACTCCCTAATGAATGGCGCGCAACAAAGTCACCGTGTTTAGCATCTAATAAGTGCAATTCACCTTTTTTATCACCCACAATTAAATGCCCTCCCATCAAAACAGGCTCGGTTACACCGCGCGCTTTCAATGCTGTTTGCTTCCATTTCACCTGTCCATCACTACGACCAACAGACCATAATACATCTTGATTATCTGTCATGTAGAGCATACTTGAGTCGATGGCTAAGTCTTTGTAAGTGGAAAGAAGCTTTGTCCAGACAAAGTCTCCTCGCCTGAGTGACATTGCAACCAAATACCCTTGATAGTTTGCGAGATACGCAATATCTCCTCTCACAATCGGGGTTGCACTGATGTCAACCAGTTTTTCTACATCACTCGAACCACTTGCATAAGCAATACTTCTTTGCCATACAACCCGCCCAGTTTCTAATTCAATGGCATCAAGCTTTCCATCAGAAAAACCAGCCAATACAAGGTTCCCATAACGGACAGGTGATGATGCAGCTTTTAAAACTAATGATGAAGTACCATGGTCAAGCACCCAAATTTTTGCACCTGTTTCTCTATCAAATGCATAAAGACGCCCATCCACTGTTTTAACGACTACACGATTTTCAACCAACAAAGGCGTTGCAAGCACATCACCTGAAACGCGTGCCTTCCAAAGAACGTGGCCGTTTTTCTGATCCAACATTAAAATATTAGCTTTATTGGTTGCAAGCACCAAACGATCAAATTTTGCAGCAGGGCCACTAATTAAGTGTTCATCCAACTGTTTCGACCATTTTACACGGCCTGTTTTGGGGTGAATGGCTTTTACCACGCCATTGGACGTTGCCGCATAAATCATGTGTCCATCAAGTACGGGAGCAAGATGCAGATATGTTTCTTTTGTTTTTACTTTCCCAAATGAAACCGTCCAGCAAGGCACCCATGTTGCCTTTGAAACAATCGGACTTAAAATTCCAGGTACAGGAGTGTTATCTTTGCCTAACCAAAAGTCATCTATGGTTGTACAGCCCTGTAGCCCCACCAAAAAAAATACTATTAACCATCGAGCCATAAGCCCTTACACCCCTTGTATTTAAGCCGAATGCGCAGCACCTGTGAGAGTTGCTAATTCGTTTGATTTCATTTCTAAAAACACGTTACCAACGCCACGCAGTTTCACTTCTTCACGCGCCTCACGGTATAATGCCTCTGCTTCATCATAACGCCCAGTTGCTGCGTACACATCTCCTTTGAGCTCATCAATTAAAGGCTTATATGTTGTACCATTAGTTTCGTCTAAATACTTTAATGCCTTATCAAACTCTTTTTCTGCAATCCATAATCGCGCCAAACGAATGCGTGCAACTTGTTGCAATGCGGGCATTTTAGCATACAACGCAACATGTTCGAGCTCTCGCGCCGCATCTTCCCACTTGGTTTCCGAAACCCAGTGTTTTGCAAGCATGAGCCGTGCAGCATCTCCATACACTGTTTTAGGATAATTTTTTACAAGTGCCTTCGCATATGCTTCAATGGCACTAGATTCTTGGTTAGCTGTCGCAGCCATTAACTGCTCATACGCCTGTGACGCTTCAAGTCTTACTTTATCTGTATGCCATGTCCAATAGCGATACCCTGCAACCACTAAAAGCACTACGGATAAAAGGGTTGTAATCCAACGCTGGTGACGCTGCCACCAAGCTTTAATTGCTTCTAATTGCTCCGCTTCTGTCATATAAATTGACACGTTTAGCTCTCCTTTGTATTAATCCACAAAATAGGTTTGCATTGCAGATACAATTTCTGCCTGGGGTACACACTGCTGTACAGCATTTTCTCGTAAATCTTTAATGCTAATGGTCTGATTCGCCATTTCCTCTTCGCCAAGAATCAGTGCAAGTCGTGCGCCACTTTTATCTGCCTTTTTAAATTGTGTTTTAAAACGACCCCCTGTTGTATGCACCATAATACGCCACGAGGGCATTGCTGCACGAATAGTTTCAGCAAGTGCTATTGCTCGCAGTTCGGCTGCCGCATCAAAAGCCATCACATAAGCCGTTAACTCAGGCTCTTTCAATATTGATGCATCACGCAATTGCATCAACAGTAACAAACGCTCAAGCCCCATCGCAAAGCCAACTGCCGGGGTTGGTACTCCCCCTAACTGCTCAACTAAACAGTCAAAGCGCCCACCTGCACATACAGTTGCTTGACTACCCAGCTCTGTTGTGACCCACTCAAACACGGTGTGCTCATAATAATCGAGTCCTCGCACCAAGCGGGGGTTCACTTGATAAGCAACTCCTAATGCATCAAGGCCTGCACAAAATGTTTCAAAATATGTGCGACTTTCACCGGTTAAGCTATCAATCAGCTGTGGCGCTGCTTCAATCAGTGCTTGCATATCTGGATTTTTGCTATCCAAAATACGTAGTGGGTTACGGCTTAACCGCTTTTTGCTGTCTTCATCCAGTAATGACGCGTGCGTACTTAAATAAGCGACCAATCGTTCGCGATATTGCGCACGTTCAAGTACCGTGCCTAAGGTATTCACTTGCAGCGTTAAGGTATCAGTTAAGCCAAGCATTTTCCAAAGCTTCGCTGAAAGCAGTATTATTTCAAGCTCAATCGAAACCCCTGCCGCACCAAACACTTCTAGACCCAATTGCTGAAACTGTCGGTAGCGCCCTTTTTGTGGCTTCTCATACCTAAACATGGGTCCTACATACCAAAATTTTTGGACACCCTCTCGAAGCAGCCCATGCTCAAGACATGCACGCACACATCCGGCTGTTCCTTCGGGTCTTAATGTGACACTTTCCCCATTTCTATCCAGAAAGGTATACATCTCTTTTTCGACAATATCTGTCACTTCACCAATAGAGCGCTTAAAAAGTGCTGTGCTCTCAAGATAGGGCGTTCGAAACTCATGATACCCATAAGCAGTTGCACAATCAGCAAAAGCACGCTCTAAAAAACGTACTCCATAACTTTCTTTAGGTAATACATCATTCATGCCACGAATGGCTTGAATTTTCTCACTCATCCTTAAACTCCATCGGTGGGAGCTTTTGTTTCGATGACAACAAGGAGCGCATGTTCGATAAATCGGTGAGTCTGATGTCTGCATCAGAAGAAAGCGTTGCTGTGTCAGCTGCTTTTACATGGGCTGAGAATAAAGTTTCTACGTCTTTGCTTTTAAGCCACCAACCTAAAACAGCCACCAAAACAACGAGCGCAAAAAAACCAGCACCCCATCGCGCCCAATGCTCTGTCCGGTTTGTTTGCTTACGACTTTGCCACAACGTACGTTCAGATGATGTTTCGTCCTCGTGGTAAACTTGATGAAACAGCTCAAGTAAAGGCACTGAGTCTACCTCTAGTAAATTTGCATAAGCACGCAAATAACCCTTAATAAACACCGACTCAGGCATTTCTTCATAGGCATCTGCTTCTAATAGTTCAATCACACGCACCCGCAAATGTAACTTACTCGCAACATATTCGATGCTATGCCCGCTTTTCTCTCGCATCGATGCAAGCTTTGCACCAGGTCTATCGGTCCAAGACGTTTCATCTGGGTCTAGGGTTGTTGTTGTATTCATTCACATACTCCCAAAGAAGATGGTGTGAGGCATTATAACCGCGAAGCGCCCCATCTGGATATACCTTTTATGAGGCTTCCCGCTTTGCCTTATCAAAGTGCAAAGTTTGCCAACGCAATGCACGACGAGTTTTGTCAGTCACTTTGCCTGCTAACTGCCCACACGCAGCGTCAATATCATCCCCACGAGTTTTGCGAGTAATGGTATTAATACCTTTTGCGATTAATCTATCTCGAAAAGCAAAAATGGCCTTTTGAGAGGAACGTGTATACTGCGTCATTGGAAATGGATTAAATGGTATTAAATTCACTTTTGCAGGTACATCGCGCAACAAACGAATGAGCTCATCTGCGTGTTCAAGTGTATCATTCACGCCCGCTAACATCACATACTCAAACGTCACCACACGCTTATCAGTAAAATAAGTGCGACATACATCCATCAGCTCCGCTAAAGGATATTTTTTATTCAGCGGCACAAGCTCATTGCGTAGAGCATCATTCGGTGCATGTAGCGATACTGCAAGTGATACATCACTGTGTTCACGCAACCGCTTCATATCTGGAATAACGCCTGAGGTACTCAGTGTAACACGACGTTTGGACAAACCATACGCACAGTCGTCCATCATTAAATTCATCGCCTTAACCACTGCATCAAAATTAAGCAACGGCTCTCCCATGCCCATCATCACCACATTCGTAACCCGTTGATGATGTATATCTTCATCACGCCTTAAAGCGTGTACAGCAAGCCACATCTGGCCGATAATTTCAGCTGTTGTTAGGTTACGATTAAATCCTTGCTTTGCCGTCGAGCAAAAACTGCAATTGAGTGCGCAACCCACTTGAGATGACACACACAACGTCCCGCGACTCACTTCAGGAATAAAAACTGTCTCAATTGAGTTGCCACAAGAGAGCTTAATTAACCACTTACGAGTACCATCACTCGACTTTTGGCACGTGATAACCTCTGGCAGCTCAAGCGTTGCTTTTTCTTTCAGTAGCGCACGCAGCGACTTACTCAAGTTCGTCATCGTATCTACATCAAGACAGCCTTCTTGATGTATCCACTTCGTTACTTGTTTTGCACGATAAGGTTTCTCACCCAAGGTTTCAAAAAAGGCCCGTAGGCCTTTTTCATCAAAGTCAAGTAAGTTTACCTTTGAGGGTGTTTGTTCAGCCACGTCGGCAAAGCTCATCTTCTGTAAAGAAAAATGCCACTTCTTCACGTGCTGTATCAGCCCCATCTGAACCATGAACTGCATTTGCGTCAATACTATCTGCGAAGTTTGCACGAATCGTGCCAGGAGCTGCTTCTTTAGGATTGGTTGCACCCATAATATCGCGGTGCTTTAAAATTGCATTATCTCCTTCTAAGGCTTGTACCATCACAGGGCCTGAAATCATGAAGTTCACTAAGTCGTTAAAGAATGGACGCTCTTTGTGTACCGCATAAAATGCTTCGGCTTGCTCACGTGATAACCGTAGCATTTTTGCTGCTACAATGTTAAGGCCTGCTTCTTCAAACTGCGTGTAAATCTTCCCAATGACTGATTTTGCAATCGCATCTGGTTTAATAATTGACAACGTTAATTCTTTTGACATAGTTACTCCACACACTAAAATTTATTAAAATTTTACAAATAGCTCAAAATCCATAAGAAGCGCGCATTATACACGAATCAGGTATCATTAGGCCAACTTTTCTAACACTTCTCCTAAAAGAATACAAAAAGCGGTCTATAATTAGGTGTACCAATGACTTTGTAAGCGAGTTTGAGAGATGGCCATATTAGATCCGCGGCGCATTTTGTTTTTCGAAACTTCAGAAGAAAATATACCCGATGATCTCGTTGAACGTACCATTAAACACATTGATACCATTAACCAAATACAACACAACGACTTCGAAAAACGCATTCAAACATCACTGGTGTTGCTTGAACTATCGAAAGAATACCCTCAGGCCATACAAGAGCAAATTGCAGCTGAAATCGATGTATTTCTACAAGCCATTCAAGACGACCAGGAAGATTACGGCGCTCAAGACCTTAGTTCGCTAAGCCTTTAACAATATCCCTAATTAAGCGCGGCCCCTCATACACCAAGCCTGAATACAGCTGAAGCAATGAGGCGCCCGCCCGAATACGCGCCCGAGCTTCATCAGCACTATCAATACCACCCGACGCAATCAGTGCTAAGTCGTTACCTACTACAGCCCTCGCAAGCTTTAAACATGCCATTGCACGTGCCGCAAGCGGTCTACCACTTGCCCCACCTAAAGATTGCTCAAATTGTGTACCTCTAAAAGCCACACGCGAAACAGTGGTGTTAGTTAAAATCATGCCATCTAGGCCTTGTTCCACTAAGCACTGAGCCATACCTCGAATCGACTCATCCGGCTCATCAGGAGAAACCTTCACTGCAAAGGGTATATACCGCCCATGCTCATCCGAAAGTCTTTTACGCGCTTCAATAAACTGTGCCATTAAAGCAGCGAAACGACTTTTATGCTGTAAGTCACGAAGACCTGGTGTGTTGGGCGACGAAATATTAATTGCGATATAGTCAGCATGCGCATACACGCGCTTTAGACAATATTCATAGTCAAGCCACACACGCTCAGTTGGTGTGCTCATATTAGGTACAATACTCACACCAAGCACCCCATCAAAATGCGTTTGCTGGATACGCTCAACAAAGGCATCTACTCCTTCATTATTAAAACCCATCCGGTTGATGAGTGCATGCAATTTCGGTGCACGAAACATGCGTGGCTTAGCGTGACCTGGCTGTGCTTTTGGCGTAACCGTGCCTGCTTCAAGAAAAGCACACCCAAGCTTTGATAAAGGCTCTAAATATTTCCCATCTTTATCAAATCCTGCAGCAAGTCCAACAGGATGCTTAAAGTTTAATCCCATCACTTTAACAGGATGCTTCCCCGGCAGTTTAAAGCAAAAATCTGGTGTATACCGCAACATTTTTAAGGTGGTTTCATGCGTCCACTCTGCATCGAAATACCCTGCTACACTTCGAAAAATGCTGTACACCCCTCACTCCTTAAAAAAAACACTATATGTGTGTTATATTATCGCGTTTCATCTATTAAAAACCATCATGAGGAAATATTTATGCACGCTTACACCGTCGCATCATGTTATCTATTTACACCCCTTGAGAAGCTCGATGCACTCAAATCCATTTTTTTAAAAGCCATGAAGCGCCACGATATTTTAGGCACCTTTATTTTAGCTTCAGAAGGCTTAAATGCAGGGTTTGCTGGCACCCCCGAAAATATGCGTGCTTTTTATAAGTTCTTAACTGCTGAGGCACGTTTCGCACCTTTAAAATTTAAGGAAACCTATACAGACATCATGCCCTTTGAACGTAGAAAAGTGAAACTGCGTGAAGAAATCGTTACTCTAGGTGTGCCAGGCATTACCGCTCTTAAAACACACGAAACCCACCTCTCGCCTGAAGCATGGAATGAACTCCTAGACGATCCCGATGTGCTGGTCATTGATGCACGTAATGACTATGAATTTGCGCTGGGAAAATTTAAGGGGGCTATCGATCCAAACATTAAAACATTTCGCGATTTTCCTGAGTACATTAAAAAAAATCTACTCGATAAAAAGAAAACTAAACTTGCAACCTACTGTACCGGTGGCATTCGCTGTGAAAAATCAACCGCTTACTTCCAAAGCCTCGGATTTGAAAAGGTGTATCAGTTAGACGGTGGCATTTTAAATTATATCGACAAAATGCCTACAGAAAAGTCTTACTGGGAAGGCGAGTGTTTTGTGTTTGACGACAGGGTTGCAGTTTGAGCACAATAGCATAGTAGCATTTCTACGAACATAAGGCCCTCACTATACACCCCAGACATCCCCAACAATCCTATCTAAATCGTGCGTTGGCTTCCATCCAAGTATCTGCAACGCACGTGTTGTATCAGCATACACCGCCATTAAGTCTCCTGGACGACGAGGCTCATCTTGCATGGGTATTTGAACACCATTCACCGTCTCAAATCGCTCGACCATTTCAAGCACAGTATATCCTTTACCATTTCCCAAATTAAACACATGAAATCCTGCTTGTTTATCCATAAAATAAAGTGCTTGAAGATGTGCATCTACCAAATCAACCACATGAATATAATCCCGAATAGCTGTGCCATCACGCGTCTCATAATCTCGTCCATATACCGATAAATAGGCCTTTTCCCCCCGCGCCACTTTTAAAATGGCTGATAGCAAACTCTTGTCTTTATCCGCTAGTAAAACGGACGTAAGCACACCAGAGCTATCAGCCCCTGCCACATTAAAATAGCGTAATGCAACCGCGCGTAAGTCAGGGTAAGCTGCTATGCCATCAGATAATATTGTTTCTGCCATATGCTTGCTTTTGCCATAAGGCGTTGCTGATTGAACTGGGCTGTCTTCACGGCAAGGCTGCTTTGCATCAGGCGAATATACAGCTGCCGTTGATGAAAAAACGATGCGATAGACGCCTGCGTCATAAGCTTCTTGAAATAAATTCAAACTCGCACCCACATTGTTTTCATAATAAATAAATGGTGCATCAAGAGAACCAGATGCATCTTTTACTGCAGCAAAATGTACAATGCCGTCAATCTTTTTGTGCTGCCTAAATAAGTCATGAGTTGCAGCACGATCGCATAAATCAATGGAGACAAATTCCACCCTATCTGGGCTTTTCGCATGTGTTACAATAGTATCTAACACTGCTTTAGATGCATCGGTTGCTACATTATCCAGCAGCAATAGCGTGTGTTCCTCTGCCAGCGCCCTCAAGCAAAAATGACTCCCAATATAACCTAAAGCACCCGTCACAAGTACATGCATATGCTCATTTCCTTATTGAAAATCAATTAATGGTGACTTCTACAGGTAAACCAAATACACGATATTTTTTTGGTAGCTCTTCTTGAAAATGGATAATTGCAATTAGTTTATTTTCGCGAGTTGCCAGTGGATTTTGAAAGGTTAGCGGTGTTTTATCAGCATAATTAGGTACATTTACTACTTCCCCTTTCACGGTAAAGTTATCAGGAAACGTCATTGTGACTGATATACCTGGATGTATCTCTTCTGCTTCTTTCGGATCGATAAATGCAACCACATGCAAATTGTTTTTAGTGACAATATCAATGATGTCTTGTCCTGCCGGTAAAAACTCACCAGGATGAATATCGATTTGTTTGACGGCACCTTTTGCAGGCGATTTAATAGCAAAATACTGCTTTTTAATCTCAGCTCGTTGAATCTTATTATTCACTTCCTCTAGTTTACGCTTATAGTTCACTTCTATCATCAGATCATTTTCCAAAATAACCTGTTTAATTTGGTGCTTTAATTGAGAATAGGCCTCTTTTGCTGCAATCACATTTTTGCGAGCTTGTTCAAGTTCAAGTGCTGCAATATGCCCACGAGCCCTATAATAGTTAGCAAACTTCTCGTAAACCAACTGGCTTGATTTAATGTCGTTCTCAAGAACCGCCAAATGTGCTTTGAGTGATTCCGTAGACTGATTGTTAATATGCGAAATTTGCTCATCAATACGCTTTTTTTCTTGCTTTAAATAGACAAGCTCTGCATCTAGGTCGGGCGATTTAAATTGCAATAACGCCTGATCTTTCTCTACATGCTCTCCTTCTTTGACAAATAAGGTTTCAACATACCCTGCGTCTGGCGCTCGAATTCTTACTGTATCAAATACCACAACCCCCTGAAATTCAGCAAAAACCGTTTCATCCAGCAACATATACATCAAATAAATTAAGGGAATACTAATTAAGCCCACAATCATAAACCAACGCAGTTTAGGTGGGGTACGTTTACCCTGACCGTAATCCTTTACAGTCGCTTTCTCATCTAATTTTTTAGGCCTTAAATTAATTGCCATTTATAGATTACCTACAAAATCATTTAGTTTTTCGAATCACCCACCAAGGCGCCATTGATGAGTCTTGATGCCCCTTAAAGATAATTTCATTCATAATAAAAAAGAAAGCCATAAACCGCATAATCAGATTATATCCGGGATTTAAAATAAGCCACCCCAAAAAACGGCTATCATCTTTGGGACGCTCTGAAACAAGTAATAAAAACAAAAGAAACATCACAACTGTTACAAGTAAATAATAACCATATAACATAATAAACATGGCTAAAATCGCGTGCAGCGGGAATTGTATAAAAATAAGTGTCGTGTAGCACAAAACAACAAACGGTAAAATCAACTGAAAATATAAGCCGTACCACACAATAAAAACCAACTTCTTAAATGACAGCAACTTTGTGCTAAAAAGTCGCCAATGGCGTGTCACGTAAATGTAGTACAAATCACCATCCCATCGCACTCGCTGCTTTAAAAGCCCCATAAATGTACTCGGTGACTCTGTCCACGACACCGCATAGGGTTCGTGAATCATTTTAAGCCATGGATAGCGGCTTAAATAACTGTGCATGCGCAGTGTCATGTCCAAGTCTTCTGCTGTCCCATTAAGCCACCCCCCAATTTGCTTCACAAATGAGGTTCTGAAAACACCAAATGCCCCTGATATATTATTAACAACCCCAAGCTCCGTTAACCCAAAACGGGCTAACTGGATACTCATCATATATTCCAGAGCTTGCATCCGCGTTGTTAAAGAATCAAACTGATTCCTAACTCGCACAGCGCCTGATACCACAACTACGTGCGGGTCTCTAAAATGTTTTGCGGCATGTGCAATGGTTGTATTGTCCATCGAAGTATCTGCATCCATCATCACAATCATTTCACCTCTTGCTACCCTAAGTCCTAAATTCATTGAACTGGCATGCCCACCTCGCGCCATCTTCTTGATAATTTTAAATTTTCTATCGACACCATTATGAAATTTTTTGGCGATGTTTTCAGCAAGCTTTACTGTTTTTTGGTTCTCTGCTGCATTATCAACAATGATTAAAACTTCAATCACACCTTCATAAATTTGTTCGCCAATGGACTGAAATGTAACCAATAACTCATCGTATGTTTCATTGTATGCAGTCACCACAATACTGACTAAAGGGGTATACACTTCCCTAAACCCTTTTTGCTTATGTAATGAGAGCCAACCTTTGATACTATATGCGGCGGTAAACATATAAAACGGCATTTCTAAGAACAGTACAAACGGAAAATAATATAAAAAAAGATTAATAATCTTGCCTGATTTCAAAATAGAAACAACGTAATGTTCAATACCGTATACTATGTCAATCATGCGCTAACTCGATTTAACATTTCATTGACTAATAAATCTTTATCTAGTTCACTTTCGAGAATCTCCGCAGACGATAAAAAACCAAATTTAATCTGTAACGTCGGGGCATCTGGCAATGCATTCTTATCAAAGTGCTCAATTCGCTCTTGAATCACTTGGATATGATCAAGGTTTGTCATGGTTAATAAACAAAATAATTTATCATCTTCAACACTTATTAGGTCTGTTTTCCTGAATAAACTACGTGCATTTTCATAAAACAATACTAACTGTTGCTCTGTTTTTAAAAAGCCAACTTCTTTAATCAGCTCATTAATATTTTCAACAAAAATAACACCTGCTACAAACTCTATTTCTGAGTGTCTTTGAGAAACACGTACTTGCCACTGAACAATAAGCTCCCATAAGTCAAAGTTAATTAGCTCAAAAAATGCACCCAAATCGAGCGCTAATTTTTGTAATTGATTTTTCGCAAACTCCGCCCCTTTTTGCGTTAATTGAAAGGCGTTCAGTTTTCTAGTATTCAAGTCCTCAGGCTTACCCATGTCATTACATACCAAGCACATACATAAGGTGTTCGGTTCAAAAAAACGATGCTGGCATTTTTCGCAAATTTTATCTTCAAGTGGCTTATCGTAATCGATACCAATATGCTTCAAAACGGTCTGACAGCGCGCACACACAAGCTCCTGATGCCGCAAAAATTCTTTAACGGGGCCAACATTACCGCAAGTAAAACAATGCACAAATGGCTCTATATGCAAATCAACCGAATCGCAGTTTGGGCAGCAGTTTTTAAAATTTAAAAGCCCCCCTTCACACTTGGGGCACACTTGCAACTCACTCACAGCCTCAACCGGCTCTAAATATTCACGTTTTACCAAACCATTTAAAACATACCAATGATCGTTTGCAGAGCCTTCAAGGCTCAACGCCGCAACAAGCGGATAAGTAAATCCATAGGGATTTTGACAAGTCATTTTGGGAAGAAGTTGTAGGTCTTTACGTGCAAATAAAAAGCGACAAATAAACACATTAATATCTTGTCTTTCTACGTGCGCCCCATCATTTTTTTCACAGGCTTCAATACGTTCTCGAATTTGTTTTGCCTCTCCATAGGATCGCTCTTGAAACACACCATCTAAAAGCAACTCATACGCATCAGGAATCGTATCCCAAGCATAAAAAGCCGTATAACGATAGGCAGGTGTTTGACGTAATTGCATCACCGAATCAAGATGAATACCATCATCAAAATCAAAAATAACTAAAAGACAGCCCGCATCAGGTAATTGCTCTATGGTTTCAACTTGAAGCAGCCTTTCGTCTAAAGAATCGAGTTTTCTTTGGCTCAGCAAATATCCCTTTGCGTCCATCAGCAAAACATCCTCTTGTATGCGCGTTAAGTTAAGTATAACGAGGATTTATAAACTTTGCTGCCCCCCAAAACGTAATCTAAAGAATCCCGGTAAGCGCGCGCCAAACAAATGCACCATAAGCCCAAACAAAATGAAGCATGTGGCCATTAATTTCCAGGTTTGCATGCCCTCTCCAAACACAAGGCTTGACGCAAACAATCCAACAATTGGCACTAGTAACGTAAAGGGAACCACCATACCCACTGAGTATTTTCCCAAAAGCCATGCCCACACTCCATACCCAATCCACGTAGAAACATACGCAATATAAAACACAGATAAGATACTACGCCATGACAATGCATGCAGCGCTGTAAAAATGGCTGTTGGTCCATCTACAATATAGGAGGCAGTAAAAAGTGGTGGCAACGATAAAAAGCTTGCCCATACAATAAGTCCCATCCCCTGAGTGGTTCCTATTTTTTTTACACACAAATTGCCAGCACCCCACATGACAGCCGCAACTAAAATCCACATACACCCAGCAAGATTAATATCACCCCCACCGAGGTGCTCAAGCACAATAAGAAGCCCTATAAAAGCAAAAAAGGTACCCGCCACTTGCCAGCGCGTTAAACGTTCGCCTAAAAATACAGCAGCCAATAAAAAACTAAAGAAAACCTGAATTTGTGATAATAGCGATGCAATCCCTGCTGCAGTTCCTGCTTTCATACCTAAAAACATGAAGGCAAAGTGCAGTGTAAATGTCAAAAAGCTATAGGCAAGTAACCAACGCCAAGGCACATCCGGGCGTTTTATAAAAAAAACAAGCGGAATACTCGATAAGAAAAAACGTAATGCACACAGCGTAAGTGGCGGTATTTCTTGAATGCCGAGTTGGACAAATACAAAATTACCCCCCCAAACAATGGCAACAAGCACTGCGAGTAATATATGTTTTAATTGCATCTTATCACCTAAGTTCTAGAATATTCACCCCGAAAATTCCCTTGACTCCGCTTCTCACTTCGCTAAGATGTGGTGTCTTACAAATGCAGGAAGCAAAACATGTCGTATGATTATAGCACTCTCCCACACACAGGAATTCAAAGACTTCATCCCTACGTACCTGGCAAAGCAACTGGCAGCTTAACTCATGAAAAAGGCATGACTGATGTCATTAAACTGGCCAGCAATGAAAACCCGCTGGGATGCAGTCCCGCCATTGCTGATGCATTAAGAAGCATGACCCCACACGATATTGCAACCTACCCCATTACACGAGAAAATCCTTTGCGAGCAAAGCTTGCTGAACATACAGGACTCGATAAAGAGGCTGTTATACTCAGTAATGGCTCAGATATTTTATTCCATTTACTACTTGAGTGCTTTGCACTACACACAGGAAAACATATTTTAACACACGAATATGCATTTATTACTTATGAAGTACAAGCCAATACACTCGGTATTCCTGTTAAAAAAGTTCCTCTACACGCCAACTGGGAAGTTGATGTTGATAGTATCATTCAAGCATGTACAGAAAAAACAGCTCTCATTTTTTTAGCAAACCCCAACAACCCAACTGGGGTGCTCATTCAACCCAAAGCTATTGAAAAACTTTTAAACAACATTCCTGCAAGCACCCTCTTGGTGCTTGATGAAGCCTATCATGAATATACCCCTAAAGACCAACAATCTCATGCAAAAACATGGCTTGAAAAGTATCCAAACTTAGTCATTACAAGAACTTTTTCAAAGGTATATGGGCTTGCCGCATTAAGGCTTGGTTATGCATTGGCAAACCCTGATATCGCAGCACTCTTGCAGCGCATCCAACTTCCCTTTACTGTCAGCCAACCCTCCATGCTGGCAGGCATTGCAGCCCTTCAAGACCAAGAGTTTGTAAAGAAAAGCATTCAAGTCAATCAAGAAGGGCTGTCACAAATGACAGAAGCCCTAGATAGACTCGCGCTTGAACATCTACCAACTGCTTGTAATTTTATTACCTTGGATTGCGATCGAAATGCGGTGGAACTCGACGGCCATCTACAGGCACGTGGCATCATTACGCGCCCACTCAATCCCTATGGTTTAACGCAGCACCTCCGTGTTACGATTGGCACCTTCGAGCAAAATGCACGTTTTTTAACTGCTCTCCCTCTTTGTTTAAAGGAAACTTTATCATGAACGATTTAGCAACAAAACATTGTGAACCTTGTGAAGGTATTGGTAACCCACTTAATCGCGAACAAATTGACACGTTGCTTCCGCAGCTTGAATCTGAGTGGTGCGTATCGGACGATTTAACGACTATCCAGCGCGCTTATTCATTTGAGAACTTTCATGAAACAATGGCTTTTATAAATGCCATTGCATGGATTGCGCACCGTGAAAATCATCACCCAGACATTGAACTAGGCTATAACTATTGTCGTGTTAGCTTCATGACACATGCCTTAAAAGGTCTTTCACATAACGACTTTATTTGTGCCTCTAAAATTGATCAAGTATTACAAATGTAATGCTAAGTAATTCATATACTCATAGGAATTGAGTACAAAGCCAACCTCAACACAACAAAGAAGTATTTATGAAGAAACCATTTGGAGCGTTCACGCTTGCCTGTTTAATGGCATCTCAAAGTTATGCAACCACGTACTATCCTGCTCAAATTCTAGGACGTGACTTAGGTATAAAAGGGCTTGGCTGGGCAGGACACGTAAGCCTTACTATTGCCAAACGCTTTTCAGACACCGCAGACGCTGTCATTGAAGTCTTAAACGAAGTAGATGTGATTCAAATTAATTCTATTGAAACGTTTAAACAAACCACACGTTACTGGGGAAGCCGCTATGGCATTGCAGATAATACACCTGCAGCCAAGATAATCATAGAAGAAGCACTCAAGCAACGTGCCCTCTGCCCCATTTATACTGACTCCGCCACTTATCACGCGGGGCTTGGCACACCAGACAACCCTACCCGCTGCGCCGTATTTAGGTGCGATACATTTATTAACTACTTGTTTCATTATGCGGGTTACACCCTGCCAACATATCGCGGAAAAACCTTACCACGACTTGTTTTTAAAGCCTTTCCCAAAGCACATGAAGATGGCTTTAGCACGACCGATTTAAGCTTTGAAGCATTTAAGGCGCAATTTGACAAGCCTCCGTCACACATCACACCCCAAAGCATTCGAACCACATGGCAACTTGCACACAGCCTCAAGTTGTCACTTCAAAAGCGTCTCTTTTTACTCGACTATTTAGGGCTTAATGGCAGCCCAGAGCTCATTACAGCATTCATTGACGACTATCAAAAGCAAACCCATCCTGCCATTAAAAGCATGTTGATTCGCTCAACTTTCACGCTTTACCAAACACACTTTTTAAACCAACCCCATCTCGAGCTTGCTGCATTTTATCAAACATTATTAAGTGATCCGTTACAAACTCAGGATGTTCCTTTTGTTATTCGTGGTTTTATCGCAACCAATGATTCAAAGACTATTTTAACATTTCGGCAAAATATCTACACCCTACTTCGTAAGCATCAACAAGACCTACCTAAAGACATACAGTTTAGTCTTTACAAACTGCTAGAGAATACAAAGCGCTTACTTTATAATTCGTCTTCATTTATTCAGTAACTTGGTCATGAATAGACACTACCTGCTATTAATTGCCTCGGCTTTATACAGTTTGTCAGCAGGGGCCGTCACTCATTACCCTGCAGAAATTGTGGGGCGAGATATTAACCATCCTCTTGCTTATTGGCTTGGACACATTGGTATTACCTACGCAGAAAACGCGTCCGAGCCTACTGAAGACATCATTGAAGTGCTAGATACAATAAATGTTATTCAAATTAATCCACTCTCAGACTTCAAGCAACGCTCATATTACTGGGGCAGCCGCTATGGTATTGCAGACCGTCGCAAATCCGCTGAAAAAGTCATTGGTGAAGCATTGAGGCAGCGTGCACTGTGCCCCATTTATACCATGTCAGACACCTTCCACGAAGGCTTTGGCACACCAGATAATCCGATTCGTTGCGCAGTATTTAGGTGTGATACTTTTGTAAATCATATATTTCATGCAGCAGGCCACAATCTCGCCACATACAGTGGAGTCACAGTGCCTTTACGTGTTTTTTATCAGTTTCCTAAAGCCCATCATGACAATAAAGAGCTTACCCAAGCAATGCCCTTGAATACCTTCAAGGCGCAAGTTGACCTCCCTAAAGAAAAAACAACACCTGCAAGCATTCATCGCTTATGGGCGCTTGCTAAAAACCCTCACTTAAGCCTCGATAAGCGTTTGTTTTTACTGGATTACCTAGGGCTTAATGGCACGCCTGATTTAATCGATGCATTCATTGAATACCACGACCAAGCACCGCATAGAAACATAAAAAACATGCTAATTCGGTCAACATTCACACTCTATCAAACTCACTTTGCACCCGAACAACATCCAACACTACAAGCATTTTATCAACGCCTACTCACCGAAACGCTCGATACAAAGGCACTTCCTTTTGTGATTCACGGGTTTGTCACTTTAAGTAATAAAAAAGACCTTTTACTCTATCAATATCGCATTAATCAGCAGCTTGCTCTGCATGCGAACACGCTACCTGCAGAAAACAAACTCAGCTTAAATCTACTGCTTGCTTTCAAAACACCGCTACTCGAAGAGTATTATGTGACACGCAGTCTACTACTGCTGCGCGAAGAAGATAACCCTCACTTAACTGCACTCTTTAAAGAAATTATGCGCTCAAGAATAAAAAATGCGGGGGAAAATGCTTTAACCGCTGGTTCAAAAGCACAGCTCGAACAATACTTACCAAGCTTTGGCACAGGTCAATAACGCATTACATGCGTATCGTCTAGATTTACGTGATAACCATTATCAATACTCCCTAACACCCAAAATCTCGTACACTATCAATTCCCGCTCATAAAATGAGCGGGCAGTCTCACAACCTTCGAAGGCTACACCATACTTGACGGCGTATAAGCAGACAAAACAACTTCATCCAGCGTATCCATTAACTTGCTCTCTTGTGCTACCGCTTGCACGGCTTTACTTTCTTTTGTATCCACAGTTTTTGGCTCAACCGGCGAGAAGAAAGTGCATTTTACAGCTTCTCGATAAGGCTTATAGGGCAATAAGAAACATGTTGCCAAACCCACAATCACACCTATAATAAAAAGCCCTGCCGCTTTAATATAACCAAGCATTACTGAGTCTACTTTATCTTCTGCTTTAATCGCAGCCATACTATAAACCGTTAAAATACATACTTTGCGCATATATTAAACAATTAAATCAACTCAGTCAATTGATTTTATGTGCCTAAGCTGATAGAATCACGCGCCTTATGACAACCAAACCTAAACAGCAATGGCCCGAAATATACGTCTTGAAACCCTCTTAAAATCACTTGAAGATAATCAAGCAATTGATGTCAAAGTGCTTAATGTGCGTGAACAAACAAGCATTACCGACTTTATGATTATCTGTACAGGACGTTCGTCACGACATTTACGTGCCTTAGCTGAGCACGCCATGACTGACATGAAAAAAGCAGGTTTTCCTGCCATCAGTAAACATGGATTAGATGAAGGTGACTGGGCACTGGTTGATTTTGGTGAGTTTGTATTGCATATCATGCAAGCCAGTAGCCGCGACTTTTATAACCTAGAAGGCCTCTGGCAAGCAGCCACCAACAAACAACCCGATGCTTGAAATCACCCTCATTGCGATGGGTGACAAGATGCCCGCATGGGTGGTCACTGCAACACACGAATTTAGCAAACGCCTCAAAGAGGCGTTTAAATTTAACCTCATCGAAATCCCACTACTCCGACGCACCCATGCAAGTCACTTGTCCCATATCTTAGAAAAAGAGGCTAATAAATTACATCAAACCCTCCCCAAAGGCGCATATCTTATCGCGCTCGACGCCAAAGGTAAGTCGTTTACAAGTGAAGCGCTTGCAACACAGCTTGAAAAACTACAACACATTACTGGGCATATTTGTTTCGTGATTGGAGGTCCTGAAGGCCTACCTCACAGCCTACTTTCTGAAAGTAAGTTACGCTTATCACTGTCAGAGCTCACCCTTCCTCACCCTATTGCACGCATCGTATTATTAGAAGCGCTCTACCGCTCTTGGTCTATTCAAAACAATCACCCTTATCACAAGTAACAAATTACGCTAAAATCCCCCTGCCTTGGGAGCCCAAATGATACGTAAAGCAAATGCAATGATGTCAGACTTAAACCATGCCGATGTACACGGTGTACGTCTAAACCTGCTCATTATTTTTCTCATCATTTGCTCGCTCACCCTTGTTTTAAGACTCGCCTATTTACAGTTTGCACAATACAAACGTTTTGCAACCCTCTCTCTCAAAAATCAAATGAGTATCACACCGATTGCACCAACCCGCGGTATTATTGTTGACCGCAATAATATTGTGCTCGCAGAAAATGTCCCTGTGTATGCTCTTGAAATTGTTCCGAATCGTGTCAAAAACCTCTCAGAAACACTCGTACAACTCAAAGACTTGCTGCCTTCCGTAACTGATGAAGATATTGAGCACTTTAATCATATACAAAAACAAACGCGTTCATACTTACCCGTTCCCTTTAAGTTACAGTTAACACAAGAAGAAGTCGCAATTTTTGCAACCCATCAGTACGCCTTTCCTGGTGTGCACTTAAAGGCAGAGCTCATGCGTCACTACCCCCTTGGAGAAGTCACAGCGCATGTGCTCGGCTATGTAGGTAGACTAAGTGCTGATGACTTAAACCGTGTTAATGGTACCAATTATCGTGCCACTAATTTTATTGGTAAAACTGGCATCGAACGCTTTTATGAGGATAAACTGCATGGTGAAGTGGGCTATCAACAACTCGAAACCGATGTGAGTGGCAGGGCTGTTAGAACGCTCAGTAAACAGACACCTATATCAGGCAAAAAACTAACGCTCACTCTAGATTCACGTCTACAAACACGTACCCATCATGCATTAAAAGGTAAAGAAGGTGCTGTTGCCGTCATTCATGTCTCAACGGGAGATGTGCTCGCACTGGTTAGCACGCCAAGTTACGATCCCAACCAGTTTGTTCAAGGTATGACACATCAACATTACAATGCACTGGTAAATGCTCCTGAAAAGCCCCTATTCCACCGTGCTATTCGTGGCTTATACCCACCCGCCTCAACCATTAAGCCTTTTATTGCACTTGCAGGCGTTGATAAAGGCGTTATAGATGAGCAAACTACTCTCTACGATCCAGGTTGGTATCGCTTGCCAGGCGTGTCGCACCTTTATCGCGACTGGAAGCGTGGTGGCCATGGTGTAGTAAACCTGAAGCGCGCACTTACTGTTTCATGTGATACCTACTTTTATCAACTTGGAAATAAACTGGGTATTAATGCCATTGAAGACATTTTAACGCGCTTTGGCTTTGGACAGTTGAGCCATATTGACCTAAAGGAAGAAGCAGCAGGCATTGTGCCAAGCCCTAATTGGAAAAAACAAACCAAGGGGCTATCTTGGTATACAGGCGACACGCTCATTACAACCATCGGCCAAGGATTTATGCTTGCATCTCCCTTGCAACTCGCCAATGCAACTGCAGCTTTAAGCCAACATGGGCGACGCTTTCGGCCACACTTACTCAAAGCGTCAAGCCTTGATGATGAAACCACACATGCTGTCTCGCCACTTGAGGAGTATCCTATTCGCTTACAAAATAACACTTGGAACCTCATTACTGACGGCATGCGTGCCGTTATTACTAAACGAGAAGGAACCGGCCACCGGTTTGGCCGAGATGCGGCTTATAGCGTGGCAGCAAAAACTGGAACAGCCCAAGTCTTTAGCTTGAGCCAAGATGAAAAAAAACGCAATGAAGCAATCCCTGATGCACTGCGCGATCACTCTCTATTTATTGCGTTTGCTCCCACAGAAAAGCCAGAAATCGCCATTGCCGTTTTAGTTGAGCACGACCCAGCAGCATCTCAAGTTGCACGCCAAGTCATGGACGCCTATTTCGATTTAAAAAAAACTGAGGCCACTCAATGAAACCTTTAAACACACAACCGATGTATCGCCCAACACGCCGTGCGCTACATATTGATTGGCCACTACTCGGCTTACTCCTTTTACTCGTCGGTGCAGGGCTATTCATTTTATATAGCGCTTCCAATGAAAATACAAGCATGCTGATACGTCAAGGGTTTCGTTTGGGGCTTGCCTTTTCTGTGATGTTAGTTTTATCATTTATTCCGCCTCATACCTATAAACGCTGGTCCCCAAATCTATATACTTTTGGCCTATTATTGCTGTTTGCAGTGATGCTTATCGGAAAAATTGGAAAAGGCGCGCAACGCTGGCTCGACCTTGGTTTTTTTCGCTTCCAACCTTCAGAAATTATGAAGCTTGCAGTCCCAATGATGACTGCTTGGTATTTAGATAAAAAAACGCTCCCGCTTGATTTAAAATCCTTAGGGGTTGCTGTTTGTATTATTTTTATTCCAACGCTCCTCATTGCAGAACAGCCTGACCTTGGAACTGCCATTATGGTTGCATCTGGCGGTATATTCGTCATTTTTCTAGCAGGTATTAGTTTTAGAACCATTTGTATTTGTATCACATCCCTCGCAGCTTTAGCGCCCCTCTTATGGCTTGTAATGCATGACTATCAAAAAAAGCGTGTGCTCACCCTTATAAACCCAGAAAGTGACCCACTCGGCAGCGGATATCATATTATCCAATCAAAAATTGCAATTGGTTCAGGCGGCGCCCTTGGTAAAGGCTGGCTCTCAGGCAGCCAGTCTCACTTGAATTTTTTGCCAGAGCATGCAACCGATTTTATTTTTTCGGTTGGGAGTGAAGAATTTGGATTTGTTGGCAGTGCTGCACTAATTTTGCTCTTTTTTTGTATTTCACTGCGTTCTATTTATATCTCTAAAAATGCACAAACCAATTACACGCGCCTGCTTGCCATTGGACTTAGTATGAGCTTTTTCCTTTCATCCTTTGTAAACATTGGCATGGTCATGGGCATATTACCGGTAGTAGGTGTTCCCCTACCCTTGGTTAGCTACGGTGGTACCGCCATGGTCACCTTCTTGGCTGGTTTTGGTATTTTAATGTCGATTAGCTCACATAAAATCTTATTCAAATCCCTCTAGCGCTAAACGTACTGGTGCAAAACTGTGCCTGTGTAATGGAGAAGGTCCAAGCTGTTTTAACGCCTCTTTGTGTTGCTTAGTTGGATATCCCTTGTGCTGCGCAAATCCATATCCGGGATACTGTTTATCTAGCACTATCATCTCTTCGTCTCGCATCACTTTCGCTAAAATAGACGCAGCACTAATTGCATCAACGGTTGCATCTCCGCCAATAATAGCTTCACATGGTATTTGAACATCCGGGCAGTGAATGCCATCCACCAATATACATGTAGGTGGCACCAAAAGCCCCTCTACCGCGCGTTGCATTGCAAGCAAACTAGCTCTATGAATGTTAATGGCATCAATTTCTTGAGCATCCACGCGGCCGAACGCATAACTTTTAGCCTTGACCCGAATGATTTCAGATAATGCCAACCGTCGTTTAGTACTCAACTTCTTAGAATCGTTTAAGCCGTCAATAGGTTCATCTAAAATCACAGCTGCAGCAATCACAGCACCTGCCAAGGGTCCACGCCCTACTTCATCCACACCAGCAACCAACATGTTCCACTCCCCGTCAAGTATTTAAAAACATAGACAACCTGACTCTTATTAGCTAAAGTTAAGATGGCCCGAGCCTGTTTTCCGGGAAAAGTCTAAAACATCACAGGGAGCATGTCATGACCAATTGCAGGTTAAGCCCACTGGCACTCGGGTTGTCTCTAGGCGTTATTTGGGGTGTTTCAGTTTTTATTATGGGGCTGCTAGCCCAATATTACTCCTACGGCACCGGGTTTGTAGGCGCTATGGGCGTTATCTACGTCGGGTACGAGCCATCTATTATGGGTAGTTTAATCGGTGGTTTGTTTGGCTTTATCGATGCGCTGGTTGGTGGCGCACTCATTGCCTGGCTCTATAACGTTTTTGCTAAGTGTTGCAACAAGCATTGCTCCAAATAATCAACACCACATCATGCAGGGCGGTTTTTTTTCTCTTTTTGCACCCAAAGAAAAATACCGCCCATCATCATCATAAAGACAATCCCAACACTCGAACAATAGGCTGCAAACACGGCATTATTATGCGATGCATACAAATCATTAATCAGCTCAATACCAAGCGCCTGTGAGCTCATTAAAACAAGTCCCATTAAAGCAGAAGCTGTGCCTTTTGTGACCTTGGTTGAATATAACGTAAAACGTGCTAATGGCGCGCCCATTAGCCCCATTCCAAAAAAGTAAATCACAAGCCCTGGCATCAACCACACAAAACTTTTACCAAGCATAAAAATAAGCACTGGCATTAAAAAGAGCCCAGTTGAAACGGTCGTTCCCCCAATTAACATCAACTGTTTTAACTCAAAACTACGTGTTAGACGATGCAAAGTAACATTGCCTAAAATAGCTGCCAAAAATACCGGTATTTGCCAAACTCCGTATTCAAGTAGTGAATCGCCCGAAGCAGACACAATAATCACCGGCGCTAAACCAATCCATGCAACACAGGGCAAACCCAGTAAACCTGCCCCAACCGACGCCATCATAAATTTAGGATTTTTAAAGAGTGTCATATAACGCGCACCCACTTGTCTAAACGACAGTTCAGCTCGTGGAATCACCTCTCCATCACGCGTGGTTTCTCCAACCGACTCAGGCATAAAACGCCAAAGCCCCCATAACGTGAACAAAGCAACCCCTGCAATCACCACAAAAATAAGGCGCCATTCCCAATGCATTACAAATAAAGCGCCAAGTAATGGGCCTAGTAGCGGTGCTAAAATAGAAACATTTGCCATAATAGCCATTAACCGCACCACTTCCATCTCTTCAAAGATTTCTTGAAGCGTTGCATACCCAACGACCGTAATAAAACAAAGCCCCATCCCTTGAAAAAATCGCCATGCTAAAAACTGGTGAATAGAAGTAGAACACGCAATCAGTATAGTAAAGATAAGAAATATCCAGCCACCCACTATCATCACCGGCCGCCGTCCATAATGGTCAGACAAAGGGCCCAAAATCACCTGAAGGGTTGAACCGCCTAAAATATAGAGCATCAACGAACGTGCAACAGCTGACTCAGAGGCGTTAAATGACTTTACCACCTGCAGCATGCCGGGCATTATCATGTCGTTTGAGATATATGTCAAAAATTCATACAGTACTAAAAAAACAGCAAAAACAAGTGCTTGCCGACGCGTAATGGCAATGAGAGGTTGAGGTTTCATAATGAATTAAGCTTGCAGATACACCGGACGAGTAAGTATACTCCTTGTACACCTAATAACACAACACTACGTTACAGTGAAAATTTTAGCAGATGCATCACTGCCAGACCTTAAACGCCTATTTCCACCTCCCTTCAAACTCACATGCTATGATAGCAATGCCATGTTAGAAGAAGCTTTGCCTTCGCATGATGTATTGGTGTGTCGCTCAACCTTAAATATCACCCCTCAACTATTAGATAACACACACATTTTATGCGTCGCAACGGCAAGCAGTGGTATCGATCACTTAAACACTGATTATTTAGCCAGGCAAAACATTCCCTATTTTGATGCGAAAGGCTGTAATGCAGAAGCTGTTGCTGATTACGTACTGGCAGCCCTTGCCTATCTTAAAAAACACAAACTGATTAGAGGCATGCAAGCTGGTGTCATTGGCGCAGGCAAAGTGGGCACTCGGGTGATTAAGCGGCTTCAAGCGTTGGGGTTTGGAGTACTGGTTTACGATCCATTCAAGCCTGACCTTAACACGTGTTCATTTGAAGCACTGAAAAACTGTCATCTACTTTGTGTTCATGCAAGTTTACACAATAATGCCCCATATCCAACCCAAAACCTCTTAGATACAGCCTTTTTTGACGCACTCGCCTCCAATACCGTTATTATTAACGCAGCGCGCGGTGGTATCGTCAACGAAACAGCACTACTCGGCCAGAAAAAACCCTTTACCTATTGTACTGATGTGTATCAAAATGAGCCTGACATTAACCCAGACATTGTCGCATATGCAACACTTTGTACACCGCATATTGCAGGTCACAGTATTGAAGCAAAGCAACATGCCGTGGCCTACTTGAGTCAAAAATTACATCTCTACTTTGGGCTTCCCCCCCCCATAGAAACAATGCTTACCAATACACGTAAAGCCGCACACGTGCCTTTGCTCGACATATTAAACTTGTATAATCCGCTTGAAGAAACACATGCATTAAAAGAGGCTACACATAAAAAAGCTGCTTTTTTAGCACTACGGCGCGCGCACAAATACAGACATAATTTTAATTGGTTTGACATGAACTTATACAATGATTGACTGTTATACAGCATTTTTATATAGTGCGCGAAGCAATCTCCAATCTACAAAAAGTCAAACCGGCATACTCTAGGAGCATCCATGACACAAAAAAAAGCACAACTTATTGTCGACGGCCATGAGCCCGTCGAATTACCCATTTATACCCCAACACTGGGTAATGACGTCATTGACATTAATCCCTTAAGTCGTGCACTAGGAAAATTCACATTTGACCCAGGATTTGTGTCGACTGCCTCTTGTGAGTCTAAAATTACCTATATTGATGGCGCAAATGGCGTTTTACTCTATCGCGGCTATCCTATCGAGCAACTCGCCAAGAAAAAAGACTTTTTAGAAGTCTGCTACTTACTGCTCAATGGTGAGCTCCCTACCAAAAAAGAAGGGGATGATTTTAAAAAGCTCATCAACAATCACACCATGGTGCATCAACAAATGTACCAGTTTTTAAATGGATTTAGACGTGATGCGCATCCCATGGCAATTATGGTAGGCATTGTAGGCGCATTATCTGCTTTTTATCACGACTCAACCAATCTTGCAGACGAAGCAGACCGTTATACATCAGCCATCCGACTCATCGCAAAAATGCCAACACTTGCGGCCATGAGTTACAAATACTCCATTGGTCAGCCTTACATGTACCCTCAAAACCATATGTCTTATGCAGAAAACTTTTTGCATATGATGTTTGGGGTTCCTTCTGAAGACAAAGCGCCCGATCCTGTTTTAGTCGACGCAATGGATGCCATTTTTACACTGCATGCTGACCACGAACAAAATGCATCTACTTCAACAGTACGTCTTGCCGGCTCAACTGGTGCTAATCCTTACGCGTGTATTTCTGCAGGTATTGGCGCATTATGGGGGCCTGCACACGGTGGTGCAAATGAAGCATGTTTAAATATGCTGCGACAAATCGGCGATGTTAGCCATATCAACGAATACATTAAACGCGCTAAAGATAAAAACGATCCATTCCGCCTTATGGGCTTCGGACACCGCGTTTATAAAAGCTACGATCCTCGTGCAAAAGTCATGCGCGATACCTGCCACAAGGTTTTAAAAGCGGTTGGCGCACACGATGAGCCGCTCTTTAAGCTTGCTATGGAGCTTGAGCGTATTGCACTTGAAGATGAATATTTTGTTGAGAAAAAACTCTATCCAAATGTCGACTTTTACTCAGGCTTAACCTTAAGTGCTATTGGTATTCCAACCAATATGTTTACTGTTATTTTTGCACTTGCACGTACGGTTGGCTGGATGTCTCACTGGATGGAGATGACCGCAGGCCAGTCAAGAATTGGACGGCCACGTCAGTTATACACAGGCGAAAAACAACGTAATATTTAAACAGAACGAAACGCTTTATAACACGGACGTTTAACACACCATGGATGGTTATCAGCAATATCGCTTTGTTGGCGTGAACCGGTTAGGTCAGACGGTTCGCGGCCACCTCAAAGCAAAAAACCTAACCCTTGCAAAAATTATATTGCACAGACGCGGCGTTCAAACCCCAAAAATTAAGCCAACACACTTTTTTCTAAATCCATTTAAGCGCTATCGCGTGAAGCCCACACACATCACGCAATTAACGCTTGGCCTTGCAAAACTCCTACAAGCCAATATTCCATTACTACAAGCGCTCGAACTCCTAAAGTGTGGGGAAACAAATCCACGTATTGAAACATTGCTTTACACCATCCAAACCGATATTCAAAATGGGCTTTCCCTTGCTGACGCACTCAAAAAACATCCGAAATATTTTAGTGCGCTCTTTTGTCATATGGTTCAAGCAGGTGAGTTATCAGGTACCCTAAAAACCTTGCTCAAACAACTCTCAAATCACAGAGAAGCACGTGACGCGCTTCGGCAAAAAATTAAAAAGAGCCTTGCGTATCCAACAGCTATCATGGGCATTGCCTGTATTGTCACCCTTGGCTTGCTGTTATTTGTTGTCCCGCAGTTTCAACAGCTCTTTGAGAGCTTCGACGCGCACCTACCAACTGCAACGCTATGTCTCATTCAAAGTGCGCTATTTATTAAAAACTATGGCCTTATTTGCCTAACTGCGACACTGCTTAGCGCATACTGCCTACGTCATCTCTACATCCACATACCATGTGTTACACTCACACTTGACACCTATTTTATTAGGCTCCCTTTCACAGGTTCCATATTGCGTGACATCATTGTAACCCGCCTCATACAAACATTATCCATACTCCTCACAGCCGGCATGCCGCTCACTGATGCAATTGCTCGTGCAACACATATCACTAATAATGCTTGCTATACACAGGCACTCTTCTCTATTCAAAATGCTTTAAGAGAAGGCCATCCACTGCAAGCAGCCTTTGAAAATACCGCATTGTTTCCAAGCATGATGACTCAAATTATTGGTATGGGCGAGGCATCTGGCCAACTCACAGAAATGCTCACACACTTTGCCGAACAACAAGACGAAACACTTAAACATCAACTTGATGTTACCAGCAGTTTATTTGAACCCTTTCTCATGGCAGTATTAGGGCTTTGGATAGGTGGTTTAATTGTTGCCCTTTACCTCCCTATATTCCAACTTGGAGCGATTATTTCATGACACCCGAGCAACTGTTATTCATAGCACTTGGCATCATTGCCTTACTCATTGGTAGTTTCTTAAATGTCGTTATTTATCGCCTGCCCCGTATGCTAAAAGCAGAGTGGCGTACCGAGTGCGAGGCCTTTTTAAACCTCGGAAAAAACCCTCAAAAATCACCGTTTAACTTATTTGTGCCACGTTCAACCTGCTGCACGTGCGCGCGTATTATCCCCTTCTGGCATAACATCCCCATTATAAGCTTTTTAATACTAAAAGGACGTTGTGCTTATTGTAAATCTTCTATCAGCTGGCAATATCCACTTGTTGAAAGCATCTGTCTTATCCTATCACTCACAGCAGGCCTCTACTTTGGACTGAATCTAACACTCCTTTTTGCATTAGGTTTTATTTGGATGCTCATCTGCTTATGTGTGATTGACTTACAACATCAGCTTTTACCCGATAGCTTAACTCTCGGCCTACTATGGCTTGGCTTACTCGCTAATATCAACTCGCTTTTTACACCATTGCCGGATGCAGTCATTGGTGCTATTGCTGGTTATTTAACGCTTTGGCTTGTCATGAAAATTTTTTATTGTTGTACAGGAAAAATTGGCATGGGACATGGCGACTTTAAGTTACTTGCGGCATTTGGTGCCTGGTTTGGATGGATGCTACTCCCAGCACTTTTACTCATTGCATCTGTTTTAGGTGCCATTGCAGGACTTATTTATTTGAAAGTCACAAAACAATCCAAAGAAACCCCCATTCCATTCGGGCCTTTTTTATGTTTAGCTGGCTTCTTCATCTTGTTTTTTGGAAAAACACTCATGCACTACATATTTTGGACTTTTTGAAAAATTTCGTAACTCCCTACGCTCAGGATAACGTGGGGAGTTACAAAATTTTGTGGGGAGCAGTCAGCTCGGGATGACGAACCTAGCTACCATCCGTTTTAAAATGGACGTGCTGTATCAGGCTGCGCTGCCACTGCTTCTTCCAATGCTTCATTTAATATCAGCTCCATCGCTTGCATATCTCCTAGGCGCGCTTCTGGGTTTTCTTTAGTCATGTCTACAATCATAGTTTGTACACTTTCCGGCACCTGCGCTATGTCCTCAAATAACCGCTCAAAGGTTTTACCCAATGCATAAATATCGGATTTTTTTGAATAAGGCATAGGCTCACCATCCATCGTTGCCATGATTTCAGGTGCAATATAATCTCCTGTCCCAAATCGTTCTATCCCTTCATCTCCAGGCTTGCATGCATAGCCTACATCACATAAATACAGCGTTTTGTTCGCCTCATCCCAAATAAAGTTGTCTGTTTTAATATCTCGATGTAGGAACCCTTCATGAAACAAGGTGACGCAGGCGATTGCCTGCTTTGCAATCTCCAAACGTGATTCAAGTGTTGCGCTCTCACCACTTTGAATATGTGACTCTAAGTCTTTACCCGGCAAAAGCGTTTGCACTGCATAATATTTTCCATACCCTGCATCAGGGCGTAGCGTATCTCCATGGTAACGCCCTAAAAAAGTAAGTGCTTCATTTTCAAACTGCGATCCTTCTTGCTTATAAGCGGGTAATATTTTAACGGCTTGCCAATCACCTGTTGCAAAATTCTGACATAATTTAACTTGCCCGATTTCACCAGCACCTAAAATTTGTCCTTTTCCATGGTATAAAATATAAGGCTCAGGCTCACTGGTTTTATCTTCCCCTTTCACAAACAAAACTGAAAAACTTAATCCTTCACTGCGTTTAGATATTTTCAGCATATTCAAATCATTGTCTATCTCAAAATCAAGTTGCTTTTCTGCTTGATACTCTGCAATTTTATTTTGAATCACTTGAATGGCTGTATCACTTTCTTCTTTTAATGCATTTTGTGCATCAATTTGGGGTACAACCATATTTAATAATTGATTGTCTATTGCATTTTCTTCATGTAGCGAGAATATTTCATCTAGCTTTTCAAGATACACGCTTTGTATCTCATACGAATCCTCAAGCAATGGCACTTGCCTAAACGACTCAAGAAGATCGTCTAAAAAAACTATCATTGAAGGCTCTTTATACTGTGCTTTAAGCGCTGCCAACGCATTAAACACTGCGTTTTGATATGCACTTGGTGTTTCATCTATTTGAAATAAGATATTTGAAATGATTCGATTTGGATCTTCTGCTATCTCTCGTAGCGCATTAAGCTTTTCTAGTTCAAACACACTATCGGCACGTTGTTTTAAATGTGCTTCAGCCTTTGTTTTAAAAGCATTAATATCACCTTGTATACGTGCTACAAGCGCACGTTCCCTTGCATTAAGCAGAAAACCATCAGCGTGTACATGTTCTGGATTAACTCTTGGATGTAATGGGGACATAACAAGTTGCTCCGCTCACTAAAGCTAAAGTTTAGTATAGGTAACAACTTGCTAATTTGCATACTTACTGTTTATTATTTACCATTTCTCATTTTAGTCAGCGCAGAGAAAAACTCCGGTTTATTCAGACCAATTGCAGCAAAAATTTGTGGTACTTTATCCCAGCTTTGCTCAAGCTCAATACTTTCTACCACAAGCTTAAAACCACGCTCTTTATCTTCCGGTACGCCCCATGCATTGATATAGCATAATCCGTGCAAACGCCTTGCTTCAACATGTTGAAGTCCTTCAGCTGCACTTAGGTAAGCATGCGCCTCTTCATACAATTGCGCCATACTGCGCGCATTACTCTGCGATGCAAATACTTGGGTATTCTCTAACCCTTCTCGCATCTTTGCTTCATCTAACAAAGCCTTTCCTAACAAATATTGCGCCTTGGCATCATGCAACATGGAAGACGCACGATAACAAGCAAGCATACGTTCACGTGCAAACGGCCACTTCTTTTTACCATGCAGTTTTGCATAAATACCCGCAAGTTGATGATAAATTGCTTTTTCTGTACGAACAGCGTCGTTAGTTGGTTGGTTATGTTCGCGCGCTTGTTTAAGGGCCGTTACCTTTTTAATGAGTCTTTTAATTTTAAATCGCTTTAAAAACCCCATATACATCTCCTAGCGAGTCGCTGTTGGCAAAGAAACTGCCCATTGAATCATATCTGAAACAATAAAAACAAGGCTTATAATAACAACCATTTTTAAGAAAAAACGAAACGACTCCTTGCTCGTCTGCTTGGCTTTCGTGGATAATTTAGGCCGCACTTCTTCCCTTTTTCCTTCCATCATTTCTTTGTTTTTTTCTTCTGCTGCCTGCATTTGGCTAATATGATGCGCAATCAGATATGCCACCACGCCAAATCCAACTGCAAGCACAAGAATAATCCTAAAGAACCAACGGAATCCCACAATGTAGCTGACATCAAACGCTGTCTGAATCCAAATGGATGTGTCCACAACGAAGCTTGGAACCTGGTATTCCCACCCTAGCCAAACAGCAGGAAACAAATACACTGCGAATGGAAACAAAAAAAGACTACACAGTAACGACAACAACCCAATAAAAAACATCTTATCATCGTATTTCATCATGCATCCATTCTTTTATTAAGTCCCTAAAAAGTAACATAGCAAACCCACCGCAACTTGCCAAGCATAGACCAAAATCATTAAAATATGCGGACGATAGAAAAGCCACTCAAACACAATGCCTACTTCAATACGAACAAGCCACGCACCTAAAGGTTACAGTAATATCAAAACACTCATTGTCATTCCAGCACGCTTTAACTCCTCGCGCCTACCAGGCAAGCCACTCGCGCTCATAGCAGGTCAAACGATGTTAAGTCGCGTGGTTGATATCGCAAGGGCTGCCATTCGTGAAAGCACACACACAGAACTTATCGTTGCAACAGATGATGCGCGTATTTTAAAGCACTGCGATGATTTAGGCGTTGTTTCTGTAATGACCTCCGTTGAATGCGAAACAGGTACAGACCGCGCCCTTGCCGCTATTCAAGCCTTACAAGCAACACCTGATTTTATTATAAACTTGCAAGGAGATGTGCCGCTTATGCCCCCGACTTTTATCACAGCCTTGTTAGATGAAATTGCAGCAAATCCTGATGTATCGATGTTCACCCCTGTGACACAACTCAGTTGGGACGATTTAGATAAACTACGTCATAATAAAAAGACCACCCCCTTTAGTGGCACCTGTGCCATTTTGGACAAAGATGACAATGCAGTTTGGTTTTCGAAACAAATCATTCCTGCCATTCGAAAAGAAGATTTACAACGTAAACAATCACTATACTCCCCTGTTTTTCGTCATATAGGACTCTATGCCTATTCGCGCGCGCTACTCGAACAATATGTGACCTGGCCACCCAGTTACTACGAACAACTTGAAGGCCTAGAGCAACTCCGCGTACTTGAAGCAGGGCACCGCATTCGCTGTGTTAAGGTCAGCTCAAATCGACCCACCCTCTCGGGAGTGGATAGCCCAGCAGACATTGAGCGTGCCGAAGCACTCATTGCCTCTCATGGCGAACTGCTCGTAGGTAAAGAAGGAGAAGTCGCGTGACACGGCTCATTATTGCACGGCACGGAAATACATTTGGCCCGACCGATACTCCAACACGCGTCGGTGCGCATACAGACATCCCATTGGTGCAATCGGGTATTGAACAAGCCAAGGCAATTGGCAAATATTTTAAAACGGCGCATATCACACCTGATGTTATTTATAGCTCAGAACTAAAGCGCACCCAGCAAACCGCGGCACATGCCGTAAAAGATATGCCCATTACACCTCTTTCATGTTTTAACGAAATTGATTATGGCCCAGATGAGAATAAAACAGAACCAGAAGTCATTGCACGTATTGGTCAGGCAGCAATTGACGCCTGGAATCTTGGAGGCATAGTTCCTCCTGGCTGGAAAGTGGATCCCAATGCCATTATCCAAGATTGGTTGCGCTTTGGGGAAACAATCCAAAAAGAGCATACAAATCAAACTGTGTTTGTGGTGACAAGCAATGGTATTGCACGCTTTGCCCCTCATTTAACCGGAAATTTTGAGCACTTTTGTAAAAACCACAACATTAAACTCAAAACAGGTGCACTATCTGCTTTTCATTATGCAGACAACGCATGGCACATTGATTATTGGAACATGAGGCCCTAGCACGCCTGCTTGAAACCGGCCCCAGCCAGTGTGTTCAGCGCACCACCTCTTCCTATGCCATAGTCGCTATTGAGGGCATTCCATTGAAAAAGCAATATTGTTTTTAAACCTTATCAGGTGAGCTATTGAGTAACTGACGCTGCGCCTCAAAAGCAAAATCATCAACCACTACACTATCTCTTTGTACATCATACGGGGCGTCACAAATGCCCTTAATAATTGCAATGGCATGTGGTGTTCCACGCACTGTTGCTGTATTTTTTGAAGGAATTTGTCCTGTAAAACTTGCTGACTCTAACATTGCCTGAATCTCTAGCACACGAAACACTTCCATAAATGAACCCCGTACAATAGTTAAGGAAGGCCTCACTAATAACTCAAGGTCTGCACCCGGCTTCTGTGCTGCATGCTGATACAACTTGCTAATCGCTAAATAGTCTAACGTCAGAGACTCTAACTCATCCCATCTTGCTCCAAAAAATAACATCATGCACCCCGATAAAAAAATATAAAATTATACCAGAGTGATATTATTTATATCAAATGCAAAGCACATTTTTAATCACTTGAAGCGCACACTCAATATCTGCGGCTGTTGTAAAACGCCCCATTGAGATTCGAAGCGAACTTTGAGCATCCACACTACTTAAACCCAAAGCACTTAAAACATGTGAGCCTGCATCGCGAGACGACCCACATGCAGAAGTCGTCGAAATAGCAAGCTCATGAAAACGCGCCAGTAACTCACTGTTTTCAATGCCCTTGAAACAAATATTCAAATTACCTGCAATACGCGCCTCTAAACTGCCATTAATGCTCGTATTTGGTAACACGCTAATACCTTCTAAAAAGCGCTTTCTTAAGCTCAAAAGACGCGCTTCTTCTGACACTCTTAGGCTCTCTCCAAGCACAAAAGCCGCCCCCATCCCCACAATTTGATGCGTCGGTAAAGTGCCTGAACGAAGGCCACTCTCATGCCCACCACCAAAAGTTTGTGGCATTAAACGGATACGAGGCTTCTGACGCACATACAAAGCACCAATCCCTTTGGGCCCGTATACTTTGTGCGCTGAAAACGACATTAGATCAACCGGTAGCGTCGCTAAGTTCAACGGCAACCGTCCAACACTTTGCGCTGCGTCTACATGAAAAATAATACCCTTATCCTTAAGAGATACACCAATGGCTTCAATGTCTTGTATGACACCAATTTCATTGTTGACCTGCATCACAGAAACCAAAATTGTATCAGGCCTAATGGCGGCTTCCAGTACGTTCAAATCTAGCAACCCATCAGGCTTCGGATTAAGATATGTCACTTCAAACCCAATACTCTCCAAGTGTTCAAAGCTATCTAATACGGCCTTATGCTCGGTTGCCAGAGTAATCACATGACGACCCTTACGCTGATAAAACTGTGCCGCCCCAATAATTGCCAAATTGTCAGACTCTGTCGCACCCGATGTAAATATGATGGTCTCGGGAGATGCCCCCACTGTCTCAGCAATTTGCGCGCGTGCTGCTTGAACTGCACGTGCTGCCGCCTCTCCATACACGTGTGTTTTAGATGCTGGGTTTCCAAAGTCTCCAGAAAAACCCAAATAAGGCAGCATTACTTCGATAACTCGCTCATCAACTGGTGTGGTCGCCATATAATCAAAGTAAAGGGGTCGCGTTGTCACTTTGCACCTATCGTCCGTGTGATTTGTGTTAGAATACCACGCAGAATATTCACTTCAACCACTTCAAGCTTGGCTCGATTAAATAAACGCCTTAAGCGCAACATGATTTGCTTCGGGTTGGAGGGCTTTAAGAAGTCAATCGCCTCTAACACGTTTTCAAGGTGTGTGTAATATTGCTCGACTTGCTCTGACCTTGCTAAAGCAGTGGCCTTATCTTGTGTCACAGGCAACTGTATCACCGCATGTTTTGCAATCTCATATGCAAGAATCTGCACTGCCTGAGATAAATTTAGTGAGCTATATGCAGGGTTTGTTGGAATTTCAACATGATAGTGTCCTCGCAATAACTCTTCATTGGTAAGCCCTGTGCGCTCACGCCCAAACACAAGCGCTACCTGCGTATCATCAGACATTTTAAACATGGTTTGCGCCGCTGTCTCAGGCGTTAAACCAGGTAAGGCAATATCTCTCGGACGTGCACTGGTCATCAATGCTAACTGTGTGTCTGCTAATGCTTCATCTAGCGTGTTCACACAAATGGCGCGCTCCAGCACATCCTGCGCGCCAGAGGCCATTTCAATGGCTTTTTGATCTGGAAATACTTTAGGTGCCACCAAATAAAGACGAGATAACCCCATCGTTTTCATTGCGCGCGCCGTAGCTCCTATGTTTCCTGGGTGTGAGGTTTCAACCAAAATCACACGAACTGCATTTAATTTCATCTTTTCCTCACTCAAGCCAGCCTATTTCTATAAAATTTATGTTAGAATACCCGGCTTCTTTTCTTGACGGATACATGCATGGAACCTTTACTTAATATCGCCGTTAATGCGGCAAGAAATGCCGGTGATATCATCCTTCGCCATGCCGAACAACTCGAAAGCCTTAAAGTAACACAAAAGGCAAAAAATGATTACTTTTCTGAAGTAGATATTAAATCTGAACAGTCGATTATTCATACCATCCAAAAAGCATACCCAAATCACGGTATTATTGCTGAAGAAAGTGGAGTGCAACGGCCTGACGCAGATTGTGTCTGGCTGATTGATCCACTAGATGGTACCAGTAACTATTTACATGGATTTCCTGCCTATTGCGTTTCAATTGCAATGCTTTATCAAGGTAGACTCGAGCACGCTGTTGTATATGATCCATTACGTCATGAGTGTTTTTCAGCAAGCCGTGGCCGCGGCGCACGTTTAAATGACCGGCGCATTCGTGTTTCTAAAAAAACAACGCTTCAAACCGCGATGCTTGGCTGTGGCCCTTCTATTCAAAGCCCAGCTCGTGCTCATGCATTTAATTTAGATATTCAACCACTACTCGAGCAATGTACGGTCATCCGTCGTATTGGGGCTGCAGCGCTTGAATTGGCCTACGTTGCTTGCGGACGATTAGATGGCTTTTTTGAGTTTGGGCTACGTCCTTGGGATGTTGCTGCAGGCTGCCTACTTATTCAAGAAGCCGGTGGTTTTGTAAGCGACCCAAAAGGTGGACAAAAGTTTGTGAAACAAGGCAGTGTGATTGCTGGCACCCCTAAAGTGTTTGATGAAATGCACTCAGCCTTTAAAGCGATTTAATCGGCTTAATATGCTACCGGGCGCTTGGACCATACCACCCGGTAGCTTCTCTAGATACTCCTTTCGTAATAGCTCGCTAGCTATGGCGTTATTGAATACCAGGATTCAATCCAAATGCAGCAGGAATGTGATTCGCAACTTCTGTGCCTAAGTTTTTAGCCAGTAGCTCCATAACATTTTCTTTCGTGGTGTAATCGACAAACTTTTCAACTTTTATCACATCACGTGCAACCGACTCACTACTACCAAAGCCATCAATCAAGCCGCGTTCACGCGCTTGGACTCCTGTCCAAAATAAACCAGAAAACGTCTCGTCATCTACCTTCAAACGTGCGCCACGCCCTTCTTTTACCCTGGCGATAAATTGCTGATGCACCAAATCTAACATGCGCTGTAAATAAGCCACATCTTCTGGCTTTTCAGGAGAAAACTGATCTAAAAAGCCTTTATGTGCGCCGGCTGTTTGCAGCCTACGCGTCACACCTAATTTTTGCAGCGTATCAACAAAGCCAAAACCGTTATAAATAACACCAATTGAACCCACCATACTTGAGGGCGCTGCATAAATTTCATCGGCTGCAGCTGCAACGTAGTAAGCAGCGGATGCACATAAGTCAACGCATACCGCATAGGTTTTAATCTCTGGATATTTCTTTTTATAGTGCATCACCGCATTAAACATATAATCAGCCTGAACAGGGCTTCCACCAGGGCTATCAATTCGGAAAACTAACGCTTTCATGCCCTTATTGGCATAAGCATGCTCAAGACTTTCTAAAAAGTTCTCAGCACTCGCTGCTTGCTTATCGGTAATGGTGCCTTTTATATCAATAAGCCCCACATGCGGGCCAACACGCGATGCAATATCTGCACGATGTGACACAAAAGCACCGTAAAAAATCCAAACCATAATCAGCATAAAAATGACACGTAACACCCAGCGCCAAACACGCTTTCGCTTACGTTCAAGTAAATAATCTAGAATTAATTGATTTAATACTTCTTGTGAATTACTCATAGGAATCGCACTTGATTTTTTAGAAAACAAGCCCACATTTTACGTTAGAGAAGATAAAATTCATATCATCTACCACAATAAAAAATAGAGGTGTTCAAAATGCGGATGGATAAACTCACTTCAAAATTTCAAATGGCTATTGCCGATGCACAATCGCTCGCACTAGGTCGAGAAAATAACTTTATTGAGCCCGAACACCTGATGAAAGCCTTTCTTGACCAACAAGGTGGCAGCTGTAGACCCCTTTTGACTAAAGCTGGGGTTAACTTGCCTAAACTACGAACTTTAGTTGATGCAGCACTCGATAAATTTCCAAAAGTATCAGGTGTACCAGGCGATATCCATGTCTCTAATAGCCTCTCCCAACTACTCAATATTACAGACCAAATTGCTCAAAAAAGAAAAGACAATTATATTTCAAGCGAGTTATTTCTGCTCGCTGTCATGGAAAAAACAGACAAGGGGCTTGGTAAGTTACTGGTAGATGCCGGCGCAAACCTAAAAGCAATTGAAAAAGCCATTGAAGAAATGCGAGGCGGTGAAGCTGTGGATGATCCTAACGCTGAAGAACAACGCCAAGCACTTGAAAAATACACACTCGACTTAACTGAGCGTGCAGAACAAGGCAAACTTGATCCAGTCATTGGGCGTGATGATGAAATTCGTCGCACCATCCAAGTGCTGCAGCGCCGCACAAAAAATAATCCTGTTCTCATTGGAGAGCCTGGCGTTGGAAAAACAGCGATTGCTGAAGGACTTGCGCAACGTATTATCAATGGCGAGGTGCCTGAAGGCCTAAAAAACAAGCGCTTGCTCTCGCTCGATATGGGCGCACTTATTGCTGGTGCTAAATTTCGTGGTGAGTTCGAAGAGCGCTTAAAAGGCGTTTTAAAAGATTTAGAAAAACAAGAAGGACAGGTTATTTTATTTATTGATGAAATTCATACCATGGTCGGGGCAGGTAAAGCGGAAGGCTCGATGGATGCGGGTAACATGCTAAAACCGGCCCTTGCTCGGGGCGAGTTACACTGTATTGGTGCCACTACCCTCAACGAATACCGCGAAAATGTTGAAAAAGATGCGGCACTTGAAAGACGCTTTCAAAAAGTACTCGTCAATGAACCAAGTGTTGAAGACACCATTGCCATCTTGCGCGGTTTAAAAGAACGTTATGAAGTGCATCACGGGGTTGAAATCACAGACCCTGCTATTGTTGCAGCCGCAACCCTTTCACACCGTTACATTACAGACCGCCAACTGCCCGATAAAGCGATTGATTTAATTGACGAAGCAGGCAGTCAGATTCGCATGGAAATTGATTCCAAACCAGAAACCATGGACAAACTCGACAGGCGCTTAATTCAGCTTAAAATTGAGCGCGAAGCACTTAAAAAAGAATCAGACGATGCCTCTAAAAAACGCTTGGAAGATCTCGAAACAACCATTGATGGGCTCGAAAAAGAATATGCAGACCTCGAAGACATTTGGAAGGCTGAAAAAGCAAGCCTACAGGGTACAACACAAGTGAAAGAGCAATTGGAACAAGCGCGGCTTGAAATGGAATCAGCCAAGCGTGCAGGTGACTTAACTCGTATGTCAGAGCTTCAATATGGTCGCATTCCAGAGCTTGAAAAAGCGTTGGCTGATGCAACACAAACAGAACAGCAAGAAACCAAATTAGTACGAAACAAAGTCACTAGTGAGGAAATTGCAGAAGTTGTTTCTAAATGGACTGGTATTCCCGTTGCCAAAATGCTCGAAGGTGAAAAAGAAAAACTGCTGCAAATGGAGCATGTATTGCATGAACAAGTAATTGGACAAAATGAAGCAGTAGATGCTGTCTCAAATGCTATTCGTCGCTCACGCTCAGGCCTTTCAGATCCCAACCGCCCCATTGGCTCGTTTTTATTTCTTGGCCCAACTGGTGTTGGTAAAACTGAGCTT
>JASBUO010000030.1 GCA_030147855.1 Gammaproteobacteria bacterium
TTTTTTAAAACACCGTGCAAATGACCTAAATGTAAATGTCCTGATACACGCATGCCAGACACAACACGCTGATTACTTCCTGAAAAATCCGCCATCAATCCTCTCTCTTATTCATTTAAAAGGAGCCACATCACCTTGCCCCTCACGCACCACAACAGGGTAGTCCCCTGTTAAATCTACAACGGTTGTAGGTAGATACCCACAGTGCCCCCCATCAATAATTAAATCTGTTTGGTGTCCTAATAAATCTCGAATCGCTTCAGGTTCACCCAGTGGCGCACTAGCCCCCGGTAAAATTAGGGAACTACTAACTAAAGGTGCCCCTAAGCACTCAAGCAGTGAAAGTACGATAACATGCTCAGGTACTCTTAAACCCAACGTTCTACGTTTAGGATGCAACATTAAACGAGGTACATCACGCGTTGCATTCAAAATGAAGGTGTACGGCCCAGGCGTTGACGCTCTAAGTAACCGATAAATTGGCCGCGTCACACGCGCATAGGTCCCCAAATCAGATAGGTCGCGACAGATTAAAGTCATATTATGATCTTTACTCAACTGCCGAAGTCGTCTAATTCTATCCAATGCCGACTTATTACCCAGCATACACCCCAAGGCATAGCCTGAATCGGTTGGATAAACAATCAGCCCGCCATTTTCAAGCACCGCAACCGCTTCTCGAAGCAACCGGGCTTGTGGGTTATCTGGATGAATCGCAAAAAATTGACTCATATCCAACACATCCTCTGACCAAAACAGGCCTTTAGTATATCGGAGTATGTGTCAATTTTATATCTGCCCTCACATATTATTTAATACTCAAGCCGAGACACAGCCTCTTCTACAAACACATGCTCATTTTCTGTAGCGAGCACTCGTAGGAAACTGTCATTAGCTTGGGAAACATATACCGTACCTGATGGGGAGGAACTGCCATCAACTTGAGGAGCGTGCGCATTGCGTACCCCCTCTCGCTGCGCGTCCATTCGTAACTGACACCATGACTGCTGCTTGAGTAATATTTTTTCTCTCACAAGTAATGCCTGAAGTTCGGTATTGAGCAATCCAATTGAATCTAACGCTGCCCTCTCGTCCTCACTCGGTAATACGCCTTCTTCAATTAATTGAGGAATCTCGCCAACCAAAGCTTTAAGATCGCCCTCTTTCAAATAACGCAGCATATCTTCAAAGTCCATGCCTGCACCCACATAAAAATGCTTTTCAGCCTTAAAAGCTGCATAGTCAGGTGGATTAACCTCTTCACCTCTCGTATTTAGCCGAACACCTTGTTTATCAACCATTACAACAGTTTTAGTCGATGCCGCGCCCAGCACTTCTCGCATCAAGACACTCACGGCATCGATCGTTTTACCAGTATCAATTAAGTCATCAACAATCCAAACGTTTCTCTCCCCTACCGGATAACTAAAATCAGACTCAACCGATAGTTTGCCTGACGCGGTCCCAACATAACTTGTCACCTTCATGGTCGCAAATTCCACCATAAATCCACGGCGCGCCAACGCATCATATAGCCACCCAGCAAACACAAAAGCACCATTTAAAAGTGCAACTATTACCGGGGGCACACTTTGATAATCTTCACTTGCTTCAGATGCTTCTTCTGCTGTATATGCCGTAACAAACCTGTCTGCTAATGCCTCAACTTTCTGCAACATATATGCTTTGGAAAGTGGTTCTCCTTCTGAGTCTGTAATAGACTCAAGCCTTTCTAGAATACGTTGTCCAACTCCCGCTCTAAATTGATTGCGTTCCCTCAGCGTTTTCTTGACACGCGTTATATCTGTTTGTACATCATGTAAGTTTTGATCGATTTGCGTTAAAGCCTGCTCTAAATTCATACCCCATTGCCCTCAATAAATATACAACGCTTGCATTGTGTTGTTTTTTAAAAAGCTTTTCAATCTATTTAACCCGAATAAACTTGATTAAAACAAAATCAATTAGTGTGATATTCACTTCATTGTGTTCTAGACTGTAAGTACTAAGCTTTAAAGTATTAAGTGATGACATGCCACATAAACCAAAACAAAAAGACCTAATAGAAGCAATGGCCCGAGCAACCACATCAACATGGCTTGCATGGAGAATTAAGCAGGTAGACGGCTGGATTGCAACCGTTGATAAAGAAATACAAAAAATTAAAGATAAACCAATAAAATTCAATGACAAGCTATTGAAAGAAGCAGAACAAGATATCAAGCACTTAAGCACGCAAAGAGAATTATCTGACGAAGAAAGAACACAAAGACAAGATAAAATATGGGCAAAATACAACCAGGCAAAACAACCTGAAAAAATCGGATTCTTATCACAGATAGGGGTCGCATTTTTAAATGTACTCAAAAGGCTCTATCAAGGAGAAAGGTCCAGGCTTCAAACTGAAAAAATGAAAAATGATCTGCAACAAACTATTGCTCAAAGTTACACAGACAACCCTAAGCAACATACTAAAACAGATAAAAACACGCCTTCGCTTGACTCCGAACAAACAAAACCTAAGCCATAAAAAACGTATTTTGAGCACGCAATTAAAAATATTACAGGCTGCTCCCTCTACCGCCTACTTGGCCCGGTTGATTCGGGCCAAGTAGGCGGGGGGAAAGGTCAAAAGGCCCTATTCCATGGCAAAAAATAACTGTTTTTCCTGCTCGCTTCTCAAGAAACACTCTGATAGCATAAAGTGTTATGTGTTAAACTCAATCCAACATAAGGAAGCATCCATCATG
>JASBUO010000044.1 GCA_030147855.1 Gammaproteobacteria bacterium
GATGAAATCGAGAAAGCGCATCAAGATGTCTTTAATATTTTACTCCAGGTGCTCGATGACGGCAGGCTCACAGATGGTCAAGGCCGCACAGTTGACTTCAGAAATACTGTGATTGTCATGACCTCAAACTTAGGCTCACACCTCATCCAAGAAATGAGCGGCAATACTAATTATGACAAAATTAAGGCATCTGTCATGGCGCTTGTGGGGCAAGAATTTAGGCCTGAGTTTATTAATCGTATTGATGACAGTGTGGTCTTCCATGCGCTCACAGAAGCGCAAATTGCAGACATAGCATTGATTCAACTCGACCACTTGAAAGGACGGCTTAAAACACAAGACCTGACCTTATCGCTGGATGATGACGCCTTGGCGCACCTTGTCAAAGCAGGTTTTGACCCAGTATATGGTGCAAGACCTCTCAAGCGCACTATTCAGCAACAGCTTGAAAACCCACTGGCTGAGGCACTATTGAGAGGCGAATTTAAACCAGGCGAAACCATTACAGTAAAATTAAAAGATGGTCAGCTTACTTTTAAATAAATTAACGTAGACCTTATAACTATATGACATGACGCTTTGAAAGCGTCATTGCTGCATAGGTTACATATTTCGTTGATAAATCTAGGCCTCTGTACATGACAAAAAACCTGTCATGTACAGGGAAATTAGATCAACTATTGATGTATTTTTTTCTGCCGGTGTAGCACCGCCCATTGTGTGTCGACACGCCCCCGCCAATGCTGTAGCATCAAAATAATGTATTAATACCATTAATACCACTCACTTAGCGGAGATGCAGGATGCTGAAGCGCTTAGGCCTACTCATGGGGTTAACTACATTAAATGCTTATGGATTTGGTGTTGATGTTTGCTTCAATAGCCCAGACAGTAAATCGCCTCCCATTAGAAACTGTCTATCAATTGAAAAAAACTGTAGAACCAGCAACTTAAGTACAGAAAAATCTACCATGTGTCAGCTAAAAGCACTCTATGATGGTGTCAGTGGTTTAATTGCTAAAGGCGAGACTATCGCGGGTGGGCGTAGTTTGGTACATGCAGATTCTACTTACTTTATGGCACAGCTGATAGGCTTTAGCCCCTGGCAAGCCTACCAAATGATGATTTACTCAGAAGCCACAGACCAAGCAGAATATACTGCTTTTAGTCAACAAGGTAAAAAGCTGCTAACTGACACTGAAGCTATTCAATGTCGTACAAATTGGCACACTGACATGCCCCGAAAATGTCTATTATTAACGCCTGAGCTAAACGGCATTTACAAATTTAGCTTTAAAACAGGTGGTATGTTACTTCATTTACATGCTCGCTTTTCACCCAATGGAAAACCGCCTCCCGTCCCGCTTTTTCCAACAGATTATTTTTCAGAAGAGAATGCTTCTTTTGAGCGTTTACTCACAAACTTCAGGGCTTGGGTGTTTAACGAGCGACGTGATGCATGCGCTGCAGGTATTACACAAAAAATGAACTTGCCTGACGCAATTCATGCACCTTGTGAAAACACTCAGCACACACTTAAAAGCCCCATAAGCCTTTTCTCTGTGGGGCTCTCAAGAGTTCCTTTTGTAACCAATTTGGGCACACTCATTCTTAATGCGAACAAAAACAATGAAACCGCAAAGCTCGTGCTTGCAACCAATAAAAACTTTCAGCGTTATATTACACCTCATGATGTCAACTTCGCAAAAATGGGTGTTTTTGTACATGCCCTAGCTGACAGATACTCACACCACATGTGTACCGACAATTCATACTTCTATAAAGAAGAGAACAATCATTACACCTCTGTTTATTCAGCTAAGCCTTGTGCGCAAGGCAGTCACTTTTTGTGGCATACATGGGAACAAGGCACCAACCAAAGTGATACAAACTTAAGTACTCTGCATCAAACCATGCGCCCCGCACTTGAGGCGGTGTACGACCAACTTTTAAGTTACGCCAAATATCAACACATCACTATTAACCAGCACTTAGACAAAACCAATATCATCCATCAACTCATTCTTGTCCTGCAAACCTTCGACCCTGAAGAGCGCTTGCAAAAAATGGTAACACTCATGGAAAAAAACGATGTATTGCCCCTACCCGGACATGGGCATGTAAAAAACATGCATATCGACGAATGGTTAAGCCTTGCAGGGGCACCCAAGTAAGGCCCTCACATATCGACAAGCGGCTTTATCCACTGTAACATCGACAAACGATCGTGACCCACAGGCATAAAGGGATGGCCAATGATTAAAGCTTTCATTTCACGTACAAAACCAATGACACTCATGATAATTGGTTTAAGTGTGATTTTTGGTGGCCTTATTCTTTTTAATGTGGGCAAAGGCATTTTAATCCGCCAGTTTTTCAAAAACTTTCAACCACCGGCCGTGACCGTCGCATCAGTCGATGTCAAAGAAGAAAATTGGCAACCTAATCTACATACAGTGGGTGCTTTTGTGGCAGTAAATGGGGTCGACATTAACTCTGAGGCATCTGGAAGCGTCATTGACATTCACTTTAAATCAGGCGAAATGGTTAAAAAGGGTACATTGCTTGTTGATATTGATGACAGCGTTGATAAAGCCACCTTAAAAGCAAATGAAGCTGAGTTGGTACTACAACAAGTCAACTACAAGCGCCAAGCACAACTCCTCAAAAGAAATGCAACCTCACAGTCAGAAGTTGATACCGCAAGAGCCGGCATGCTAGAAGCTGAGTCTAAAGTAGAGCATACCCGCGCTGTTATTGCACAAAAACATATCAAAGCCCCATTCACAGGACGCCTTGGGATTCGTATGATTAACCTGGGTGAATATATCACAACAGGCAGAACCAATATTGTAACGCTTCAATCCCTCGATCCACTCTTTCTTGAGTTTTATGTGCCAGAACAACAGCTCTCGCGCATTCATGTAGGGCAAAACATTTTATTTTCGGTTGAGCCTAACGCCGACAAACTCTTTTCAGGAAAAATCACCGCAATTAATGCCAAAGCAGACGCACAAACGCATAACGTAAAGATACAAGCAGCAGCCGCTAATTGCCCCCCTGAAGTATTTGATGAAAGCAGACGCTCACATTTGATAGAAGCACAAAAAATTCCAAATACGGGCTATACAAAAATCACATGTAATACAGAAAAAAATCAAGCGGCAAACCTTGAAAAGTATGCCTTTATTCCAGGGATGTTCACATCTATTTCAATAGAGCAGCCTGCTGTTTCGGGAGCTTTGGTATTACCAAAAACAGCCATTTCCTATAGCTTATATGGCGACTCTGTATTTCTAATTGAACCTCAAGTAATTGATAACGTCGTGCAAAAAAACGATAAAGGAGAAGATATATTGGTCGTTAGACGCGTCTTTGTCACCACAGGAGATGAAGAAGGGAATCAAGTTGTGATAAAAAAAGGGGTGAAAGCAGGCCAGAAGGTGGTTAGCGCTGGTGAAGTCAAGCTACAGAATGGCACACATGTGGTGATTAATAACGATGTACCACTCAATAATGATAATAATAAGTCTAACTTAAGCGAATAAGGTCATGCATTTTACCGATTTATATATTAAACGCCCTGTGCTTTCGACCGTTGTAAGCTTGCTGATTTTATTGTTTGGCTTAAATTCGCTGCTGAATATCTCTATTCGACAATATCCCAAAATGGATAACACGGTTATTACCGTCACAACACAATACCCAGGGGCTGATGCAAACCTCATTGCAGGCTTTATTACAACTCCTATTGAAAGTGCCATTTCTAGCGCCGAGGGGGTTGATTACATGACATCATCCAGTACGCTTGGTACCAGCACCATCACCTTAAACATTAAACTTGGCTTTGACTCACAAGTGGCATTTACTGATGTCATGAGTAAGGTGCAACAAACCTTAAACCAGCTCCCCTCAGAATCACAAGACCCGGTCATTGTTAAAAGCTCTGATACCTCAACCGACTTGTTATACCTAAGCTTAGATAGCCCCGACATGACCCCGCAACAAATCACAGACTATGCAACCCGTGTGGTTAAACCTCAGATTGAAACCATTAGTGGTGTGTCAAAGGCTGAAATTTTGGGTGGGCAAGTCTATTCTATGCGTATTTTTCTCGATCCTGTCAAAATGGCAGCGCTCAGCGTAACACCGGCTGATGTCTCTCGAGTACTTAGAAACAATAACTTTTTAACCGCTGCAGGCCGCATTAAAAGTGAATATGTTGCTATCAGCATTCGTGCTAATACCGACTTAAGTACAGCCGAGCAATTTGGCCAAATTATTGTTCGAAGCCAAAAAGGATCTATCACCCGACTGCAAGATGTGGCCCGCATTGAACTCGGCTCTCAAAATTATGACTCTTCAGTTATTTTTAACGGGAAAAAAGCTGTTTTTGTTGGTATAACCCCAACTCCAAGTGCCAACCCACTCGATGTGATTACCCAGGTGCGACAATCGTTTGAGCTACTCACGAAACAATTTCCCCCTTCTCTCAAAGGTACTGTAGTTTACGACGCAACCGACTTTATCCGTGCATCGATTGATGAAGTGATTTCTACGCTGCTTGAAGCAGCATTTATTGTGATTACTGTTATTTTCCTTTTTTTGGGATCCGTGCGCTCGGTGCTGATTCCTGTTGTAACCATTCCTCTATCTTTAATTGGCGTATGTACCTGCATGTTCTTTTTAGGGTACTCCATTAATTTGCTCACTTTACTTGCCTTTGTACTTGCCATAGGGCTTGTGGTAGATGACGCCATTGTAGTAGTTGAGAATGTGCACCGCCACATAGAAGCAGGTAAAACACCCTTTGAAGCAGCCATTATTGGGGCCCGTGAAATTGCAACGCCTGTTATTGCAATGACCATCACACTCGCAGCGGTTTATGCACCGATTGGATTCATGTCGGGCCTAACAGGCGCATTATTTAAAGAGTTTGCATTCACACTTGCATCGGCTGTGATTATTTCAGGCGTGATTGCGCTCACACTTTCGCCTATGATGTGTTCAAAAATTCTCACGCCTCAAATGAGTGAAGGCAAGCTTTCTCAAAGGGTAGAGCGTATTTTTGAAACCCTACGCGTTCGATATAAAGCGTGGCTACACAAACTGCTGAACACACGTGAAATCATGATTGTTTTTGCTGTGGTTGTACTTCTTATTTTGCCTTATCTTTATATGAAAACCCCAGACGAAACAGCGCCTGAAGAAGACCAAGGGTTCTTTTTTGTGGTAGGCACTCCTCCACAATCAGCTACATTAGAATATGTTGAAGCATTTACAAAACCTTTTGAGAAAATCTTTACAAGTTTTCCGGAGGCAGAGCACTATTTTATTGTCAACGCGGCCGCACCTGTATCAGGTATCGTCCTAAAACCATGGGGCGAACGTAAACGCACACAATTTGAAATGAAGCACCCCCTGCAAGACGCATTAAACACGGTTGCCGGCATGAAAAGCTTTGCTGTTATTCCTCCCCCTCTACCGGGTGGTGGTGGTGGAACACCAATTCAATTTGTTATTAAAACCAGTAACGATTTTGCAAGCTTATTAGATGTATCTGACAAGCTCATGAAAAAAGCAGAAGAGAGTGGTTTGTTTATTTACCTTGATAATACTCTTAAGTTCAATCAGCCCGAAGTAGAGCTTCAGATAAACCGCGCCAAAGCTGCAGATTTAGGGCTTGATATGAGAAGCATCGGAAACAGCTTAAGCGCTGCACTGTCGGGCGGTTACGTCAATTACTTTAATTTAGAGGGCCGAAGCTACCAAGTGATTCCTCAGCTAGAGCGACGTTTTCGCATGACCAGCGAACAACTGGGGCAAATTTATGTAAAAACCATCGATGGCACCATGGTGCCTCTGTCAACCATTGTGACCCCTATTGAAAGAACAAAACCCAATGCCATCACACACTTTCAACAGTTAAACGCTGCAACCATCCAAGGAGTTACCATGCCTGGTACAACCCTTGGCGAGGGACTTAGCTTTTTACAAGAAGCTGCAAAAGATGTGCTTCCAAAAGGATTTTCCGTTGATTACGGTGGCCAATCAAGACAATTCATGCAAGAGGGAAGCGCGCTGATAGTTGCCTTTTTTCTATCCATTATCATCATTTTCTTGGTGCTATCTGCACAATACGAAAGCTTTCGCGACCCACTGATTATTCTCATTAGTGTCCCCATGTCGTTATGTGGCGCACTAACTCCCTTAAATTTGGGGGCTGCAACGATTAACATTTATACGCAAGTAGGGCTCATTACATTAATTGGCCTAATCAGTAAACATGGAATTTTAATCGTTGATTTTGCAAATCATTTACAGCGTGAGAAAAAGCTCGACAAAAGAGCTGCCGTTGAAGAGGCTGCAAGCATTCGTCTGCGCCCCATTTTAATGACGACAGCCGCTATGGTATTTGGCGTGCTACCCCTTTTAATTGCGTCAGGTGCAGGTGCCGTTAGCCGCTTTGATATTGGTCTTGTGATTTCAACTGGGCTTTTAATAGGTACCTGCTTCACCTTGTTTGTAGTACCCAGCATGTACACTTATCTTGCAGCAGACCATCGTGAAGACAACCTTGAAAAGCCTGTTACATAACCGTACATGAGCTCTGGATAAGATTACCATATATGCAATCCTCACTATACCTACTTGCTTTTCTATGAACATCCATTAAAACACCAATACTGCTTAATAAATAAGCTATAATTTGTTTATATATAATTAAATGGGTTAAAATATGCCCTCTGATATTATTCAAATCAATGCCTCCCTACTGGCACATATTGGTGCTGATGCAGAAAGCCTTGGCAGCGGTTATGAGGGTAATACTTTTCAGAGCACCACGGGTTATCTCTGCCAATATTTAAACACACTACCGCTTGAAAGCACCGTGCAGTTAGCACACTTAAAAGCACTATTTAAGGCACTTGCCGCGCGCGAAAAAGCACTTATGGTACTTCGTCATCAACCCTTTAATAAGAGCGCTTATCAGCATTACATCGATACACTTTCAAACGAGATTAAAACGCTTTCAGTCGGAGCGACTCACCTTTTTCCGGGTGGCTGGCAAACCGAGAGTGGCGGGCATGCTATGCTCTATCGCTTCAAAAAAACAGACAACGATACGCTCATTTTTGAAGTGATTCAATCTGGTGAGGGTATTGGGTATCATGAGCAGCACTCAAGTATTGAAAAAGAGCTTTACGCCCCGCTTAAGAGTTTCTCAATTAACCTGAAAACGCTCACGGAAAAAACCTTTGAGACCGAACTCCCCTTATTTATTGAGCGTCTCATAAGACCCAATTTACTGAACCATCCAGACCATCCTCACAGCGCTTTTTCTGAAGGCACACTGTATGAAGAAATACTCCCTTCCATCTCATTTTTAGAAGGCACAGAATTTATCAGTAATGAAATATTAGAGTGTGAAGGATACACCGGCTCACAACTTTCAGGCACATGCGCTGAACGCGTGATTCATCAATTGTTAAAGTTTCAGTTTGCGTCACTCGACGCCTACCAACAGTTTATTTTAAATTATAAAATCTATGCACTGAACGATTATCTTGAAAAACACCCCAATAACCCAGATCTAGAACTTGTGGAAGACACCTACCGCAATAACTTGCGGCTTTATGGCCGACTACTCGTTAAAAACACCCTCACTGAAAGCGCGCAAGTTTCCATTGAAGCCAATATTGACGTGGCACGCCAACGCATTCACATGCTCAAACGAAGAACACCAGCCCCCCCCAGCGTATCTACCAGTAGAGCGACTTCAGTACCCAATACTCACCATACTGTAAATATTAGTCCAACCACCGATGTGCCACGTCTTAAGGTTTTCACTGCTCCAGAACCATCACCAGTCGCTCAAGCAACATCCATTCCGCCAATTAAACCCGAAAATTTACTGCCAGAACTCACATGGTGGGAGTCTGAAATTCAACGGCTCAGCCGCCAAAATGAGCATGATATGGTACTTGAACAAACCAAATCTCTCATGCTTGCCATCAATAACATAACTCTCCCAAAACTATCAAAAAACGACCGTGACAACCTCCAAAGCACATTAGAGCGCTTAAAAAGCACCTATTTCACATCAAAAAGAGCGTGTTTTGACAGTTCAAAAAGTTTGCCAGAGCACTTGTTTGTTCATTTATCACTGAACTTACTCAATATAGCACTGTTTGAACAAACCGTTCCAGACAGTCAATTTTCACTTGTTGCTCGAAAAACAATAGGCGATGCTTTAAAAATGCTACAGATGCAGCCTTACCTTGCAAGCACCAATCCGCAACTAGATATGGCCTTCAATAAAGTCATCCAATCCACGTCAACAGTAAAACTTGATACACCTCTAGATTGCTACCTAGCTATTATAAATAAGCAGCCAGACCTCAAAAAACAGCTACAAGCAAAATATGATGCCTTGCCAGAAGCTCAAAAACCAACGCCTGCAGCACTTCGCCAAGCATTAGAAAGAGAGCAACAACAAGTTTTATGGTATGTCCTAGAGCACAAGGATAAACTTAAAACCGACCCATCATTTAAAAGCATTGTGCAGCCTATACTTGCCATGCAATTGATAGAGGAAAATGCCTATCAATTTCACCAGGCAGCCCAACAGCGCTCATGGCTCATCCGCCCGTCAACATTTCAACTCGATCGAAACACAAACACACTAGTGTTTGAAAGTGCATTAAATCAACTTAAATTGTGGTTTACTACACACGATGAAAACCACCCAGTTTATCCGTTAAAAAAACACACACTTCAAGGCGCTGTATTTTCGATACATGAACAAGCCAGGGCTGAAAATGACATTCAACTTAAAGCTTACCAGTGCGACTTTGCAGACTGGAAAAAAGATATAAACAAAAAAGAAAGCTTACAGCTCCGAGAACTCTATCATTTAAGAACAGCTCCTGAGGCACAAGTTGACCTAACACTTGATTACTTTTTAAGACATCTTACCTCGCTACGTGACGCGAACATGCAACAATATTTAGAAGCCAATCTCTTTCAACCACCACTCCTTTTAGATTGCCTTAAAAAAAGTTCCGCAATCCTCACGCCCTTTTATCAGCTTATCAACAGAGGCATTCGAAGCACTTCCAAAAATGGTCAACCAAGCCAAGACTCCCTTGTATTCATTCGCCTGTATTTTCTATTAAACCGCTACCTTAATACGTATGATGAATTACTACAATTTGGCGATACACTGGAGCGCTTTAAACAAGACATCGATGTAATGTTAAGTAGCCGTATTGAGGATAAACACATCCAATACAGTTTACATCAATATCGTTTTTTAACAGCCATTGAAGCATATAAAAGCCATAAGCCACTGGATGCTAATTTTTACCAAGACTTACTCACTTCTTATTTTTTTCTGCAAGCACACAATAACCCTAAACAAACCCAAAGCCTTCAAAGCACCTATGAGCTAAAACATGCATTTAAAACGTTTCAGTCCATCATACAAGCCCAAGGTGTAGAAAAATTTGAGGCGTACCTACCCCAAGTACTCGCTGCAATGGATATGGATACGTCATCCCTTCAGTTAGAAAAAACAGGTAAAACCTTTGTTTTTAGGAATACCAATACGGGCATGATTCAATATCAAATCGATATTCACCATGGGCTTATTTATCATGGAGCATACAACCAAGCGCTCATTCCAACACCACTCTCCATTAAAGCGAACCCGCAATGTATTGCACTTGGTTTGCACCAAGTTGCTGCGTGCTTTACCTCAGCAGACAAAGATTACTTCTATTTTGAAAGGGCAGATGGTGATGTGCGTGTCATTAGAAAACGGTTTTCTCAAGCACTTCACGTACAAAAAAAATGGACGATTAATGGTAAGGAAGCTTGGTATGAACAAAAAGATGCCATGTCTCAAGAATACCAATCACTCCCTTGCGAAATAGGTTTAGATTTACCCAAGATACTGCGCGATAACACCGTATCAAACTGGGTAAAGTGTGATGCGCCACACAATGTTTTAATCACACGACATGACACACCCATTTTATGCTCAACTAACCCTAATGTGCTTAATCATCAACACCTCATTTTTAAAGATGTTAACCCAGAAACGCACCATACAACCAACAGCGTACTGATCTCAAAACCAGCGTCTCAAAAGCATATTATACCCCTGCTTCAATTTGAAGATGCTGAATTTTTAACGGCTTTTTTAGACGAAAGAACGGGAATGATTGAAGTATGTTTTGAGCGTTATGGCTTTAGTGTTCAATACCATACAAACGACAGTTCAAACACTATCTACCTAACGGGCACACCTTACACATTGTGTGATAACCCAAATCTATTTTCAAAACATATTGCATGCCTCACCTTTGAGCACAGGACAAGCAAAGAGGAAGTTTCTAAAAAATGTATTCTCCCTATCCAGCCTTTTTTATTAACGCCTAGCCCACTAATGAGTAAAACAAAGAGTGTACCCATACACGATATTTCAGGCGAACAGCAAGCAAAGTACGCTGCGAAAACAAGGACTGCAACAGGTGATGCTCTTCCCTTTAATTATCACTTAAGCGAACAACTCATTGAGCTTCCATTAGATAAAGCAGGTACACCCTATGCGGGAAATTGTGAAGATGCACTTTATTTAACCTATGTTTATCTTGCGGCTAAGCAACCTGAAAAAGCACTCGAAACGTTAAACCATTGTCAAAATAATTTAGGTGGACTTCGTGGAACAGCACAAGAACTTGCCTATTTACACTGGATTAATCATCAGCTAGGAGGAATATCAAATCCACGCATTGTGGCATGCCAACTCCGTGCAACCGCTTTACTGACCGACTTTTTAAGCCAAGGAAAGTCTATTCCAGACCCCGAGTACGTACTGCTTGAGGTTCAAACAGGTAATGCAGTTTATCAAAAAGCGCAACAAGAAGAGCGGCAAGCCTTTTTAGCAGCGCTACCAGGGCATATTGCAACCCAGTTTTCCACATACCAACGAATGCTGCGACACATGCCAAGCACATTTAAACTGGGAGACAATGAAGTAAAAAGCTTACTCTCCTACTTTAAAAAGCACAGCGCTGCTAAACCACATGGTGCACTGGCATACGCTGCACAAATACTTGACTTAAAAACGCTTAAAAAAGAATTAGTCCACTTAAATGGTTTAAAAAAGGCCGGCCAACAGCTAACGCCAAACCAAACTGAACGACTCGGTACCCTAGAAAATCATATTGCGCACACAGAGGCAGTTGCCAAACAAACATCGCATTTGATTGAAGATACAGTCGACTTAACATTGCCTGAAAGTTGTGAAAAGTTCCGTATTGATTATCCAACTTATTTCAGCGAACCATGTAGAAAATACGTTTTTAAAGCACTTACATCAGACCTTGATGAAAGTACATTCAAAGCTGACTTTGGTCTTTTCCTTGCAACCGCTCAAAGCGACCAACTCACAAGGGAACAAAAAGAAGCCTATACACTCTTTTGTATACGCATGCTACGCCAATATCGATTTAGCAAAGCACCCAAAGACGTCGGCACACAACTTTTAATAAATTTACTCTATCGTGTACTCACCTCTAATCAGACACTTTATACCCCTCATGACCCATGCGTAACTGAGCTTAGAACTCGCGCAGGCCACGTGCTAAAGCCTGTGAGTCTCACATATCTATTCGACCAAATCAAAGGCTGGGAACCTCCACCCATCATACCCGTTTTGAGTATTAAAAATGTGCATGAAGAAGTGTTACAAACATCGGAGGAAATGCTTGCAACACTCGATAAAGAGGTGCGGCCTAAACACCCTTTAATTATCGAAAGTACAGGCACACCTCACCTTTCACTGCACAGCCTACTGGTTGGTTTAGATGAGCATTTCGCACGTTTCAAAACAGCTTACCTCGACAACCAAGCTTCACACAAAGATGCGTTAGAAGCACTACGTGCACGCATAACCCCCGAAACACCCCATAAGGCACTGTTTGAAATTGAAAAAGAAGCAGGCGCACTTGAATTAGCGCATCTAAATACACAAAATAATCTTGCCGAAGCTTACTTTAAAGACAAAAAAGGTGCCTTAGAAACGTTACAAGCAAATGCCAGCCAAGATCTTGCAGACTGTGAAGCAAAAATGGAAACCCTGTGGGACATTATTCTTCAGCTTGCAAACAGACCGCCAGAAAATACTGCTGAAAGCCCCAACAAGCACAAACTGTTTGGTGTTGAAATTGAAGCAGAAGAACGCCAGTTACTTGGCGAGCGTGAGTTATACAGCCTTTACATACAAGGAGATTTGGTTCGCTACACGGAAAAAACTAACCTCGGTGAAGCAGATATCAGAGTGCTGCACCAATACATCCACCAGTACCTGCATCACAAGCTCCATCGGCAGCACTTAGAACGCTTTAATAAAAAACTAAACGATGCCATTAAGGAACCTGAAAACTCGCATAAAATCCGTGCTGTTGTGCAGCAGCTTATGCAGGAAAATACACCTGATGCAGTCAACAACACAGCTTATACCTTCTTACAATGTGAAGAAAACATCCTGCTCCGTAAAAACCAAGTTGCGGCACTAAAGAGTCTATACCCAGCCCCTGAAACCTTACCCAAAGAAAGCGTTGAAAAACTCATTATGGGGGGCGGAAAATCAACTGTCATTCTCCCCTTGTGGGCAAAACAAAAAGCCGATAGCTCAAATCTTGTGATTTTAGAAGTACCCCGCGCATTGCTACACAGTAACCATGCTGACATGAACCAAACCTCATTTAAATGGTTTGGACAATGCGCCCATAAATTTGAGTTTGCGCGTGAAAGCAATGCATCTCCTGAAGCACTCGAGCATTTATATCACTTTTTCCGTGAGGTAATGACCAACCAAGACTACCTCGTTACCACGGGTGAATCGATGCAATCGCTGCAACTCAAGTATTTAGAAATGCTTGATAGAAAGCCTGAAGTCACTGACACAGATGCCATGCTTGACTGGGAGCGCCAAGTTCAAAGTTTAGATAACATCTTAAACCTCTTAAAGTCTCACGGCTACGCCATGATAGATGAGGTACACCAAGGGCTTATCACTAAACAAAAACTTAATTATACCTCAGGTGAAGACTTACATATTTCACCGTTTCTCATTGATGCCAACGTCAAGTTCTATCAATTTTTAAGCCCCATTCAGTGGACTAATCCTGAAAGTGAAACCTTTACTTTAGCAAAGCTTATTAAAAATCCAAGGCTTGTTAAAGGAGACGATGAGTGGCAAAGCATTGTCGAAACAATTTGTAATACGCTGATTGAAACACGAGATGGCCCACTGAAACGTATTTTTGAGAACTATCCAAATCTAACTCCCCTACAAATTAAAGCATACATACAAAACACATTAACGGGTCAAGAAGAAACTGAAGTCATGGCCATTATTAATACGATGTTGACTGATGATAATACCTTACTTGCCTTTTATAAAACCGAATTAAAAACACAAAAAGGCATCTTTAAACAAACCGCGTCTCGCCAATACCGCGTTAACTATGGCCCATCAATACTTGAAGGAAAAACACCTCAAGAACGTGCTGTTGCCATTCCTTATGGTGGAAACGACAACCCCCGAGAATCGAGTCGTTTTGCAAACATTAATGAGGCAATGAATTACACCACGCAAGCTATGCTCATTACAGGCATTGAAAAACCGCTTGTGATTGATTTAATTCGCACCTGGCAAAACGAAGCGGAGGCTGAATACCGCCAGCTATCTGCCAGAAAAGAAGTTTCTTACGAAGGGACTAATGCTGCAACTATTTTTAAAGATCTCATGCAAGAAAGTCCTTTTAGACTAGGACTTGGTGAAGTTGACCTTGAATCAGACGAACACATTGATATGATTTGCAAAACCCTGCAAGAAAACAGCTGGGTAACTTATCAAATTTTACAAAACTATATTCTTCCGCAAATTACGTTCAATGAAGAAACCTTAAGCAGCAATGCTTACCATCATGTTGATATGTACCACTCAGTCCATGGTGTATCAGGCACCCCCGCCAATCACAAAAGCTTTCATCAGCGTATGCGCTACAACCCTACCGTTGCACTAGGAAGTGATGGACTCGTCATTGGCACAACCCTTGCAAAAAATAGCCAAATTTATGCCATTGACTATGAAACGCCGCATCAATTTTTAGATGATTTATTTGATAAAACCAATACTCATCAGGATATTTCAGCCATCATTGATGTTTGTGCCATGTTTCAAGGGCAAAAAAATCTTGATGTTGCCAGCGCAATTGCTACAAAGCTACGTGAGTCAGGCTCAAAGGTTCAATACGTTTTATACTTTGATAACGAAGTGCTGTGTGCAAAACCCTGCGAGGCAAACAAAGCACCCATTAGGCTCGGTACCACAAAAGTTGGGAATATTAACCAAATTCTAAACTGTACGCCTGAAGAACGCTTTACTTATTACGACCAAGTGCACACCACAGGGACTGACATTAAACAAGGGAGTGCAGGCCGCGGACTGGTGCTCGTAGACCACAAAACACCTTTAACCTCAACCCTACAGGGCACAATGCGCATGCGCGACTTCATTCTGGGGGAACAGTCCGTTGATTATGTGGTACCCCCAGCCCTTACCCAATATGCACATACCAAAGAGCACCCCGGACACTTAGAGGCGTTTATTAATAAAATGGCTGATAATGAGGCAAACAGCTTAAGTGCCGAAAACTTCGTCAGCACACTCGAAAAAATGACCGCAATGGTCCGAAAAGATATTTTAGACCGTCTACTCGCCATTCCTAATATGCACCCGCATAAAAAGCATGCAATGCATGAAAAAGTACGATCTGTTTTTTTCGAAAACCACAGAGCCAATTATTTCGAGCAGTATGGCAAGCTCATTCATGAAGAAGATGCGCGCAGTATCCTTGAGCGCCACAAAGCCAATATCTTAGCCAACTGGCATGCCTTGCTCGAAAAAATTGCCACTAGCGCTACAGATGTAACACATCAAACGCTAGACGATATGCTACAGGACATCATTGAAGGTATTTTGCCACACTGTGACCCCATGCAGCTTAGTAACACCGACTCACCAGACGAGTCTGCTGAAAATGAGTTGGAGCTTCATGAGCATGTAGAAGCAGAGCATGAGGCCTTACAAGAAGAAGCATTTTTCAATCCAAAACTGACAGCGCAACGTTACCAATACCCTACCTTCACACGCTTCAATTCAAACCCTATCACTCATTATGAGCCTAACTTTTTTTCAGCAAACTTGAAGCTCAGTAAAAATTTTTCAGAGACCTACATTGGACAGGGCAACACACTCTTTAATGCTTTCATGAAACCTGCGCACGTTATCCTTTTCTCATATAAAGACGGTCAACTCACTGCAACGCTCATTACAAACCGAGAGTTTCGCGACTTACAGCAGCAAGCTCTCCCAGACGCTACGTGGTTCTCAGATTTACAAGGAAACTGTCTTTGGGGCAAAAAACCAGCATATATTGAATCCCTAGACATGTATCACAACTTAATGGAACAAGTTTTATTTTTTAATGGGGACTTGGAACCCCTCATGCAGCGTCCACGATTTTCATGGCTAAATCAAGAGTCTGATAAAAAAATAGCCTTTTTTGAAGCCAAAATTTTACCCTATCGTGAGGCTACACGTGAAGAAGTGAACCGACTCAAGCAAATTTTTGAGCGCGCAACTTATCTTGAAGTATATAATTACATTTCTGAACATCTCGATGACCCTCACTTAATCCGCTTTAATTTTAAATCGATTCATCCGGAAATCGATGAAAGAGACACCGAGCTGTTTCTCTATCTCATCGAAACACTACAACACATCAAGATTGACTGGGAAGTAACAAATATACCTGATGCGCAAGCAATCATGCTTAAGCACCATCTCCCCAAACAAGCGTTTACTTGTGTTAAAAAATATTGTGGAACGCTTGATACACTCGAAAAAATTGCAAGAAATTTTGACGCGCTCATGGATAAACAGCACCAAACAGAAAGCATTCAAACTTTATGTCGTATCTTTAAAACAACGCCCGAGGCAATTGCTGCAAACTACGCTGAGCATCCAGAAACACAATTATCACCCAAACTCTACTGCCTCATCAAACTGTTAGATAGCTCATATATCAAGGAGAGTGAATCTTTTATAAGCAAGTTCTTTGATACCACACACCTCTCATCAGAAGAACTCATTGAGATCATTCAAAAAACATCGATTGCAACCATAGCTAATAGCGCACTTAATACATTGATTAACCACATAAACAGCGTAGACGACACAGATACAAGCGGCCTTGCTGAAAATGAAAGGCTGATTGATGCGCTCATTCCACATGTTTCCCCTACAATTTCTACACGCTGCTTACTCAATATTCACAAAGGCATGACTAGCGCACTATTTGAACGTATCATCCATACTTGTGACATCAATAGTCATACCTCTACAATTTTAAAGCACCCTCTCTGCATAGATAAAACTGTATGTAATCTACTCAATAACCCAAAACTAGATAAGGAAAATTTTGATATTATCATCAAGGAATGGATACCGAGCCTTGACACGCTTCACATCATTTTACGGCACCCCTATTTCGAGCTTCGAAACGCCCAAAAATTCTTACAAGATTCGTTGTTACCCAGCAATATACTCAAGCAACTGATTGAGCTCTTTTCAAACGATAACACCCTCATGCGCCAAATCATCCAACATCCAAATTGCGATGCAGACACTCTTGAGCACCTACTTCAAAAAAATTTGAACTTGCCCCACCCTTTGATTACTGCCGTTATAACACACGCCAAAGTAAATATAACCAATATTCTCCCGCAGCTTTTTCAACTGGCACGTTTCAACACTGATGTAGCAAAACAACTACTTCAATCGCATCACTTAGCAGAAGATGCGCTAATACAGCTCTTAAAGTTACCTCGAATAAATATCTGCCTGCTATGGAATGACTTATGTGCACAACCATATTTTAATACGAATACTGTAGAAGAAATACTCAAAACTTATCGAAATTTACCGTCAAGCTTCCTCAAAGGAATCATTGACCATCGAGCCATTCAAGCCGAAATACTTATAAAGCTCCTTTTAAAATATCCAGGCTTTGATAGTGATGTCACAAATTATCTGCTTGAAACACGCCAACATTTAAGCTTTGAGTCACTTATTACACTTGTCACCCGCAAAAATCTTCGCATCAGCGTGCTATGGGATGCACTGTCTAAACAAACCCACTTTAATGCAGATGTAGCACTATGCCTGCTGACTAACCGAAATGACCTCACCTCAATGATACTACGTCAAATCATCACACAAACAGAATTGCTCACACCAGCAGTTATAGACACACTCATACAACGCTCCTTATTGAATGCAGAACTCGCACTTTATTTAATCACGACAGCACCCGCTACATTAAGCGAAGGCCACATTATCACGATACTCGATACAATAAGCACGGAAGACGTCATCGCGTCTGCCTTAAAACATCCCCACATTACAGTGCTAACCCTTCGCCACCTCTTACAACAGACAAAAAACTTAAGCAAAGCAAGCCTACAGACAATCATCACTCATCCATGCATCACTGGAATAAACGATATTTTCATGCTGCTTTCCCAACAAACAAATTTTAATGCCGACGTTGCAAACGCCTTACTCACAGTGCACCCAACTCTCAGTAACGAAGCACTTAAGCAAATGATTGGCATCATGAGCATCGACATAAACCAATTTTCAGCAAAACTTTTCCAACTTTCTGGGTTTACTACTGAAGTTGCAGTTCATTTACTAACTACGCGTAGCAACTTAGAGCCTCAAACACTCAAAGCACTCATTCAAGCACCTAACGTTGATACAAACGGTATCGTAGATGCCCTACTCAATCACTCACGATTTGATACTGATACCGCACTATGTCTACTGGAAGCATATCCAAACTTAAGCTCAAGCATACTCATCCAACTCATATGCTCACCTCAAGTCGTCACAGAAGTTATTCGCAGTAAAATCAAACAGAATGCTGGATATAACTCAGATGTAGCCTCCGAACTCAACTCAGACGCACATATAACTGCTAATATAGACGTTGTCATTAATGTCTTAAAAAACCATCCAGACCTAGCTGTTAAAGATCTAAAAGAAATTTTAAAACGTTATGCAAGTCGTAGTCATGCCTTTGCTGAACCGTTCATTAACCACCCAAGTTTTGATACTGAGCTGGCTTTAAGCTTGCTAAATACCAATCATAACCTTGAGATAAGCATACTCGACGCCATCATTCATTGTAATCGTGTAGAAAAACACCGTATCGCGACAGCACTCACTGCCCAAAAACACTGTAGCAGCCATATTGCTCAAATGCTTCTAGAAAATGAGTCACTATTAACATCCGAACAGTTAGTACAGATTGTCGAAAACAGTCGATATGAAAAAATCATTCCTTTTATCTGCCAGCACAATCGTTGTGATGACAATGTCTTTAAGTCCCTTCTCAAAAAATATAATAATGTTCCACTCGACAATTTAAAGCAAATGACAAATAGCACAAAAAATCACGATATTTTCTTTGATGCCTTAACACACAAAAACCACACACAAACAGAAAAAAATAAACACAAAAAAGCACTCAAAGAAAAAACAGATAATGCATTCAAAAAAGCAAACGAACACCAAGACCAAAAGCTCATGCTTTTTGCGCTCATTCAAAAGCTCGAACAAAAATCATATCAGTTCAGCTTGAAGGCTATTAAAAATCCTAAAAAATATGCCAAAGCCTCAAAAGTTTCATTCACTCTCTATCATGCGCTAATAGATACCGTAGGCGCTTATTATCGCAATGAAATCGATGATGCCAAGTTTTTAAAAGAGAGCAAAAATGCACTTGAAACTGCTCTTCCGGAAATGCAAAAACATCGTGGTCACAAACAATTACTCTACGACATTGCAAACTGCATTGCTTTTATTTTGTGTATTGGGCGCTTTATTCTTTCAGGCGGCAAAAAATTACGCTTTTTTGAAGCTAAAACCGATACCCAAAAAACACTCATCGAAATTGATAAAAATATTTCTTCAAACAAGCCTAACGTACAATAACCTAATGATATGGACGCCGCCACTTTAATCTGACTTCGTAATGAGTCAGAATGAGATTGTTAAGTACATTCGAAAAAATGAAGGATCCATCATGTACAGAGCTGGCTGCCTAAAAGTTGTTGCGAGAAATTTTGAATGACCTCCTGCAAAACCGGCGGAGGTCCATACATGGAGTTGATGCTAATATCCTGGCCATGCCGTGCTAGACCTCAACCCTAAAACATTTCGGCAAACTTTTTAGGCAACATCTCCTCACCATGAAATCCATCCAAATAAATCAGCTTAAATACTAATTCATTGGCTTGTGAGTTAATGCTTGAATTATCTGGATAACTTTTAAGGATTGGTAAAAACACACTTCCGCCAACTACATAGCGCGTATCATTTTTCTGTGAAGAAAGCGCCCATACATTTTGGTAGCTTATTACTTCTGAGCGATTCTGAATGGTTTGCTCTCCCACATACAACATAATGTGCCCTTTTTTATAGAGCAATGTTAAAAATGGATGCCCTTTCGCTTTGACTGTATCGAGGCGTGCTTCCAATGAATACGCTGACACATCAAGTGTTGGGTTCAGTGCTTGTTGCATCCATGAGTTTCTCGGCAACCAAATACCAAATGGTGTAAACAAACTTTTCAGCTCTTGTGAGCAGTCATTTAAGAAAAACGCTCCTCCCCATCCGTAGGGCCTGTGTTGCAGTGCTTTAATAACCTGGGCCATGTGTTTTGGCGAAATCATGAGTGGCATACGAGCTGAGGATTTCGTCTCAATGACGCCAGTCTTAATAGCTGCCGTTCCATCCAACTGCTTGACCGGGATCAAAATACTGGTTTTTGCACCATCCCGTTCTACTTCTGGAAATACAGCACCTATATAGCCCGAAAACTGAAAGCGATGCGCTTTATCCAAAACACTTACTTCTGTTTGTGTGATAGCTATCAACTGTTTTTGTGCCCCATTTTGCCAGCGCGCAACAAAATCGGGTAACACATACGCGATATCACTGCTTTTAACCCATGCAAAATAAGCATCAGGGGTTAGAACCAATGACCAAGCTTTATCTTTAGAGATATTTAAAACATAAAGAGGTGTCCCCACCCAAAGGCTCGCTATTTGTAAGTTATCAAAAGGAAATCCCTCTCCTGCAGTACGTTCATCAAAAAAGTCTGGGGTTTTTTCAGGTAAAACACGTGCCATGGTATTAAGCGTTACAATAGCCCGCTGATGCACGTCAAACCCACGTCCATCTAATGCATTTAAATTCATGTTACATTGAATGCCACGCCAGAAAGCCACATCATGCTCTCTAAAGTTTTCTGCATAGTGCTTTGGCGCACCCGATTTTGTTTGATTATCAAAAATAGCTAGCGTTGTTAATTCCGCTTTTTTTATGTGTGGTAAAAGCGCGCTCACCAGCGCTTTACTCCAGGGAGATAATCCTTTTGCATCACTCGCATAATAATGCTGGTAAAACTGCTTTAAGCGCCGTTGTTGCTCCTCAGAGCTCAACAAGCTTTTTGTATAATGTGGGCTTGTAGGCGAGATATAGATATCCGCATTCTGTGTATATGACTCAATCGGAAAATATTCTCGTGGTACAGTGACTGCAAACGATGCAGTTGTATAACACATTGCAACAATTAAAAAAAAGATACTTGTAACTCTAAAATAAACTTGCGGAAGTAAGCGCATACAACACCGATACAACAAACAAAAGAGCTCAAATTGTATCAATTTAAATCAAAAAAATCAACGTTAGATCTATTTTAACTAAAATAGTGTTTCTTCAGATACAGAAATATTCAAGTCTTTTATAAGCGGATAAGCACGCCGTTATCACCAATATTCTTACCGCCAACAAAACACCGCCCTGTGCTTCAGGCCATGTAATATTTTACTCAAGTCAAAACATCACTCATCGCATCTACAAAACGCTTTGCAAACACATCCCAATGATATTCTTGATCAAAAAAATAGCCCGCATTTTGCTTCATTATATCTATGCGCTCTGGATAGCTTAGCAATTCTTGAAACACAGTCACAGACGCCGCGAAATTATTTGTTGGATACACAGCACCTAAATCAAATGCCTGAATATATTGGGTAATATGCGACGTATCTGAAGATAAAACAGCAAGGCCTGCCTTTAGATATTGTCCAAACTTACCAGGGCAACAATGTTTATGATTTAAACACGCATCAGGCAAATAAGGAATAACGCCCACATCATAATCTACCAACACCTCAACAATATTATCCACTTTAATAGGTGGCTTAATTTGTAACGATTGTCCAGCGGTTGTACCAGCCAATCTCAACAACGCTTTTTTATCTATATCACTTAAATGAGATAAATATAAATCAAGCGTTGCATGCTCAGGTAAAACTGCGGCCCAAAGCTTAATCAGCAGTTCAATGCCCCGAATGTTGGGCACAAATCCTGCAAGCATGACAAAACGTATTGGCTTTTCCTTGTCTCTTGGGACACGTTTTACTTCGGGTAATTTACTCGGCGTATTCGGTAACAATATATAACTTTTTTTCTGAAACGATGCATGCAAATCACTGTAATAGTCGCCAATACCATTCGACACACAAGGAAATAAAGCAGAGCACTCAATGAATAAAGCTTCATAGCTTAAAACAAAATGCTTCAACTTGCCGAATAAACGTGCTTTCATATCCGAGTAAAGTTCTTTAACATCAAAAATAAACGCTTTATTCGAGTCAGTTGCAGCATGATAGGCAATGAATGCGCCAAAAAACATTTCACAGCCGTAAAATATATCAACATCTTGGGTAAGTTTTTGAAAATCGGATTTTTGAACTGCTTTTTTTATGTATGCATGAATCGCTTTAAAGTATAACAACTCTCCTTGCGACTGATACCCACACCACTCCAAGCCGCGCGCCAATAACTTGGCAAACAAAACCCAAATCCTCGCAAACGACTTTGCTTGTAAGTTATAACAGGTATGCTGTTTAAATAAATGCGTTACGTTTGTATGCGATACAGAAAGTGGGCATATATTAATTCCGATTACATCCCAGCCGTGGGCTTTAAGGCTATCTGCAATCGTTAAAATACGAGGGTCGGCCGTTAAATAGCCATAAGAGACCAAAGCAATTTTCTTCACTCTCATATTTCCATAGAAATCACGTACAGCCAAACATGGTTGGCCGTACGCTAAACGTTACAAAATATAACGCGCCAAATCTTCATCCTCAACCAACTTGCCAAGGTGTTTTTGTACATATTCGCACGTTACCTTGATGGTTTCGCCTGCTTTATCTGTGGCTTCAAACGAAATGGTTTCAAGCAAACGCTCCATCACCGTATATAGGCGTCGTGCACCAATATTTTCTGTGCGCTCATTCACTTGCCACGCGACTTCTGCAATGCGTTTAATACCACTTTTATCAAAGCTTAATTTAACCCCTTCTGTCGCCATTAAGGCAGTATACTGCTCGGTCAGTGATGCGTAAGGCTCAGTTAAAATTTTAATAAAATCATCAACACTGAGTGCCTTTAACTCAACACGAATCGGCAAACGTCCCTGCAGCTCTGCAATTAAGTCAGATGGTTTTGCGACATGGAACGCACCCGATGCAATAAACAAAATGTGATCGGTTTTTATCATGCCATACTTGGTCGAAACCGAGGAGCCTTCAACTAAGGGTAGTAAATCACGCTGCACCCCTTCACGAGACACATCCCCCCCACCTTGCTCTGCACGCTTTGCAACTTTATCGATTTCATCAATAAATACAAATCCATTCTGCTCAACAGATTCAATAGCACGTAGTTTAATTTCTTCATCGTTCACCAATTTTGCCGCTTCTTCTTCCCGCAACACCTTCATTGCTTTATGAATCGGCAGCTCTCGACGCTTCACTTTTTCAGAGCCAACTTGTTGGAACATCGATTGTAATTGGCTCGTCATCTCTTCCATACCAGGAGGCGCCATAATCTCAATACCAACCGGTGATGAAGAGACATTGATTTCAATGGCTTGGTCGTCTAATTCGCCTTCCCGCAATTGTTTTCTAAATTTTTGTCGCGCTGCAGAGTCACGTCGCGCTTCACCTTCGGTAGGTGGTAATAATGCATCTAACACACGCTCTTCTGCTGCATCTTCGGCCTGCTGTGCAACTTTTTTCATGGCACTTTCACGTTCAAGCTTAAACCCAACATCGGCCAAATCACGAATAATCGACTCAACATCACGCCCCACGTAACCCACCTCAGTGAACTTTGTGGCTTCTACTTTAATAAATGGCGCATCTGCAAGGCGTGCTAGACGTCTTGCAATTTCTGTTTTACCAACCCCTGTGGGCCCAATCATTAAAATATTTTTAGGCATAATTTCAGCACGCAAATCTTTATCTTGGATTTGCATACGACGCCAACGATTACGCAGCGCAATCGCAACGGCGCGCTTGGCATCGTCTTGCCCGATAATATGTCTGTCGAGCTCTTCGACAATTTCTCTTGGTGTCATTTTTGAGCGCGAAGTTATCATTGCCTGAGATATTGCGATTACCTCGGGTGTTTTTGAATTTACAACAGTACTAGCCATGATTCACATCCAATTTTTCAATGGTCAAATGATGATTTGTATATACACACATATCAGCGGCGATGTTCAAACCTTTCTCGACAATTTTAAGAGGGGATAGTTTCGTGTTTTCTATCATAGCGCGTGCTGCAGCTTGTGCAAACGGCCCACCTGAGCCAATTGCCATAAGGCCTCCCTCAGGCTCAATCACGTCCCCATTTCCGGTAATGATTAAAGAAGCCTTTACATCAGCAACCACCAATAATGCTTCGAGACGACGCAGCGTTTTATCTGTGCGCCAGTCTTTCGCTAATTCAACAGCTGCTCGCACCAAATGCCCTTGATGCATCTCAAGCTTACTTTCAAAACGCTCAAACAAAGTGAAAGCATCTGCTGTACCACCAGCAAACCCTGCAATGACTTTATCTTGATAAAGGCGGCGCACTTTGCGCGCATTGCCTTTCATTACAGTATTACCTTGTGAAACCTGACCGTCACCCCCAATAACCACTTGTTTACCGTCTCTTACGGACAAAATGGTTGTACCTCGAAACTGTTCCAAATTATCTCCCAACGCTTATACACTCAATGCTAATAGATAGAAGATGGGGGTGTTTTTTTAAAAATCAATGCCTAGGAATAATTTATCCAACGTACAGCAATAGGCCCTAATCTATTTTATTTAGAAAAACTGTTGCATGGCGTTAGAAGAGGCGGGAGTATCAACGAAAAATGAAAATGAATTTACTATTGTGCGCAAGCGCCACACACACCTCGTAACTCAATGGGGTCGTGGCCCAGCTCAAAAGCATCTAGGCGTGCCAAGCGCACAACCGCCTCACGTACCATTGCATCTTGCATTTCACGTACTGTGTGACACGTTGCACATACCATAAGGACTTCAGAACATGCTTTAGTATCAGGCTCTCCACACAACGCATATGATTGAATAGAATCAATTTTGTGTACAAAACCTGCCGTAATGAAAAAGCTCAGGGTACGATAAATAGCAGCAGCCGTTACATTAGGCAAAGCTTCGATTAAACACTCTAAAATATCATAAGCTTTCAGGGGTTTTTTTGCCTGCCATAATACATGTAACACCGCTTTTCGAAGCGATGTTAACGTAAGTGGAATCCCTTTACAGTAAGACAGAAACTCAGAAGAATAATGCATGATTACCCTCGAGGCTTCAAAAAAGAAACCCCTTCAATATCAGCTTCAAGTGCCAAATGACTCGCCAAGGTTTTTCCCATGTCAGCAAAGCTTTCACGCTTGCCAATAGCCTGGCTATGGATATTGGGTCCAAACAACAGTACAGGTACATGCTCACGTGTATGATTACTGCCAGGAAACGTTGGGTCACAACCATGATCTGCTGAAATCAACACACAATCATTGGGCTTTAAAAGCGCATCTAATTCTGGCATACGTGCATCAAATGCTTCAAGCGCTTTGGCATATCCTTCAACATCCCGCCGATGCCCAAAAGATGAATCAAAATCTACAAAATTGGTAAACACTAAACTGCCTGGTGGCGCAGTTGCCACCGCTTCAAGCGTTGCATCAAATAATGCCATGTTACCACCGGCTTTAATCACTTGTGTTGGACCTGAGTGAGCAAAAATATCGGCGGTCTTTCCAATCGCAATAACTTCACGCCCAGCAGCTTTTAGGTGATCAAGAAGCGTTTTTTTTGGTGGCGGAATAGAGTAATCGCGTCGATTGCTCGTACGCCGAAATTGCCCCGGTGATCCGACAAAAGGCCGTGCAATGACACGCCCCACCTGATAAGCATCGACTAATTGACGTGCAATTTCACAAATTTCATATAACCGCTCAAGCCCAAAAGTGTCTTCATGTGCTGCAATCTGAAACACACTGTCTGCTGAAGTATATACAATAGGGTAACCTGTCTTTTGATGTTCCTCACCAAGGGCTTCTAAAATATCAGTACCAGAGGCATGTATCTCACCCAGCACACCTGGTAACTTGGCTTTATCAATAAACGCCTGAATTAACTCCGGTGGAAAACAGGGGTTCGTCTCTGGAAAGTACCCCCACTCAAACCTCACCGGCACACCAGCAAGCTCCCAGTGCCCACTCGGCGTGTCTTTACCTAAGCTTTGCTCGACCGCATAACCATAATGACTTTCTGGTTGTGGCAGTTCTGAAACATCAACAATACTCTTCCCTGCACTTGCGGCAGCCGCATGGTGCAAACCACGTCGAGCTAAATGAGGCAAGTGCAAGGGACGTTTAGCAGCACTTAAAATATGCCCAAAAGTATTTGCCCCCTCATCACCATATTGCGCAGCATCCGCACTTGCTCCAATCCCTAACGAGTCCATCAATAAAACACAAGCACGTGACGAAGGTATCGACATGTCAGACCTCTGTACCTTTTTGCGGTTTTGCAAATGTTTCTTTTAGAAAAAATACCAATATAAATGAAATAAAAAAGGCAGCTGGCAATATCAATGCGGCCGTTTGATACGATGCAATCGGATAAATAGGCGTCCCCTCAACCAATTGCACGCCCCCACTTTTCATTAAAATAGCACTAAAAATATTTTGATAAACAGTATATCCACCTTGAGTCAGAATAGACACTACACTCATTAAGGTTGCAATCATGACAGGTGTTGCACTCTCGGCAACCAATGCATAACTAATGACCTGCGCCATCGTTGTAAAGCCTAGCAAAAAAAACAAAAACCCCATCATCTGTAATGAAACATTGGCATACATGATGCAAAGCACAATCAATAAAGACACCAATGCCCCCACCTTCATGGGTAACAAGCGCAAACTCAATCTGTCGGAGACAAGCCCAACTAAAGGCCCGCCTAACATTGCACCCAAAAACAACATACCGTTCACCATAGATGCTTCCGGTTGTGACACATTCAAGCGCTGCATTAAATACAGCTTACCCATTGCAGCACCCAATACTGCAATCGGTAAATTCATTAAACTGGTGTACAAGCCCGACAATAATGGTTGCGCATGCATACATCCCTTCCATACCTGATTCATTGGCAAAGTTTGATGTTCTGGTTCTTCGTAACCTTCGGGTTTATCTTGAATTAACCACATCATTAGTAGCAACATAAACAGACCAAGCCATGCAACATCAAGTACTGCACCGCGCCACCCCAAGTGCAGTACGAGCTGGGTCATTGGGTACTGCGCAACAAGCCCGCCTGTCATTGCCATGGTCACAATCACTCCCGTAATCATGGCCATACGTTTAGGCGGAAACCAACGCGTTGCAAGCCGCACAGGTCCTAAAAAACAAAATGCGCTGGTAACACCGGCAATAAAACGACACAAAAGTGCAATACCAAAATGCGTGGTATAAGCCAACACAAAGGTACTTAACATACAGAGGAACATACACGTAACAAGTGTCTTTTTAATAGAAAGCCTATCAAGCAAAATGCCTGCGCCTAATAAAAAAACAACGTTTGCTAAATAATATGCGCTAGATAAATACATGAGCTTATTGGCTTGTATGCCAAAATCACGCATCACATGATCAGCAATAGAAGCAAACATATTGCCTTGTACAAATTGATAAAAGAAAAACAATGACGCCGCAAGACAAACAAACCAGGGTTGCATGACCGCATAGATGCGCTTCTCTTTATTCACCGTCAACCCCACACTATTTGTGTTCACAGACGACCTCCTTGTGCGTTACACACGCAAACCCCCTTGCTAATTCCTTTGTAAAGCCACAGGGCACAAAAGACGTGCACATTCTACCAAAAAAAGAAATCCTTTACCAGGCCTTAAAAGCTCTATGACAGGGTAAAACGTAGCATAACAATTGACAAGTTTTATGACTTTAGGCATGATACGCCTCTTTACTTTTTGAGTTTCTGGAGAAACAACGTGGCAAACATCAAGTCAGCTATCAAACGTGCTAGACAAAACAACAAACGTCGAGCACATAATGCAAGTGCACGCTCTATGTACCGCACCTACGTAAAGAACGTTTTAAAAGCCATTGATACCGGCGATAAAGCAGCAGCAATTGAAGCATACACCAAAGCACAGCCCATTATTGATAAAGCAATGGCAAAAGGATTCATTCATAAAAACAAAGCCTCACGTGTAAAAAGCCGATTAAATGCTAAAATAAAAGCATTGGCAGCATAAATCCTGCCTTTTCTCGAAGGGGTCTTTTGACTCCCTTCGACTAAAATTAGGTGGATGGTTCACTTTTTATGAAATTCATTAAAAATGCTGTACTGATCGTCCTATTTATTTTTCTGACAACGCTCGGCGTGCTCTGGGCCGTTACTGCTTTCATTCAACCAGATACATTTAGAACTATCGCGAGAAAACAACTTTCTTCCATCACACAACAAGATACAACCATTGAAGGTAACGTCAGTTGGCGTCTTTTTCCAAGACCTGGCTTAAACTTGACAAAAGTCCGTATTGGAAATGTTGAAAAACCTACGAAAAACTATGCACTCAATATTGATAGTGTTATATTTCACCTTCAGCTAGCACCCCTTTTTCGCGGAAAAATTGTATTTGATAAGCTCATATTAGATGGCTTTATCTTACACATCGACCCAAATAATAAAGACACAGAGAAAGCAAGCCCTACAAAACCAACTGTATCTAAACAAACAACCACGGCCCTTTCGACACATGTCGCTTTAAAATCACTCTTACTTACCAATGGCAAAATTATTCTGACAGATACAAAACAAAAAGCCATATTACAAAATGTGCGGCTTGAAACAACACTACCCGAAGCACAAGGCGAGCTGTTTCCAGTGCAATTTAAAGCAACAATCAAAAGAAAACCGCATGCTACTTTTCCTTTAAGTGGCACAGTGAGCTATAAGGGGCTTACTAACCTCCCACCACTTAAAAACATCAATACACAATTAGAAAAATTAATGCTAGATGGGCAGGTCACACTAGAAAATTTACAGGCTGGTGAATATACTGCCACAAAAGCCAATGCACACATTCTATTGCGTAATGGCGTATTAGAGCTCAATCCGCTCACCCTCTCACTATATAATGGTGAGTCGGTCGGAAAGCTCACCTACAAAATTAATACACAAGAACTCATCTTTAACCAAACAGGCACGAATTTAAATGCTGAACCTGTCTTCCAAAGCTTCTTTAATATTCATCCCTCTCGCATTACGGGGTTACTAGACTTATCAGTCAACGCAAGTGCAAAACTAGACCAAGCTGACTGGCATAAAAAAATGAAAGTCAACGGTAATTTTACCGTACACGATGGCACACTGGCCTACATTAATTTACCCGCTCTTACAGCTGAGGCAAAACAAACGATTCTCACACTTGCTTCGCAAAATATTGACCGAATCCAGACAACGTTAGAACACTTAAAGCCGTGGAACCTCAATAACTATTCAGGTAACACGCCTTTTCAGTTATTCAATATTCAATATCAAGCTAAAGGAGATGGTCTTGTTGATTACAATGTATTGCTTGAAACTAAAAAGCTAAACTTAAAGGGTCAAGGACACATTAACATTGAGACCCGCGCGCTTGATGCACACCTTACTGTGTATATCATTACGAAAGATAAAACAACCCAGACTATACAGCACCTTCTAGGCCAGGGTTTTCCATTAGTGGTTAAGGGCACTTTGGATGATCCTTTAGTCAATGCCGACCGGCGTGCCATCCGACACATTATCTCAAATGGTGCACTCCCAAAATCACTCATTAAGCCACTCAAAAAACTCAAGAAACTCAAAAAACACATTGATCCCCTCAATTATGTCCCTATCCAACCCCTTACAGAATAACCCGGCATTCACCGAAGCACTGCTTGCATGGTTTGATATTCACGGACGTAAAAACCTCCCCTGGCAAAATCCACGTACCCCTTATTTTGTGTGGGTTTCAGAGGTTATGTTGCAGCAAACACAAGTAAAGACTGTTATTCCTTATTTTCTAAAGTTTATAAAGCGCTTTCCAACCCTTCAAACACTTGCAGAGGCAACAGAAGACGAAGTATTAGCATACTGGGCAGGCCTTGGCTACTACAGCCGAGGACGCAATCTTCAGAAAACAGCCTCGCGCATCATGGCACAGTTTGAGGGTGTTTTTCCGAGTGAATCAAAGCAACTCATTGATTTGCCAGGTATTGGCGAATCAACAGCCGCGGCCATTAGGTCCCTTGCGTTTAACCAACCTGCCGCCATCTTAGACGGCAACGTTAAACGTATTTTAAGCCGCTACTTTTTAATTGCAGGAAAACCCAACACCACAGCTATTAAAAAGCAATATCAAGCACATGCAACCGCCTGCCTCCCCGCAACACGTGCCGCCGACTATACTCAAGCCATTATGGATTTAGGTGCGCTTATCTGCACCCCAAAAAAACCGGATTGTGAACAATGCCCCGTACAAAACACATGCCTTGCCTATCAGCGCCAATTAACACATCAGTACCCAGAAAAAAAACCGAAAAAAAAACTACCAACGCATGAGGCCCAGTTTATCTTACTACACGATAAAACATACTCAATGATTTACCTCGAGAAGCAGCCTTCAAATGGTTTGTGGGGTGGATTATGGAGCCTACCAAGGCTTAAAAAAGAAGCATGTGCCATCACACATATTCAAGCAACACATAAGCTTAATACAGCTGTCAGTTTATCGCTGCCTTTTATCAAACATACGTTTACACACTTTAAGCTGATGCTATACCCACGCGCACTTTGCGTGGAATCGAGCACACTCAAAAAAGTTCTGCCTGAAAATGGGCGTTGGGTTGCTATTGACACGCTACATACCTTCGGCCTTGCAAAACCCATCAAAGCCATCATCCAACACTTTTTAACACAAACTGTCTAGAACCTCTCAAAGTCACTAGACCACGTCATCTCGAGGCTTTGCCTACGTGGCAACCTAGTGACTTTTTTAAGAACACTGGTTTGCTTCAGCCACCAGTGGCTTCGCAATAACAGGGTCTTTTTCGATGTTTGCCCCAAACAGACTAAGAGTGCCTAATAGGGGTGCCTCTCTTCCTCTCTCAATTGGCGTGCCGCAACAATGGCATCCGTCTGCCCTGCCGCAGCTGCCTTATTAATCCATTTAGCTGCTTTTTTTCGGTCTTCAACCACACCCTCACCATAATAATACATGTAGCCAATGGCATATTGCGCTTCTGGATTACCTTTTTCAGCTTCAGGCATTAAACGAATAAAAGCTGAACGATAATTTTGCTCTTTAAAAGAGTGAATTCCCTCTCGCAAATTCAGCGAACTCATTGCACACGCAGTGAGACTAAGCAGTGATAAACCCACAATACACCCTTTCAAACGCACCAAAAAACGCATACACCACCTTAATCTTGTTTTAGAGCCTCGGGCAAAGGAGAAAAGAATAATTCATTTTTAGGCAAACTTAAACTTTCCATGACACCATCATGCATTAACAATATGCCCTCAGGCGTAATCCGCTTAATAATAGCGCCGCCAGGCACTGTATCCCCCACACGAAATAATTTCACGGTATGATCTGACAACTCCAACATGACATGTGACGCTGCCGCTTCCGATGCAAACAAAATACCCACCACAGATAGCTTTAGAGAAGAGCGCTTAACTCCCGCAGCACCTACCTCACTCGGCACATAGTCTCCGAAAAAGCTCACGGTGAGTGCCGCTGGGTTTTTGACTGTCCGTGGCGCTTTCGCGCGCTTAATAACCGGTGCTTCTGTAGGTATTGTTGCCGTATCTAGCTGTAATGCTGCCCGAACGCCGCTCACCCACTCAATCATAATTAAAACCACTATAAGCCCTGCAAGTAGCTTTAAATAATCATCTTTGAAGCGCCGTATCCAATTCATCAATACACACTTCCCGCATAATTCTTGTGAGTATAGTTTAGCACGAAGTTAAACTGGTTCGAGTGATTTATCCATGCCATAATAAATCTCTGTTCTATTACCTTGAATGCATCATGCATAAAACACACTTTGATACCCGTGCCATTCATGCAGGTCAAACACCCGATGCAACAACGGGTGCAGTTATGACCCCCATTTATGCAACCTCAACGTATGCACAAAAGGCACCCGGTGAACACTTAGGCTTTGAATATTCACGCAGCCAAAATCCAACGCGATTCGCATATGAAGCCTGCCTTGCAAATCTTGAGTCTGGCGCACATGGATTTGCATTTGCATCAGGAATGGCCGCCATTAATACTGTTATCGATTTGCTCGATGCTGATGCACACGTACTTGCATTAGATGATTTGTATGGTGGTACATATCGTCTATTCAATCAAGTCAAAACACGTACTAACCGCTTAAAATTCTCATTTATCGATATGATAGATGTAGAAGCCATTGAAGCAGCAATCCAACCAAATACCCAGATGATTTGGCTCGAAACCCCTTCAAACCCACTGCTAAAACTGGTTGACCTTAAAGCCATTGCAGCCCTTGGCAAAAAGCATGGCCTCATTACTGTTGCAGATAATACCTTTGCAACACCCTGGATTCAGCGCCCGCTTGAAACAGGCATTGATATTGTCGTGCACTCAGCTACCAAATATTTAAACGGGCACTCAGATGTCGTCAATGGTATTGTGGCCATTGGTGATAACCCTGTACTTGCAGAAAAAATAGGGTTTTTACAAAACTCCTGTGGCGCCATTGCAGCTCCCTTTGATAGCTTTTTGGTACTACGTAGCTTAAAAACCCTAGCACTTCGCATGGAGCGCCACTGTAAAAATGCAGCAACCCTTGCAACCTTTCTTGAAGCACATCCACGCATTGAGCGTGTTATTTATCCAGGCCTAAAAAGCCATCCTCAACATGCGCTAGCAACAGAGCAAATGCATGCGTTTGGTGGTATGATCTCAGCAACTCTTAACGGTGGCCTTCAAGCAGCTCAGTCAATGCTTACACGCTGCAAGCACTTTACCCTTGCTGAAAGCTTAGGGGGCGTCGAAAGCTTAATTGAGCACCCTGCCATTATGACACACGCAAGCATTCCAAAAGAAAAGCGTGAAGCCATCGGCATTAGCGATGGTCTCATCCGACTCTCGGTAGGCATTGAGCACCTTGACGACTTAAAAGCTGATTTAGAACAAGCACTTAACTGATAATTGATACACAATAGGAATACTGATGTTAGAAGAAAAAATAAATCATTACTTTGATATTCGCGACACTTTGTCCCCTAAAAAAGCACCTGCCGATTTGCTGGATTCCTTAACCGAAGTTTTCCATCAACTCGACACAGGCACCATTCGCGTCGCAGAACCTAAAGCAGAAGGTTGGGCTGTTAATGCATGGGTTAAAAAAGCCATTTTATTATCGTTTAAATGCTATGAAAATGCAGTAATTGAAGGTAAGCACGCACGCTTTTACGATAAATTACCGCTGAAGTTTGCAGATACTACAGCAGAACAATTTAAAACTGCGGGTGTTCGTGTGGTGCCTGACGCCATTGCCCGTCGTGGTAGTTTCATTGGAAAAAATACGATTCTTATGCCCTCTTACATTAATGTGGGCGCCTATGTAGACGAAGGTACCATGATTGATACCTGGGCAACCGTTGGTTCGTGTGCTCAAATCGGCAAGCACGTACACCTTTCAGGTGGTGCTGGCATTGGTGGTGTTTTAGAACCACTACAAGCGGAACCCACTATTATTGAAGATCATTGCTTTATTGGAGCACGCTCAGAAATTGTAGAAGGCGTTATTGTTGAACATCACTCGGTCATTTCTATGGGTGTTTTCATCGGACAAAGCACTAAAATTTATAACCGAATCACAGGTGAAATTACTATGGGACGTGTTCCTGCCGGCTCTGTTGTTGTGCCTGGAAGCTTGCCTAGTAAAGATGGCTCACACAGTCTTGCTTGTGCGGTTATTATTAAACAAGTCGATGAAAAAACGCGTTCTAAAGTGGGCATCAATGAGCTCCTACGAGACAATACCACATGCTAAACCTAACCACGCTCTTGGCAGAACTCATTGCCTTTCAGTCAATTACCCCAAACGATGCGGGCTGCCAAGATTATTTAATCAAGCAGCTTCAGCAGTTAAGCTTTCAATGTGAACACTTTAACAATCCACCCGTTTCAAACTTTTTTGCACGCATCGGAGATGTAGAGCCCCTTTTGGTATTTGCAGGACATACTGATGTAGTCCCCACTGGTAACTTAGCTGCGTGGCATACAAACCCATTTGAACTACACATTGAAGGCACACAAGCGTTTGGTCGAGGTACCGCAGACATGAAAGGGAGTCTTGCCGCAATGCTTATTGCAGCCGAGCGCTTTATTAAAAAACATCCAAACTTTAAGGGCAGCCTTGGTTTTTTAATCACCAGTGGTGAAGAAGGCAATGATTTTGACAAAGGCACACCCTATGTCATGGAACAGCTTGCTAAGCGCGGTATTAAACCCACATATTGCATTGTTGGTGAGCCTTCAAGTACAAAAAAACTAGGCGATGTGCTAAAGATTGGCCGCCGTGGCTCGCTCACAGGACACTTTACTTTTAAAGGTAAACAAGGGCATGTGGCCTACCCACACCTTGCTGAAAATCCTATTCACACAATTGCCCCTGCCCTAAGCAGCCTCGTGCAACGTACCTGGGACACCGGCAATGAGTACTTCCCTCCAAGCACCCTGCAAATTACGCATATTCAGTCTGGAGGAGAAGCAAATAATATCATTCCCGGTGAGCTTATTTTGCAATTAAATGTTCGCTTCTCTACCGAGCAAACTGCGGAAAAACTGATACATGCTATTGAGGATCACTTTAAAGCTCATGCACTCAATCCTAAAGTTACATGGCGCGTTAATGGCGAGCCGTTCCTGACCTCATCTGGTGCTTTGGTCAACGCATGTGTTGATGCACTTAAGCACGAAACGCATCAAACGCCTGAACTTTCGACGACTGGTGGCACCTCTGATGCACGATTTATTGCACCTTTAGGTGTTGAAGTGGTTGAACTCGGGCCCATCAATGCAACCATACACCAAGTGAATGAGTCGGTTCATTTAAAGGATTTAGAAATGCTGAGTGCAATTTATTATGACATTACTAGGCGCTTGTTAACTGAATAATCTTAACCAAAAAGGAAAAAAACACATGGACAAGGACACGAATGTACCACTTTTTGTGTCAGTGGTTAGCTTACTGATTGGGTGCTACGATTTGCTACGGGGCTTTATGCACACTTTTAACTTGCAATACTCAGCGCTATACATTGCAAAACTCAACTTAGCCACTCCCCAAGCATCTGATTTGTTGCGCCTTTTAGGTGTGTTTGGCGTTTCAAACTTTATTACAGGCGCCATGCTCATTTTAGTTGCCTTTGCCGCACGCGGACTTGCCTTAATGATGCTACTTATTATCCCAATCGCATACAGTATCGGTATGATTACTGTTCGCTACAACTCTGAGAGTTACACACCAACCCATGCAGCCTGGGGCGGTATGACCCCAATGATGGTTTACCTTACTATTTGTCTTATAACCTTTGTTGCAGGGCTCATTGGTACTTTATACAACAAAAGTAATAATGATTATTAGGGCCTTATATTTTTCGACAAAAGCAGCTTCAATGATTACGGGTATATTTATCCACGCAAAGTAACACAACAAACCAAAGCAACACGTAACTCACAGAATAAACAAGTGACGCATTTTGTGGGGTTAAAGTACCAAATAACACTTCTGTCAGATAAAAGCGAAAAGACACCAGCTCTCCAACAACATTTCTTACATGTATCAGTGCCTGAATTTTTAAAAAGATGACATGCAACATATATACCAGCAATGCATGCCGCCCAAATACATGAAAAAAGCGCGCCCACATACGCCAGAGCTTTATTTCAATCAATGTATACGCCAAAGCAAAGCTCAGCAAAAAAATTCCTATCGTCCACAACACATAAGTGCTTGACCATAGCGATTTATTAATTGGTAACACCATCCCCAGACGCCACCCTACGACAGACAAAAATATCCCTACACAACACATCCAAATTACTTGTTGCTCTTTTGTTTTGCCAGATATAAGCTGAAACCCAATCATATTTCCAAATAAAACCGATGCAATGGCTGGCAATGTACTTAATAGACCTTCTGGATCAAAGGTTTGGGTGTATAAATGATTAGAAGAAAACAAAAATCTATCTACATATCCAACGACGCCCGTCCCAAGTATAGATAGCATGAGTACATAGATAAGCAATATCCCCCATGCAATCAATATCTGTGTTCGTAGACTGGTTGTTAAAAACAAATAGGCCGATACCAAATAGCAAAGCGCAATACGTTGTAGCACCCCCATCACTCGAAGTGTTGACCAATCGAACACATGATATGGAAATATATTCAGTAACACCCCCATTAAAAAAATAAATATGCTTCGTTTAAACACTTTTTTGAAAATAACTGCCTGGGAAAGCCCCTTCGCTTTTAAATTAGACAAGGCTAATACAGCCGAAATACCCACAATAACAATGAAAAAGGGAAACACAATATCAGCCAGCGTACACCCATTCCATGCAGAATGCTCCAACCAACCATAAGGCTTTGGGTGCCCCGGACTATTAACAATAATCATGAAAACAATAGTGATACCTCGAAATACATCAAGTGATAGCACCCTTGGAGTACTTTTGTTTAAACGATTCAAAATAATATCTCGATGCAGCAGATCCGATTACATACAAGTTTAGTATCCCTTACACAAATACCGAAAGGCAAGCATGCCCAATAACTAATACTTTATTTTTTTGTTCTATAATAAACCTATGTGTTTAAATAAATTAAGAGGTAGGCAATGGGAACGGTCTATATTGAAGGGGTTGTAAGCGCAAACAGTAATATACTTGACGCTAAATTGGGTGCATGGGAAGTACTTCGAGGCTTCAGCAATACATTTGGAAGCATTTCAGGATTCACCGTGAACTCCAAGGAGCTTGGCAATACATTCTATATAAAACTTGATGGCGCTGAAATTCAAAACAACTACACACCCAGTACTGTAAAAAAAATAGACGGTATTTTTGATACCCTAAAAGGTGAAGGTCAATTTGAAAGCCTTAGAACGCTTGAGGAAACCCCGCAACTCGTTCAATTATTTGCACAACTCGAGGCGAAAAATAATCCCACCAAAAGCATTGTGATTGATGAAGACTTAGATGTTTCTGCAGAACTTACAGAGGCAAATATACCAAAAGGGAAAGAAGATGTGCTCCTTCAAGAAATAGCGGATCGTGACACACCTACAACAAAGGGTTTACCCGATGATGGCGAAGAGGAAGATGAACATACCTCTTACAATCCTATACATCGCCAGTAATAAACCCGTGTGATTGCATTTGCCAAAGAGCATAAAACCTGCTGCCCTTATCCGCAAGCAATGCATTTAAAGTGCCGTCTTCTCGAATTTTGCCGTCCGCAAACACCAAAATTCTGTCCATATCTTTCAAGGTGGCAAGGCGGTGTGCAATCACAAGCGTCGTTTTATGACGCATTACATCATGCAAGGCTGCATGAATGTCACGCTCTGTCATTGAATCAAGAGATGAGGTCGCCTCATCTAGCAACAAAATAGGCGCATTTTTAAGAAAGGCACGTGCGATAGCAACTCGCTGCTTCTGTCCCCCAGAAAGTTTAACCCCACGCTCTCCAACCAAGGCATCATACTGCTTTGGTAACGCCATAATAAATTCATGGCAGCGTGCTTTTTTAGCTGCTTCAATTACTTCCTCATTTGATGCATCGGGCCTTGCAAATTTGATATTTTCTAAAATCGTTTGGTGAAATAATTCTGGCTCTTGCGGAATTGTGCCAATTTGCCTTCTAAGCGAGCTAATACTGACGTCCTTTATTGCTTGACCATCAATACGTATATCACCTGATGCTGTATCTAGGAGGCGCAGCATCAGCTTAATAAAAGTCGACTTCCCAGCCCCTGAATAACCCACTAATCCAATTTTCTGGCCGGGTTGAATCTCAACCGTCAAATCCTTAAAAATAGGCAGTTGGCCCTCATAAGCAAATAAAACTTGATTAAATTGTATGCGCCCTTCAGTTACCTGAAGCGCGGTTGCATGGGATGCATCTGTGATTTCATGAGGAGTTGTTAATAAAGCAAGTGCCTGGTTGCACGTCCCTTTCACCTTAGAAAAACGCTGCATTTGATTTCCTAAATCATATACCGCGCCTGTAAATGCGCCTGATAGCATCAAAACCAATGCAAAATCACCCGCTCCAACAAATCCAAGCTTTAAGCCTTGCAATAATGCAGTCAGCATTGACGCCATTAACACAGTCACCAAAAGCCCTAATACAAAATGTGTTTTTAAGCTGTACCATTGAAACGCGCGATCACAATTCACAAGTGTTGTCAGTTTCTCACCGATATACAGCACTTGATGCTTGATATTATCAAATAACTTCACACTCAAAACATTTGAAAATGCATCTGAGGTCACGCCATCTAATTTAGAAAAAGCCTCTGAGGTATTTTTGGAAAGTGTTTCTGCATGCCTTGAGAAAAAATAAGAAAAGCCAACAAATACAATGCCCCACGTCAGTAAAATAAGCCCAAAAATAGGATGCACCACCTGAAACAGTGTCATACTTGCAACCAGCGCCGAGAGCCCTCTCGATATAAACCACTCATTAGGAATCGAGATGAGCATTTCCGTATTCACGACCAGGTCAACAATTTTTCGGGTTAAACCACCCACGAGCTGCTCTTGAAAAAAAGCGTACGAGTGCTGCATGATGTATGCAAACATATCCTTATGAATCGTTGCATTTATCTTTGGAATAAGCTTTAGATTAATATAGTTATAAAAACGAAAATTTAAATTTAATACCAAGGACATCGAAGCATACAACACAACCGGTATGATAATTGCTTGAAATAATTTCTGTGTGTTTTTTGCCTCACGTATAACGGTATCAATAATAACTTTCAGCAAATAAGGGCTGAAAGACATCTCAAACGCCCATACCAAAGCGACCAACAAAAAGCCGGCTAAATATCTCTTCTCACAACGCAAGTAGCGCCATACAAAAGGTCCGATCTTATTTGGTAACATATCACTCATGCAGCCCTCGGCTCAACAACTGCAACATCAAGCACATGCGTATCGACCACTTTTGTCACACAAGAATCAGACCACACATTCAATGCTGTTTCTAACATATCAATCAAACTATAAAAAGGAAGAATAATCCCCATTAAAGTAATAGGTACATTCATACTCGCAAGTAAACTGGCACTCAAAAAGAAACAACCCATTGGAATACCAGCGTTTCCAATAGCTGCAACGGTTGAAATCACAATCCATAATCCCATTGCAGGCATTGAGAGGGTGATACCATGGTTTTGCATTAAATACACCACGGTTGCAAAAATAAATGCAGCACACCCGTTCATATTAATGCTTGTGCAAAGTGGTAAAACAAACCGGCTAAGCTCTGGTTGAACGCCAAGCTTTTGTTCTATTGTATCCATCGTGACCGGCAAAGCACCCACTGAAGACTTCGTAAAAAATGCAAGCGATAAAGCAGGCATCATCCGGCGCATCGTAAAAAAAGGCTTTATCCCTTTCATTTTTAACCAAGCGGGTAAAATCACAAAGCCTTGAACTACATTAGCCAGCACAACAATTAAGAGATATTCTCCAATCCCTTGTAAGTCGGCACCACTGCGCACTTGTATCACTGTTGATGTAATAAATCCATACAGCCCTAGCGGAATAATGAGGATAACCCAACGCGTAATCACCATCATCATCCCATGCGCTCCTGAAAAAAAGTGTGTAATGGTTTCACGCGCGTCAGCATTTGGAATAGAACGTGTTGCAACCCCCACAACAATACTCAAAAATAAAACACTCAATACTTGATTTTCAAGAAATGGAGCAAACACATTTTCAGGAATTAAATGCGATACATGGCTTAAATAGCTTACACCGGTTGTAGGTAAATCTTGCGTAACTTCACCTACAGTTGTCACAAGACTTGGATGAATCAACAAATACAAAATACAGCTAATACCTGCTGCAATCAGCGTAGTTCCTAAGGTATAACACATGGTACGGCGCCACACATGCTTCATCATACCCTCAGAACGATAATGAGCAAGTGTAACAATGATAGACAGGGCAATAATTGGCAAACTAATACATTTAAAAATACGAATAAACACGTCTGCTACAAAAAGTCCGGTTGCTTTTAAGGACTCAATATCTGACAAGCCACTCAAAATACCCAATACTATCATCATCGCATACAACATCGGTACGCTTAACCAAATTGGCCGTTTTTTTTCCTGGTTATTTGCGCACATTAAAACTCCTAACAATTAAAATAAAGCGTTACCTTCACTCTCGTCATCCCAAACTCGCCCCCTACTCAATCAAGGAAATCTTTCAAGTGGCCTCACCACTTTCTAGATGACGTGCTTGTAACATAAAATATGCCTCAACATGATACAGATGAATCCGCTATTAATCTATAAAATAAGCCTGAATGCCTCTGTACATGATAAAAAATCTGTCATGTACAGAGCTGGCTGCTCACTAAACTACCCACCAACTCATAAGCCCTTGCGTACTTGAAAAGCGCACTGACAAAATGATATCTGGGTGTGACATCGCCCATATTGCAAGCACTACTTGCTTATCTACATACCCTAAGATATTCACCCAATATCGATACTTTTTGTTGTCCGACACCATGATGCACCCATACCCCTTTTTTAGCATGCGCATTGCAACATTCACATCAAGCATTTCACTAGAGCAGTCATCTGATATGTGTACGTTCCCATGCTCTACCCACTTTAAAGCCTCACGCTCTAGAGCCTCAAATACTTGATACCTAATAGATGCTGTTTGATGTACTTTCGTATACAACCAAACTGCGCGCTGCATTGAAAAAACCAGCGCGGCAACAAGTGACAGCAATAACACCGTGGTCAATAACACCATACCTTTTAAAGATTTAAATCTGTGCATTTACATTCGCGTCCGTGCTTCTAGCGTATATCTTTTTCCAAGCATTGATACCCATGCTATCCTAAGCGTTATATATCGCTCATGTTTCACCAACTTAAACACCACACTTTTAGCTGCAGCTAGCCAATTTACGCGCTGCCCTTCAATAAATACTCCTCTTGGCTTTCGAAAGAAAAATGCTTGAGACACCCAAGGCCCTACATAAACTTCCGAAGCATAGGCAAACATTAGTGGCTTTTTTAAAGTCAGCATATTGCCTGCGCGTGTTACATGTATGCTATCAATATCGTGGACTTCTGCATGTACGCAGTCTGAAATGAGTATAGGATTTTCGGCCTTTAAATGAACGCCTTTCACGCGTAACATATTGGACGCTAATATGTGCACCAACCCAAACGCTGTTTCGTCCATTTTACGTATCAAAAGCTTTTGACCTGCTTCTACTTCAATCGCTTTTAGTGCTTCAGGTCGCTCTCGCGTATCAACACGCTTTAGCTGATTCAACCCCACACACGGTGTAAATCCTGCATGATAAACACGCCCACGTATCACATCAAATACCCACTGTAGCTCCATCGTTTCATCGAGTACTGCTTGTGTGTGTTGATACTGACGGCTCACTGAAATCACATGCGCCACTAAAATAGAGGTCAATACAACCGATACTAAAAAACAAACTAAAAGCTCAGTTAAACTGAAACCCTCCTCATGTTGTTTCACTCATGCGCCTCAGAAACACCAATAATTCGCACCTCATGCAAACACCGTGCAATTTCAGCTTGTTTCTTTAAAAGTAATGACATGCCCCCCGATATCAGGACAAGCGATACCAAAACTTCTGTCAACGAAAAACCACGCATCCATGCCTGTATTTCCATTATGCGAACTCAACTTGCTCCGTTTGCTCTGTTTGTTCCGCTTGCTCTGGTTTGAACTCAGGCACCAAGCTTTTTAACAAAACAAGAATTTCATTGTTTTCATGTGTATTACATGCTGTTTGGAGTAACTGAAATGTTTTTGTGAGCTCATCCCAATCAATCTTTCTAAAACGCGCTTTAAATAATTTCTCATGAGATGTCTGTGCAAGCTTCTCAGATGGATGAAATAACTCTTCAAACAATTTTTCCCCTGGCCTTAATCCCGTATATTGAATTTGAATATCTTCTCCAGGCTTTTTACCTGCAAGCCGAATCATCTGCTCTGCCAGATAAGTAATTTTAATGGGATCTCCCATGTCCAGCACAAAAATCTCTCCCCCACTCCCATTAACCATCGCTTGTAAAATTAACTGGCTTGCTTCAGGGATAGTCATAAAGTAACGCTGAATATTTGGATGTGTAACAGTTAGGGGGCCCCCTGCTTCTAGTTGCTTCTGAAACAATGGAACAACACTACCAATAGAGCCCAGCACATTGCCAAAACGCACTGTCACAAACTGTGTGTTTACACGCTCATTTATATTTTGACAATAAATTTCTGCCACTCGTTTAGTCGTTCCCATTACATTGGTTGGGTTAACTGCCTTATCAGTTGAAATCAATATAAATTTTTCAGCATTCACCGCAATACTTGCTTCAGCAACAATGCGTGTGCCTAACACGTTGTTTCGCACCGCAACCCGCGTTTGATGTTCAAGCATTGGTACATGTTTATACGCTGCAGCATGAAAAATAATTGATGGCTTAAATGCTTCAAACACAGCCTGCACTGCAACCTTATCAACAACACTCACCAGAGCCGTTTGAGTAATAACTTCTGGAAACTTGATCTTTAATTCACTTTCAATATGATATAAATTCGCTTCGCTATTATCTAATAACACCAGCTGACTCGGCTGCAACATGGCGACTTGTCTGCATAGCTCCGAGCCAATAGACCCGCCAGCACCCGTCACGAGCACGGAACGGTTCTGAATACCCGCTTCAATTTTACCCCACTCAAGGCTAACCTGGTCACGTCCCAATAAATCTTCAATATTAACCGTCTTTAGTGTATTAATTTCCACACGTCCAGAGGTCATTTCATCCAAGCTGGGTAATGTTCGAAACGGTATGTCACAATTCTCACAATACCCAACAATGCGTCGCATATCTGCGCCACCAATCGATGGAATCGCAATGACAATTAAGTTTGCTTCGCATTGCACCGCAAGTTCGGACAATTGTGGAACCGTTCCAAGGACACGTACACCATGTACTTCAAGCCCTCTTTTTTTCCTTTGGTCATCTATCAGTCCAACTGGCACATACTCTTTAGTACGCTTCATCTCACGAATAAGGCTTTCACCCGCACTACCCGCCCCAACTACTAACACACGCTTAATCGCTTCGGCGGCATCCTGGCGTCTATCGTATCTATCCTTTCGGTAACGCAAAGATAAGCGCGCACCACATAATAAACTCACAAGCATTAAAGCATGTAGCGGCAACACAGCCGGTGGAATAATTTGAAACCAAGAGAGCATATAAAATACTGGTACAGCCACCAAAGTTGCTGTAAGCACCGACTTTAAAATACGCCCAACATCATTTATCGAAGAAAAACGCCAAAACCCTCGATACACCCTAAACACATAATAACTCGCCACTTGAATTAAGGTTAATACAAGTAACGGTTGCCAATCTGCAAACAAAACATGCGCATCAAATGTAAAACCGGAGGCTACAAACCACGCAACAGGAATAGCTAATACATCAAAAAAAATAACGGGCAATTTAAGATATAACTTCTGAAAAAAAGAATTTTTTAGCTCCATGCTCACTACCCCATCAACTCCATTACTTGCATTTTACTACAGGCGTTACCTCTCAATCATCATTTACTTTGAAAAGATTATGCCATAGGCAACGCCCAAACAGCCGCCTCAAAGAAAACTATATTGAATACCGAGCATTGCTGAAGCAAATGGTGGGGGCCCCATACTCAATTCTGAACGACGAACTCGATTAGTGTTGGATGCCACATCACTGATGGTTGCCTGTACTCCCCAGCCCGCCACATATAAACAAGATAAAGAGACACCTAACTGCTTCGTTACATTATAAATAAGCCCACCTTTAATTTCTGGCAAAATAACTGACTTCGCATCCAGCTGCGTATGACTCGTCACAATACTATTATCTGGCAAGGCTCGTCTTATGCTTCTTGTATAACCCTGCCTCAATGTTTCAAGCATTGCGCCAGCTTTAGCAAAAAAATCGATTTTACTAACAGGCTTCCATATGCCCACTAAAAGATCAAAACCATATACTTTATTAGAAGCTGATACACTGATTATTTGGCTCTGGTAGTACTCATACAAGGTAGTGGCATAACTTCCCCAGCCGCCCTCAACACTCATAATAAAACTGTCGTTATAGTACTGTTGAAACATGCCAATAGAAACACGTCCACCGTAGGGTCGTGTGGTTGGTTTCCCCGACACACTATTTGCAAAGGGGGTATCTGTACCATCCCAGGAATAACTTCCTTCTAACGCTGCAAAAATTGTGGCGTCATGTGTATTATCTGTAAGTGCTTCGCCCATTTTACCCGCATATACTGGCGATAACATGATGCTTCCCGCCAGCAAAGCAGCTTGTTTCAGTTGCCGCATAAAAAACTCCTTTTAGCCTAAATCACTTCTCAAGAAATACACAACCTTTCTGCGAGCTTTGTCAAACGACCAGCTTCTTTGTCGTTATGTACTGCCATTCCTATAGCCTTTTTTTGACCAATCAACACCACATGTCGCTTCCCACGTGTAATGCCTGTATACAACAAATTTCGAGCAAGTAACGTAAAGTGCTGAGTTGCAAGTGGGATTACAACCACCGGAAACTCAGAACCCTGCGATTTATGAATGCTAATTGCATATGCCAAGCTTACTTCATCAAGCTCATTAAAACTATAAGTTTTTAAACTTCCATCAAATACTATGTGTAACTCGCTCTCTTCTATATTAACGCTTTTAATACAGCCAATATCACCATTAAACACATCTTTGTCATAATTATTACGCATCTGAATGACTTTATCGCCTGGTGCATAGACCGACCCAAACCGCTCCACTTTAGGGGTTGCGTGACCATTTAACTTTTCTTGCAAGGTCGCATTTAAGCTCCGTGCACCAAGCCCCCCACGATTCATCGGCGTTAACACTTGAATATCTTGAATTGGATCGTAGCCATACCGCCTCGATAAACGATGTGTTACTACTTCAACTAATTTAGTATGAATGGCTTCAGGTGTGTCTGTATACAACGTAAAAAAGTCACTTTGAGGCGAGTCATAAGATTTTGGCATGCGTCCCTCGTTGACTCGATGCGCATTTACAATAATATGTGAATGTGCTGCTTGCCTAAAAATTTCAGTCAGTCTCACTGTTGCAATTACACCTGATGTGATTAAATCTGATAATACAGCCCCGGAACCAACCGATGGTAACTGGTCAATATCTCCCACAAAAATCACGGCTGTATCTAAGTGTATTGCCTTCACCAAATGGTGTAACAGCACAACATCAATCATGGATGCTTCATCAATAATCAACACATCAAGTGGCAATAAATTATTTTGATGATGCTTAAACCCATAGGTTTTCATATCAAAGTCCAGTAAACGATGAATAGTTTTAGCTTCCATTCGTGTCGTTTCTGTCAAACGTTTCGCCGCACGCCCGGTTGGCGCACAAAGGCCAATTCGAAGTGATTTCGCTTCAAGAATACCCAATAAACTTTTAACAATCGTGGTTTTACCCACACCAGGGCCACCCGTCATAATTGAAAGCTTTGATTTTAACACTATACCAATGGCATCACGCTGAGAGTCTGACAATGCAAGTGCGGTTTGCTTCTCAACCCATGGAATCACTTTTTCAACATCAACCTCACTCCATGGCGGTATGCCTGTGTTCAATCGTCTTAATTGCGCTGCTGCATTAATTTCTGCAGTATATAAAGAAGCTGGATAGACACACGGAACATCGCGAATCGTATCCGTCATTAAGGTTTCTTCTTTCAATTCTGCTTCAAGTGCGTGTTCAATCACATCTTTGGGGATATCTAGTAGTTTTACACTCGCATCAACCAACTGTATCCGCTCAACTGCACAATGCCCGCTATCACAAAGCTCTTGCAACACATGTAGCACCCCCGCTTGCGCACGCACGAGTGCATCTTTTGCAATCCCTAACTTCTCTGCTAAGTTATCTGCCGTTTTGAAACCAATGCCATGGATATCACGCGCTAAACGATAAGGATTTTCTTCAACCAGTTGAACCGCTTTGTCGCCATAGGTTTTATAAATTCGAACGGCGCGTGCACTACCGACCCCGTGACCATGCAAAAACACCATAATACTGCGAATTGCTTTTTGCTCAGCCCAAGCCGATAAAACTTGTGCTTTTCTTTTTTCACCAATGCCTTCAAGCTCTAACAGACGATACGGGGCTTTTTCTATTACATCAAACACCGCCACCCCAAAGGCAGCCACCAACTTTTTCGCAAAATGCGGACCAATGCCTTTCACCATGCCCGAGCCTAAATATTTCTCAATGCCTTCAAGGGTGGTTGGTTGCACTGCCTTTAATGTGTCGGCTTTAAATTGTAGGCCATGCTTTTTATCATTAACCCATGCACCTCGACACTCAATGTATTCACCCGCTGTAATAGAGGGCACACTTCCGATGACCGTCACAATATCTCGGTTGCCTTTTGCCTTCACACGCAATACACAAAAACCGGTACTCTCACTATGAAATGTGACACGTTCAATAGCGCCTTGTAATTGCTCCATAGATGATGTCTTACACTGGATTATCACTGTCAATAAACGTATGTTCTAAAGCAAATCGCTCAGCCAAATGCTCACCTAACGCCCGAATACCATCCCTTTCAGTTGCATGATGCCCACATGCAAAATAATGTAATCCAAGCTCTTTAGACTGATAATAGGTACGCTCAGAAATTTCACCACTTAAATAGGCATCCACACCTAAGCGACTTGCTTCCTCAATTAAGTCTTGTGCGCCCCCCGTACAAAAAGCAACCGTTCGAATCAGTTTTTTGCTACCTGAAACACATTGAGGGGTTCGGTTATAAATGTGATGCAGCATGGTTGTGAATGCATCCGTTGTCATTGCTTTAGGTAACACACCTGTCCATAACAAGTTTGGCGTACCCATCGCTGTATGGCTTTTTAAGTCAGATACATTAAGCCGCTTTGCCATACAAGCGTTATTCCCTAATTCAAGGTGGCAATCAACCGGTAGATGGTATGCTAGCAAATTCATATCATGTTTTAATAAGTGCATAATGCGCGCGCGCTTCATCCCTGAAATTTGGGGTGCCTCTCCCCGCCAAAAATAACCATGATGCACGAGCAATGCATCCGCTTTATCTTTAGATGCTTTTTGAATGACATCTATCGATGCGGTCACAGCAGTTCTAATACGATGAATCTTTAAGCATCCCTCAACTTGCAATCCATTCGGTGCATAATCTTTAAAAGTATCTACTGAAAGATATGCACTTAAATACTCCAAAAGCTCTGTACGAGAGGCCATATACATTCCATTTTGACTAACATTCAACACGTGAAGCATGTCATCCTGACAGTGGTTTTGACACTTGAAAAAGCTCTTTGGCTTGGCAAAGGTCATCCTCAGGAGGTTCTTCGCCGTGAAAGGCTCAGGATGACTGAGTAGGGCGTTACAATTATCGTCCTAAACAGCGTTTAATATCAGCTCCTAATACTGAAAATTTTTCTTCAATGCGCTCATACCCACGGTCCACATGATAAATACGCTCAACCAGTGTTTCACCCTGAGCTGCAAGCCCCGCTAGCACCAAACTTGCAGAAGCACGTAAGTCAGTCGCCATAACAGGCGCACCTGTTAAATACTCAACCCCTTTCACAATAGCTGTATTTCCATTTAAACGAATCTTAGCGCCCATGCGCTGCAATTCTTGCACGTGCATAAACCGATTTTCAAAAATGTTCTCAACAACTGAAGCAGATCCTTTGGCAATGGTATTAAGTGCCATAAACTGTGCTTGCATATCGGTTGGAAAGCCAGGATAAGGCGCTGTTGAAATATCAACTGCTTCGGGGCGCTCGCCTTTCATATCCAGCGTTACCCAGTCATCTCCAATCGAAAGTGTCGCACCTGCTTCCTCAAACTTACATAGCATTGACAATAAGTTGTCAGGGCGCACACGCTTCACTGTCACGGCTCCCCGCGTCATTGCCGCCGCCGCCAAATAAGTGCCTGCCTCAATTCTATCGGGCAAAACGGTATAGCTACCACCTGTCAGTGCTTCAACTCCCTCAACCTCAATAGCATGAGTACCAGCTCCTTTGATGCGAGCCCCCATGCTAATCAAGAAATCTGCTAAGTCAATGACTTCAGGCTCGCGCGCTGCATTTTTAATCAGCGTTGTTCCCTCAGCAAGCACCGCTGCCATCAAAAGATTTTCAGTACCTGTCACAGTCACTGTATCAAAAACCAGCTTTCTCCCTTGCAAACGCTTTTTCTTAGCCCGCGCCTTAATGTAACCACCAGACACTTCTATGTCAGCTCCCATTGCTCTAAGCGCTTTTAAATGTAAATCAACGGGGCGTGTACCAATGGCACACCCTCCAGGTAAAGAGACATCCACGCGCCCAAACCGTGCAAGCAAAGGACCTAACACCAAAATAGAAGCACGCATGGTTTTCACCAAATCGTAAGGAGCAACCAGCTCACCCACTGTGTTAGCATTGACCGAAACATGCATTTTTTCATCCACAACCAAATGCGCACCAAGCTGCCCTAAGAGCTCCATCATTGTGGTTACATCATTTAAATGAGGTACATTCGCAATGGTTACAGGTTCGGTTGCTAAAAGCGTTGCGGCCATAATTGGCAACGCTGCATTTTTAGCGCCCGACATGACAATCTCACCATGAAGCGGCTTACCCCCATTAATAATTAATTTATTCATGCGTTTTCTCCCACTCCGCTTCCGTCCAAGTTTTCATTGTTAGTGCATGCAACTCGCCTGAGGTAATATAGTCTTTAAGTTTACTGTAAACCCATTGCTGCCGTGCAACCGGACGCAATCCTTCAAACTGATTAGAAACCACTGTCAATTCATAATGATAACCATCACCTAACACATGCGCATAAGAGACACCTGCTTCAGCAGTTAAGCGCGCTTCAATTTCATCATGGCTAACCATCCACCAATTCTCCTAAAAATAAATGTGCTATACCGCAAAATGTAGCTAAATCAACCATTGCATCGGGCATGTTTTTAATGAACAACCGGCAATGCTTCAACGCACATAGGCGTTTCGCTTCAACCAATAGCGCAAGACCTGCTGTATCGCACTCTAAAACCTTACTCAAATCCATTACAAAATCTGCTGTCGTATTCGCATTCAACAAAGCAGAAAATCGCTTTAAATCTGACGAAACGGTATAAAACGTCAAAATTTCAACCGGAAAAAACACCATGGGCTCTTGCATTAAGCGGCCTCTTTTGGGCGACCTTGTGCTTCTAATTCAGCAATCAAGGTGTTCATATCCGACATTCTAAGTATTTGCCCAAACTGTGTTTTAAAGCTCTGTAAAAGGCTAACGCCCTCAACGCTAAAGTCGTAAATCTTCCACGTTCCTTGTTTAAGCACCAAGCTATAGCTGAGCGGGATTCTCTGGCCACTTGGACGGATTATAACACTATTTACACGTGTAAAGCGCCCGCTAGGTGCAGCACGCTCAGGTAAAAACATAATTTTTTCATTAGAGTACTCTGCGAGAGGTGCTGAATAAGTACGTACCACAAGGTCTGTAAATGCCTGAGTAAAACGTTTCTGCTCAACATCTGTTGCTCGAACCCAAGCCGCTCGACCTAAAACTGAACGTGCCATTCCCTGCACATCAATGTGTGGTAATAAATGCTCGCGCACGGTCTGCTGGACAATGCGAGGATTACTTTTCAATTGCCCCTTATTTTTATCAAGCACCTGAACAATGTCATCTGCTGTTTTCTCAAGCATTGGAACAGGAGATGCGGTCGATGCCCATCCTACTATCGTTATACTCAAAAAAAGCACCCCTAATAACCAGCGTCCCTTAAACATATTTACTCTCCTAAGATGCTTTCGCATTAAATAATAGCTGACCAATAAGATTCTCTAAAATTACAGCTTCTTGCGTTTTTTCAATCATATCACCCTCTTTTAAAAAAGGATGCTCGGGATTATCTTCAAACCCTGGCACAATACTAATATAGTTTGAACCAAGCAGGCCTTCGGTCAAAATACGCGCTGAGGCATCTTCGTAGGGTATTGGTTTATTTTTTGCAAGCTGCATCGTTACTTTTGCATTGAGTCGACCTGGCTCAAGCGCAATATTGGTTACTTCCCCAACTTTAACGCCCGAAACCGTCACTGGTGCACGTACCTTAAGCCCCCCAATATTCGCAAAATCGGCAGTAACCCGATACGTTTTAGTATTATTTAATGAATCAACACCACTCACCTTAAATACCATCACAAGGAATGCTAAAAAACCCAATATCATTAAGAAGCCAACCGCTAAGTCAAGCCCATAGCGCCTTTTTTGCATCGTCATTTACCATCCTCCAATCATGAGCGCCGTCAATAAAAAATCAAATCCTAAAATTAGTAAAGAAGCATACACAACCGAGCGCGTTGTGGCCTGGCTAATCCCTTCTGCTGTAGGTATGCAAGACACTCCTTGAAACACAGCAACCCATGTCACCAAAAACGCAAAAACAACGCTCTTAGTCATGCCACTTAAAACGTCCAGCCTAAAATTCACGGCTGATTGCATATTAGACCAAAAACTACCTGCATCAACCCCTAAACGCTCGACGCCTACAAAATATCCGCCATAAACAGCAACCGCTGAAAAAATCAGGGTTAGCACTGGTAACGCAATGAGACCGGCCAAAAAACGCGGGTAAACAACACGCGAAAGAGGATCAACCCCCATCATATCCATACTTGCTAACTGTTCAGTTGTTTTCATTAACCCGATTTCTGCCGTCAGAGCTGAACCTGCACGCCCTGCAAATAAAAGTGCCGCAACAACAGGCCCCAACTCTCGAGAGATACTCAGTGCCAACAGTTGCCCCAATTGACTCGTAGCACCAAACTTTTCAAGTGTATGATGTCCTTGTAAGCCCACCACCATACCAATAAAAAGGCCAGATACCACAATCACAACGAAAGAAAGCACTCCAACAAAATAAAGTTGCTGCCATATATTAGGTAGTAGCTTTTTAAACTTTGGAAAACGCCATACTAGACGCCATAAAAAATACCCAGAAGCTCCTAAGCGCTCAAGCATGCTCATACCAACTTGGCCCAGTGCATCAATCTGACTAAGCATCCAGTAACTCCTCTTGATAAGGCCTTGCAGAATAATGAAAAGGCACAACCCCATCCGCTTCCCCTGACATAAACTGTCGTACATCAGGCTCAGTTGACGCGTGTAATGCTTGTGGCGTACCTTCACCAATCACGCGTCCATCCGCAATTAAATATACATAATCTGCAATTGCACAGGTCTCTTCCACATCGTGAGACACAATAATTGTAGTTAATTGTAATAGTTGGTTTAAGCGCTGAATTAAGCGCACCAAAACCCCCATCGAAATGGGGTCTTGTCCCGTAAATGGCTCATCATACATCATTAAATCAGGGTCTAATGCGATTGAGCGCGCAAGTGCAACACGACGCGCCATACCTCCCGAAAGTTGAGAAGGCATTAAATGAGATGCGCCTCGCAAACCAACTGCCTCTAACTTCATGAGTACAACATGCCGCAGCATATGCTCGTTTAAATCTGTATGTTCTCTTAATGGAAACGCAACATTTTCAAATACAGACAAATGAGTAAATAAGGCACCATTTTGAAACAAAAGTCCCATATTGCGTCGTGTTATTGCAAGTTGTGCGTCAGATAAAGCATGAATACTTTGATGTTGAACTAACACCTCTCCTGAGTCTGGTTTTAACATGCCACCAATCAAATGTAATAAGGTGGTCTTACCACTACCACTTGGCCCCATAATTGCTGTAATTTTCCCACGCTGCACTTCGATATTTATTTGATCGAAAATCAAGCGGTTTTGATGTGAAAACGTCAGCTGGCTCATCCGAACCCAGGGGTCTTCCATAGACACACACTCCAAAATCAAGATTCCTCTAAGTATACCCAAGATCCGTGGAAATGCGAGTTTCTTAGATATATAGAATAGATTGCAAAGAGAACCACATACAAGCCCAATATTCAATGAAAAATCATGACAAAATTGAATCACAATAAAACAACAGCACTTCAATTTAGGAATTGTTGATATTTCCCTCTACTGCAGCATCCGGTGGCCTTGATGCTTTTTTGTTTGGATTGTACCTTTATAATTACCTGCTGTTAGAACTAGTAAAGCATTGGGTAAAAGGATGAGGATTTTGATTCTGGATAGGTCATCAAAGACCGTAGGTACCTAAAAAAGTGGTTTCTGGGCCTTTCAACCAATTGTCAATCTGCCTTAGTTTTCAATAAAATGAATCATCCGTATAGATTAAGAGTGTGTTGATGAATATTGTTTGGTTCAGAAGGGATTTACGTGTTGAAGATAATCCTGCCCTGTTTTATGCAACTCAGGCGCGCCAACCTGTCACAGCCGTCTACATTGCCACACCTTTAACATGGCAATCACATTCAATGGGCACCCCCCAAATGGAGTGGCTACATGTTCACCTTAAAGAGTTAGAAAGCCAACTCAATCAACTGGGTATTCAACTGATATACAAATGCTGTGATACATTCAATGACTGCAAAACACTACTGCTGTCTATCTGTCAAACATTATCAACAACAACCGTTTACTTTAACAAAGAGTATGAGTGGGATGAACGCCAAAGAGATGAGCATTTGTGTGAGATGCTTTCATCACACGGCATTAAAAATAAATCGTTTGACGAGCAGTCCTTAATTCCCCCTGACACTATCAAAAATAACCAGGGGCTACCTTACCGTGTGTTCACTCCCTTTAGAAAAGCGTCTCTGCTTCATCTTCAAAATAATCCAGAATTACTGCACCCCTTACCTAAACCTAAAAAACAGCAAGCATTGGAATCGGCCACTATCATCAGTGATCCCTACCTACAGACCAAATTATCTCTGATAACGCCGATCAAGGTTGGCTGTAAAGTGGGCTTGGTGCAATTAGAAAACTTTGTACAGCACAAGCTGTCTCACTATGTAGAGCACCGAAATATTCCATCTATTGATGGCACATCGATGTTATCCCCTTATTTAGCCTTAGGCATTCTTTCTGTTCGTCAATGCACTTCTTTTTTGCTCGATCACTTTAATAGCAATTTTGATAATATTTTATACGATGAAAACGCTTCTACTTGGCTATCCGAATTATTATGGCGTGATTTTTATAGAATGATTTGTCTCAATTTTCCTGAGGTAAGTCGAGGCATACCCTTCAAACAAGAAACGCTACAGCTCAAATGGGATGATGACGAGAAAAAATTTACTGCCTGGAAAGAAGGAAAAACCGGCATTCCCATTGTTGATAGCGCAATGAGACAGTTAAATACAACCGGTTGGATGCATAATCGCCTACGTATGATTGTCGCGATGTTTCTCACTAAAAACTTATGGCAAGACTGGCGAAAAGGTGAAGCGTACTTTGCTTCAAAACTCATTGACTGGGATTTCTCCTCTAATAATGGTGGCTGGCAATGGTGTGCATCTACGGGCAATGATGCTGTGCCTTACTTTAGAGTTTTTAACCCCATTTCACAAAGTGAAAGATTTGATACAAAAGGGAACTTTATAAAGCATTTCTGTCCCGAGCTAGCAAATCTCGATAGCAAAGCAATTCATGATCCCTTCGAACGAACCAATAAAACCGTTAACTACCCAAGAAAAATCGTCAACCTGAGTGCATCTCGAAAAACAGCTATTGAGCGCTTTAAAAACCTCAAACAATCCAGCTAGCGCGACTCTCATGTATGGACCCTCAGGGATTACCAATAAATTTCGTTTAGAGCGACTTTTATTTATGATAGAATCAAAAACTATATTTTCATCAATTTGAGACCACTATGGACTTTTGCAAATCAGGCCTGAACGTTGTTGAAAGCGAGGGCGCTGCAGTTTTAGGATTAACACAACAAATCAATGCCGAATTTGAGCAGGCCTGTGCATTATTATTTGCCTGTGAAGGCCGTGTCATTGTGACGGGTATGGGCAAATCAGGTCATATCGGAAAAAAAATAGCAGCAACATTTGCAAGCACCGGTTCCCCTGCATTTTTTATGCATCCGGCAGAAGCAAGTCATGGCGATCTTGGCATGGTGACTGAAAGAGATACCGTGCTGATACTTTCTAACTCCGGTAGCACCAACGAAATTGTTAGCCTGTTACCGCAGCTTAAACGCTTAGCGGTTCCAATTATTAGTCTAACGGGTAACCCACAATCAACTCTAGCAAAAATTGCCACCGTCAATTTAAACCTTGAGATTGCAGCTGAAGCATGCCCACTTAACTTAGCGCCGACAACCAGCACAACACTTGCACTAGTTATGGGGGATGCGCTCGCCATAGCGCTACTCAATGCTCGTGGTTTCACCGCCAACGACTTTGCCAACGCGCATCCAGGTGGCGCACTCGGCAAACGCCTATTGCTCACTGTTGAAGACCTTTATCAAACAGATGCCGCATTGCCACAAGTGAATGAAAACATCACCATTCGTGAAGCACTGATTGAGGTGAACACTAAAAATTTAGGTATGACTTGTGTCGTTGACAATAACCAACGCCTAACAGGTATCTATACCGATGGCGATATCCGCAGAACATTAATGCAATCACATAACATCGACACCACACCCATCCGAGAAGTAATGACTAAAAACGGTAGAACCATTTCCAAAAAAGCACTGGCGGCAGAAGCTTTGGCGCTCATGCAAAAACATAGCATTACGTCTCTTGTCATTGTCAACGAACAGCAAAAGCCTACAGCAATTTTACACATTCATGATTTACTTCGTGCAGGAGTTATCTAACCATGTCTAATCAAGCACTCATTGAAAAAATCAATGCAATTCAATGTTTAATCTGTGATGTCGATGGCGTGCTCACCAATGGTTTTTTATATCTAGACGAAGATGGTAAAGAATCAAAAGCCTTTCACGTACACGACGGTATGGGGCTTAAACTCTTACACTGTGCGGGCATTGAAGTGGCCGTTATTACAACCACAAACAACGACATTATCGATAAGCGCATGCAACAAATTGGCGTTCGACATTTTTTCAAAGGACAAGTTAACAAACAAACAGCCTACGATACACTCAAAGAGCGACTCAATTTGTCTGACAGTGCGTTTGCTTATATCGGAGATGATTTGCCTGATTTGCCAATTATACAGCAGGTAGGACTTGGAGTTGCAGTTAGTAGCGCACTTGATCCCGTTAAAAAAGCAGCTGACTGGCAAACACAAAAACCCGGTGGCGGCGGTGGCGTTCGTGAGCTGTGCGATCTCATTTTAAATACCCAAAACAAAATGGCTACAGCGCTCGATAACTATTTAGGTGGGTAAATCAATTCATATGAACACCACCCGAAGTATCACAACCCTTTTTTCATTGCTACTGCTCTTGGCTACAGGCGTTTGGTTCTTTTTAACGAATGCATCGCACATCAAACTTGTCACCCCTACCGATATCTCTGAGCATAGATTTACGGCCATTGAAATACAACAATTTGATAAAACAGGGCGTCGTGTTTATCATTTAACAGCACCGTCAAGTTATCATATGCCAAAGGAAGACACACATCATCTAATCACCCCGCGCATTTTTGTCACTAAAGCAAACCAACCTGCCTGGACTATTCAGGCAAAAACAGCCATCATCACACCAAAGGCTGAAGAAATTAAATTTTTAACCAACGTCAATCTTCACCATGCAGCCTACCAAGACCAAGCACCGGGCGTTATAAAGACAGAGGCTTTGAGTTATTTCCCGAAGAAAAAATATGCATATACCCCTCTCGACATTACCTGGGACCAAGGCAGTAACCATGTAGAAGCAACCGGTATGCAAGCAGATTTAACCGCTGAGCATATTGAATTACTTAAAAACATTCGAGGTACTTATAGGCCTAATCATGGTTAAACTCAAAGCACAACTGTTCTTCATCTTATTTTCTGTAGTCACTTCTCACCCAGGGTATGCTCTCGGTCGCGACAAAGAAGAAGCGATCCAATTTGAAGCAGGACATGTCACACTCAACCATAAAATAGGCACCGGGAACTATACGGGAGGCGTTTCAATAGACCAAGGTAGCTCACATCTACGTGCCCAGTGTGCAACCACCCAGATAGATGAAAAACGCCACTTAACCCTTGCAAGCGCTTTTGGTTCAGCAGATAAGAAAGCACACTTTTGGACCTTAACCTCACCAGAAAAACCACCTTTACATGCATATGCAAACACCATTCATTATCACCCGCTTACACACCAACTTGAACTGATTGGCGATGCGCACATTGTCCAAGGAAAAAATGAGCTCAACGCTTCCCACATTCGTTACGACATCAAAGCAGAGCGCTTTACTACAACTGCACAAAATAATAAAGGCACAATCATACTAATTGACCCTAATCAACATCCCGAGAAACAGTTATGAGTGAACTACAAGCGGCCCACTTAAAAAAATCATTTAAAAAAAGAACGGTTGTCAATGATGTAAGTATCACTGTTCAACAGGGTGAGTGTGTGGGACTGCTCGGGCCAAATGGTGCTGGAAAAACCACTTCCTTTTACTTAATTGTAGGGCTTCAAAAATGTGATGCAGGTGATATCATTTTAAACGGCCAAAACATCACGCATCTTCCAATCCACGAACGCGCCAAACTTGGTATTGGCTATCTCCCTCAAGAAGCATCTATCTTCAGAAAACTCACGGTTGAGGAAAATCTACTGGCCATTTTACAATGTCGAAATGACTTAAAAAAAGCTGAGCATGCCGATATTGTCGAGCATCTACTCCGAGAGTTCCACGTTTCACACTTAAAAGATCACTTAGGCATGAGCCTTTCGGGCGGTGAGCGTCGCCGCGTCGAAATTGCAAGAGCCCTTGCTACCGATCCTAAGTTTGTACTACTTGATGAGCCTTTTGCAGGCGTCGACCCTATCTCCGTTCTTGACATCAAAAAAATGATAACCCACCTCTGTGACCGCAATATTGGCGTACTTATCACCGATCACAACGTACGAGAAACGCTCGACATCTGTGGGCGTGCTTATATTCTTAATCAGGGCAAAGTCTTGTGCGAAGGCAGTCCCAAAACTATTCTTGCCAATGAGCAAGCACGCGCCGTTTATTTAGGTGAGGGGTTTGATTTATAACCCCTCCAAATAACAAGTACCCTCATTCATGTGCTATAGGCAATGCATCAAATGCACTACGCGGCACCATCGGCAAAAACGCATTAGTATTAATATCACTGTATTTGATGTCATCAGGTATCACGCCCAGATACTTTGCGTATTGATGCACCTTTTTCCTGTCTCTCTCAACATTTACAAATATACATACCCCTTCAAACAAGATTGAACTAATCTCTAAATATACTCATAACTGTGTTTAAATAATGAAATTATTTACTAACCGTCGTGATGCAGGCATAGCGCTTTCAAAGAAGCTCAAGCTATATGCTAACCAACCTAATCTGATGGTATTAGGGCTACCACGCGGCGGCGTACCTGTTGCTTATGAAGTAGCAAAAGCACTGCATGCACCGCTTGATGTACTCATCATTCGAAAAATTGGCGTGCCAGGCCAAGAAGAACTTGCAATGGGCGCCATTGCACAAAATGCCCAATATTTAAATATAGATATTTTACAAAACCTCGATATAAAACAAGCAACCATTAATACTATAATACAAACAGAACAATTGGAGCTCGTGCGTAGAGAAGCTCTTTATCGAATAAAGCGTCCTCCACTGCAACTTTCAGGAAACACTGTGATACTGATCGATGATGGCATTGCAACGGGCGCCACCGTGAAAGTTGCTATTCAAACACTTCGCACACAACGTCCCAAACAACTCATTTTAGCAATTCCGGTGGCTGCGGCATCCACGTGTAAACAACTCACACCCCTGGTCGATAAGCTCGTTTGTCTCAAAAAGCCACGTGATTTACAAGCGGTTGGCCTGTGGTATGAGGATTTTTCTCAAACAACAGATACAGAAGTGATAGACTTAATGTATAATGACCAGCCCTAAGGTCAACGAATGGAGTAAAGTATGACAAAAAAATCCAACGTTAGCGTTGATTTACTCAAACAAATCGTTGAAACTGCAGAAAAAAATCAAGAAGGTCAAACGGCAAATTATATCCCCGAACTTGCAAATGTTGATAACGACCTCACTGCCATTGCAGTTCATCCGCTCGGCGGCGAACCTGTCATGTATTGTAACATGCCGCTACCCCGTATTACTTTACAAAGTACAAGCAAACTCATTCCACTCATCGGTTTGCTCGAAGAATACGGTCCCGAACAAGTATTCGAGTGGGTGCGCGTTGAACCATCAGGCGATGAGTTTGCATCTATCACCCGCCTTGAACAATTTGGCCCCAAACCCTCAAACCCCATGCTCAATGCTGGCGCTATTGTATTGTCATCTCATATTCCAGGGGTCGGCGAAGAGCAGTTTGCGTGGCTTGAAAAATGGGTGAAAATTGTATTTAACCAGCGGCTTGCACTCAATCCGCTGGTATTCGCATCCGAAAAAAGAACGGGCGATCGCAACCGCTCACTCGCCTACTTATTACATAGCCGCGGCAATCTCGGGAAAGGCGTACAAGAAACCCTGGACTTATATTTTACGTTATGTTCCTATGAAACATCGCTTGAGCAAATGCTATATTTACCGACATTGCTCGCAAATGCAGGCCGTGATCCAAGTACTGGAGATGTCATTATTTCACAAAAAACCTGTAAAATTACCTTGGCCATTATGGCAACTTGTGGCTTATATGATGAAAGTGGCACACACCTCGTGCATACAGGAATGCCTGCTAAAAGTGGTGTATCAGGCTATACCATTGCAACGGTGCCTGGAAAAGCTGGCATTGCCACCTTAAGCCCACGCGTCAATGCAAAAGGTAACAGCGTCCGCGGTGGTATCATGCTTGAAAAGTTGTCCAAAGCTATGAATTGGCATTTTGCCCTGCCTTAATAATGAAAAAGGATTCACATGAGCATCAGTTTATTTGATTTATTTTCGGTGGGCATTGGCCCTTCTAGCTCCCATACCGTAGGCCCAATGCTTGCCGCCAATGCTTTTTTAGAGCAACTCAATGAGCTGGACTGCTTTGAACAAGTAAAACGTGTTAAAACAGAACTCTATGGCTCACTCGCACTAACTGGTATCGGGCATGGCACTGATAAAGCGATACTGAATGGCCTTGAAGGCAAAATGCCCGAAACAGTCGACCCAAGCACCATGGTGCCACGCATGCAAGCCATTATTGAAGAAAAAACACTACAACTGGGTGGAAAACAAGCGATTTCCTTTGATGCAGCTGCCGATTTACGCTTACTGCAAAAAGAGAACTTACCCAAACACAGCAATGGCCTGCGGTTCACTGCTTACAATGAACAGAATGACACGCTGCTAAACCAAATATACTACTCCATTGGTGGCGGCTTTATTGTGACCGATGAAGCCTTCGGACATGAAGCTCCTGAGCAGAACGCGCTTCCCTATCCCTTTGAAACAGCAGAAGCATTGATTAAACACTGTCAAACCTATCAACTGAGCATTGCTGAGCTTATGCTCAAGAACGAAGAAACCTTTCGCGATAAGAAAAGCATTTATGAAGGCATATTAAAGATCGCACATGTCATGAATGCATGTATTGATGCAGGCTGTGAACACACGGGTACCTTGCCAGGCGGCTTACACGTAAAACGTCGTGCGCATGACTTACTGCAAAAATTAAATGCCAAACAAGGCATTAAAAGCACCTATGAAGTGTCCGATGTACTCAACCGCTTAAATCTCTATGCAATTGCCGTCAATGAAGAAAATGCAGCCGGAGGGCGTATTGTAACAGCACCTACCAACGGCGCTGCTGGTATTATCCCCGCCGTTTTTCGCTACATGCAAACAGCACATCAACATGTAAGTGATGAAGACACCTATACCTACTTCTTAACCGCTGCCGCTATTGGTATTTTATATAAAAAAGGCGCGTCTATTTCGGGTGCTGAAGTAGGATGCCAAGGTGAAATTGGCGTGGCCTCTTCAATGGCTGCAGGTGCTTTAACCGCTGTGTTAGGTGGCTCAATTGAACAAATTGAAAATGCTGCTGAAATTGCCATGGAACATCACTTAGGTATGACCTGCGATCCGGTCATGGGGCTTGTTCAAATTCCGTGTATTGAACGTAATGCAATGGGAGCTGTTAAAGCTGTTAATGCCTCGCGCATGGCACTACTTGGAAATGGCACTCATTATGTGTCACTTGATAAAGTCATTAAAACCATGCTACAAACAGGTACTGACATGCAAAGTATCTATAAAGAAACCTCTCTTGGCGGGCTCGCTGTTAATTTCCCAGAGTGTTAAAAAGGACACTCACCTATGTGATGCTTAGAATGAGCTCGTATTTTAACCTCGAAAAGATGGGACAAGTAGGCGGAATGAAAAGTCAACGGGCCCTAGTTTTTCTGTAAATATTGCACGACAGCCCCTTCAGGAATAGCAGGCAACAGCATTTGTTCGGCTGCAGGAGATTTATACTGACTCCAACTCCAACCATCCATGCCCAAGTAATAGGGGCTTTTTGCAATGGCTGTAATAATTGCCCTCGCCGCCTGCACATAGGCAAGCTGGGTAATGCCTTCAGGCGTATAATCCTTAATCAATTTAAAATACGAAGGTGGGTTAGATGCGTCATACATACCATATTGATTAAACTCACCAAAGCTTGCAGCCCATGGCACAACCAGTTTATAAGGAATTTTATAGGTTTGAGATGCCTTATTCATCGTAGTTAACATGCCCGTTACACTCGAGTGATATAACTGCATACTCGTTGGTGTCGGTGGATTCGTATCTTTGATATCATACCCCGACACAGCAGCAAATCCAACGTCACCAAATGCAGCCTTGACTTGGCTCCAGTTTTTTATTCTTCCAGGACTCAAAAAAGCACCAAACACACGCCCTTTAGGGTGGTTTGTATCCACACATGGGCTCTCTGCAAAGCGCTTTGTAATTTCGCTGTAAAATGCAAATTGGCCGGGCACACTAATATCAAATGGCTCTAAGTCAAAAAACACGCCATCCGAGTTGGGGTCGTTGCACACCTGCTCAACCACCAAGTCTGCCACATTGGTGCCAACATCAGTATAAGTTAAAGCTTTGAGCAATGTGCTGCTTGTACTACCATCAATGATTGGCAACATAATGGCTTTAGGAAACGCGTTATGATACGCCTTAATTGAAGGCAAACCCGCGCTATAATAGACAAATGTATTCTTTTTAGGCCCCGCATAAATACAGTCACTCGGCCCTGTACAATATAGCTCGATGTCTCCCGCATAAGGATATAGGCAACTGATTTCTTTCCCTACAGCAGCCCCTGCATTAAAAGCAGTAATATTTGAAATCCAATGGCCTGGATCTTGTGTTTTCTTACCACTCGGCCCTGTCGAGCTGATATCATCGTATAATAAGGCACATCGACCATTCGATAAATGAATGGCCATTGCATCGAAAGAAAACATGAGCCCCAAGCAAAGCGTCATCTGTTTCAGCATACAAAGCTCCTCACCCAAGATTAAGCGAAGTATTTATTCACCGTCACATTAAGCCCTTGCTCTAACAACTGCACGCGCTGTGTAAACGTGTTATAGAAGTTAGCCGTATCCGTTGCAAAATAGGTGGTCGGCATGGTTGTTTTAGGACTCACTACCAAATTATAAGACAAATCAAGCATAAATCGATGAGGCAGCATGTATTCAAAGCCAACTTGCCCTGCAACACCCCATACAACTTTGCTACGTGTTGTTTCAACATACTGAAAGGTTGTGGCAGTACTCGACAACAAGTTTCCACGAAGCTCCGTTTCAGCATCTGTAATTGAAGGGCCAACCCCCAAATAAACTAACCAGTTTGGGAAAAGTTGATAACCCGCATTTAAGGTAAGAAAAAATTCTTGCACTAACTCCGTTTGAAAAAACGCTTCTTGGTACGTGCCATTTTGATAAGTACCGGACCAAAATAAACCTGGATGCTGCACGCCTAAATACTTGTACACTCCCTTAATACCCCAAAGCCAATCATCTTTAAAGTCAGCAAAATAACTTGCATTTGCAATAGGGCTTAGCGTGTCTTTGATATTGTCTTGTCGAAAAAACTCTGTAACAGCCGGAAACGTCGAAAACATCGTCGCATTCGTCCATTTGGTTAAGTTGGTATTTAAATATCCCCCTCCCACACCAAATAAAAGTCCTTCGAAATTTGCTTGCGGGGCACCCATAGTGCCAGCATAAGATGTATGAGAAAAAGCAAAAAGGCAGGCGTACACTGTGCGCTTTAACCACATGGTCTATATCCTTATATCAGTTACCTCCATCAAACAGTGTATTCATCATGCCCGCTTAGAAAAGATAAAACAAGTAACAGTCCTAAGTTCTCAGAACAAACGCCCGCCCAGTTTACCCGGGTGGGCCTGGATAAAATTACAGTGATGCAGTCAGTGACAAATAACAAAGTCCACTGGCATCAATCACGTTTTCATCTAAACATTTATTGGCAAAAATACCCATGCCTTCAGATAACATAGTAGGCGCATCCACCAATTTCGGTTTGTCCGAATCAATGTGATTTTGAAGTGCACTAATACAATAGCTCGTCACAAATCCAAACATTGCAGATAGAAAAGGACCTGTAAACAAAGTCACTACAGAGGCAATAAAAATGGCCCAACTCAAGTAGTGCATCACAATACCTAAGACAGACTTACCATTTTTTTTAGAAGAGGACATCATCCCATCAGCAATACGGTTATAACGTTCTAATGACAGCTTTCTTTTTAACAAGTCATCCGTACTTTCAAGTGCCTCAACCAATCGTGCATCTGACTCTTCTTTTTTTTCTTTCAAAGCTTCAACTTTTTGAATAAAAGCAAGTGCCGACATTTTAACTGGATGTTCATCTCGAGCCTCTAATTGTTTCACTGTTTTTTTCAACGTAGCAAGCGCTACTGTATAAGCTGCGTCTAAGTTCCGACCTGACATGACCCCCTCCAAACTAAAGGCTTAATTAGTTCAAAAATTGAACCAATTATAGCATGTAAGCCCTTATTGGTCTACCTTTTGATCAGACAGTTTTTTTAAAAAAGGAACTCATAATGATTGATCCCATGCAATATACCCCCAAAGGAGATAAAAAAAACTCAGACTATTTCAATGAATATCGTCTTAAAATTTATGAACGCAGACAATCCTGTGGTCTCAATGATTTAATTGGTAATATGAGGGCAGTTATCGTTCAAGTACAAACGGGAGATGCATTCCTCTATTTACAAGAACTATATGCAATGATGCCCTATCGTTGTTATAAAAATTTTATTTCTGATACACATCGTATTTATATTTTAAAAAACACTAAAAAATCACCTTTATTTATTGTCATGGAGCCGCTTGACCCAAACTTTGAAGATGATTTGGCACGTGTTAACTCTATGTATCCAAATGCACGCGAAAAATGCAATGCCCGCTATGTGGGCGAACTCTTTCACTGTGAGAACTTAGTTGAAACCCGAAAAATATTAGAGAGTCATGACTTCCATTTTCAAGACTCAAACCGCATTAAAAATAAATTTTTTGTGAATCCATTGTTTGCCTTTACACGTATGTCAGATCACACCTTTAACAGCCTTGGTTATGTAGAAAAGGACCTACTCAACCCTGAAACATTTGAACTAGGCCAGCCTTTTAGCCTAACTCAAGCACAACAAGAAGCGCTCGATGAAATTGATGCATTTTCGAAAACCAGTGGTATTAAACCTCTCATGAAAGGCATTGACCATTTAGCAACTCGCATTCTAGCAGGTGAGCGTGAAGACGCCATTTTAGAATTTTTATGCCTCAGCAATTACTATTTTTGGGGTGCTTACAATATTGGTGATATGAACTCATCGACCAACGTCAACCGTGTCCCTAGCGGACATGATATTGAATCTCCCGCAAAAGTATTTACTGCTAACAACACGCCCTTTATGGTGAACTCTTTTGAAAAAAGACCGATGCCTACTGAAAACTTTGTTCGAAACTACGGGCGTCGTATGCATCATATTGCCATTGAGATTGCTGATGGAGATCACAGTACCACTATGAAAAATCTCGACTTTGTGATTAAAGTGTTACGTGAACAAATGTACATCGGTTTTTTGGCTAAAATATTTGGTGAATGCAAAGATGAACCTGACTTAAAACAGATTTTCTCAAAACATTCATCCCTTTCCCTACTCATCACTGAATACGTTGAACGCTGTCATCAATTTGATGGCTTTTTTACTAAACAAAATGTCGCTGCGCTCACTGAGGCAGCAAGCCTTGACGAAGAAGTCAAAGCACATCATCTTAACAAAGGCATTGTGGGTGACTAAAAATGATAATTATTTAGCCGATGAATTTTATACTGCTGATAACACAAACCTTGACTCTATGCGAACCTACGACTAAAATGCAGGCCTTATTGTGATTCATTTACATATTTTTTAGACTAGAGGACCCCTGAATGCCTACAGTTCGCGTCAAAGAAGGCGAAAACCCAGAGTATGCGCTCCGTCGTTTTAAACGTTCTTGTGAAAAAGCTGGAATTTTAACAGAATTACGTCGTCGTGAATTTTATGAAAAACCAACGGCTGAACGTAAGCGTAAACAAGCAGCTGCTGTGAAGCGTCATTTGAAAAAAATTGCGCGTGAAACTATCTCTAAAAAAGTTAACAAACGTCGACGTTAATAATGAGTCTTAAAGCCCGTATTAATACTGATCTAAAAGAAGCAATGCGTGCGCGTGATATGCGTACCGTCCGTGCGCTTCGTTTAATTACGGCTGCTATTAAACAAATTGAGGTGGATGAGCGTATCGAGCTTGATGATGCCCGTATGCTTGCCCTCCTCGATAAACTTGCAAAACAGCGGCAAGAATCTATCGCACAATACCAAAAAGCAGACCGAGTAGATCTTGTAGAACAGGAAGGCTTCGAGCTATCCTTGATTAAGCAATACTTACCTAAACCACTTTCTGAAGCAGAAGTAGATGCGCTTATTACCGAAGCCTTCTATGAAACAGGCGCTCAGTCTATGCGTGATATGGGAAAAATTATGGCCTATCTAAAATCGCGTATTCAAGGTCGCGCCGATATGGCAGCTATTAGCGCTTTGATTAAAGCTAAACTGCATTGAAATTCTAAAATACCAACCAGCAGACGTAGGGATGATGCTATGAGTGGCTTAATTCCGCAGCAATTTATTGACGAGCTACTTGCAAAAACTGATATCGTAACGTTCATTGACAGTTATGTCCCTCTCAAAAAACAAGGGACAAGTCATGCAGCCTGCTGCCCATTTCATGATGAAAAAACACCTTCTTTTAATGTTATTGCAAAAAAACAGTTTTATCACTGCTTTGGGTGTGGTGTGAGTGGCAATGTCATTAGCTTTGTAATGAGTTACCTAAACCAAGATTTCCCCACAGCTATCGAAACACTGGCAGCACGAGCAGGTCTTGAGGTACCTCAAGCTACACAAACCAAACAATCACACACCAAAAGCCTTCCTTTATATGAGCTACTCAGTCGTGTCACTTTGTTTTATCAAAAAACACTACTCACCTCAAACAATCGCGCACTTGCCTATCTAAACCATCGCGGCGTAAGCAAAGCGACAATGGAGCGTTATCAGATAGGTTACGCGCCAAAAGGCTGGCACGCCCTTGATACCCCTTTTAAAGCACATTTAAACGCACTTATTACAACCGGAATGCTGGTTCAAAAAGATGATAAAAGCACTTACGACCGCTACCGTCATCGCGTGATGTTTCCCATTCATGACCGACACGGTCGACTCATTGGATTTGGTGGACGTGCCATTGAGAACGATCAAAAACCCAAATATTTAAATTCACCAGAAACAGTTATTTTTCAAAAAAATCGCGAACTATATGGCCTACACCAAGTACTTACATCCCACTCAAAGTCTCCTGAAAATATCCTGATTGTTGAAGGGTATATGGATGTTATCGCCCTTGCAGAACAAGGCATTTTAAATGCGGTTGCAACCTTGGGCACTGCAACCAGTACCTATCATGTGCAACTTTTAAGTAAGCATACAACCACCCTCATTTTTTGCTTTGATGGCGATGAAGCAGGCAGAAAAGCTGCCTTTCGTGCCCTTGAAAATACCTTACCCACACTCGATGGCACGCTGAATGCACAATTTATTTTTCTACCTGAAAATGAGGATCCAGATAGTTTGGTTCGCAAAGAAGGTCCTGAAGCTTTTAATCAACGTCTAAAAAGTGCAACACCATTGCACGAGCACCTATTGCAAGCACTCACAAGCTCACTCGATATGGCAACTCTTGCAGGTAGAAGCCAACTCCTTGGGGCTATTATTCCTTTTTACCAAAAAATTCCTGAAGGCCCTTATAAGGAACTCCTACTGGATGAGCTGGCGCGTCTTACACATCTCGACGCACACCGTGTCAAAACAACACTCTCTTCAAAAGAAACACCCCAAACACCTGTGAAAGCATTCCCCTTAAAACGCACCCCGATTCGACTTGCAACGGCCTTACTACTTCAACATCCGGAGCGTTATCAGGCAATATGTGACAAACTGCCATCAACAGATGCATTACAAGAGCCCAATCAAAAGCCACTCAAATGTCTACTGAAGCACCTTTCAGCATATCCCGAGAGTAATACCGCAAGCTTAATTGAGCTCTTCCGAGACACACCGCTATTCGATGCTATGAATAAACTCGCAGCATGGCAACATCAAGTGCCGCTGCAAGCACTCGATGATGAGCTCATTGAAACCATCCAATTTTTGGCACAAAAAAACGAAACACGTGAAATAGATGCGCTTATAAAAAAAGCACGTGAACGAAGCCTAACCTCGTCTGAACGTGAAAAACTACAAGCGATGCTTCAAAATAGACATCGCCTATCTGAGACATAATAGTTGAAGCACCCTCATTTTTTTGATATATCTACCCTCTTCACATGCACCCCTGACATACAAGGAAAGGGCTGTTAAATTTCAGCAATACGAGAGTGAACTCATAGTGAATAACGATACCATTGGAAATATAGATATTAGCCCTTATGTTGAGAAAAAGGGTGAGGAATACATGAATGAGAAGCAGCGTGCACACGTTGAGTCTATTTTACTCGCATGGCGCAAGTCGCTTATGGAAGAAGTTGACCGAACTGTTACACACATGAAAGACGAGGCTGCAAACTTTCCCGATCCAGCCGATCGCGCAAGCCAAGAGGAAGAATTCAGCATTGAGCTGCGCGCACGCGACCGTGAAAGAAAACTCATCAAAAAAATTGAAGACGCACTTGAGCGAATTAGCGAAGATGATTTTGGCTACTGCGAAGCCTGTGGCATCGAGATTGGCATGCGTCGCCTTGAAGCGCGTCCAACCGCAACCCTCTGCATCGACTGCAAAACGCTCTCAGAAATTAAAGAGCGTCAAAATCAAGGTAATTAGCTCCAATAAGATGCTATTGCATCAAAGTGACGTGTGACAGCCCCCTGACTTGCTCTCAAGGCGTCTGTTGCGCGCTTCACCTGTGCTTCTCGCGTACTGGCATTACTGTGCAATAATCCAATAGCCTCAACCAAGCTCTTTGCATCAGGCACTTGCTGCATTGCTTCAACACGCACCAGCTCCTCACACAAGCTTTTTGAGTTTTGCATAAACATGCCACAAAAAACAGGCACACCAAGCGCTATCGGCTCAAGTACGTTGTGCCCTCCAATGGGTGCAAAACTGCCTCCCACAAAGGCATAATCACTCAAGCCATAAAAACCAAGCAGCTCACCTAATGAGTCCAACACCACCACTTCTTTATCAGGTGTAACTGTAGCTTCTTGACTGCGACGCCCTGTCTTAAATTGATGTGCTTTTGCAAGTTGGTAAACTGTCTCAAAACGTTCAGGATGCCGAGGAGCAATAAGCAGCACGACATCTGGCACAATTCTTTGCAATACAGACAGCTCTGCAAGCACTTGCTCTTCTTCATTATCATGTGTACTCGCAGCAATCACAACCGGTCGAGTCTTACCCCATGCTTCTTTTAAAAAACGTAGTGGTTCAGAAACGTCTGCCGACACTTTCAAATCACTCTTCATATTACCGAGTACAAGCACTTTATCTTCTGGCACTCCTAAAGCCTTAAAGCGCCTGGCATCATGTTCACTCTGCGCAAATACACCTGCTATACTTGTAAAAATCGGCTTAAAAAACCAGCGTACTCGTTCATAAGCACGGAACGCAGCATCAGAAATGCGCGCATTTGCAACAAATAAAGCAACATGATGTGCTTTGGCTTCAACCATTAAATTAGGCCACAACTCTGTTTCCATAATGATGCCTACACGTGGCTGATACACCTTAAAAAACCGTTTCAAAGCACTCGGAAAATCATATGGCACATATTGGTGTAACACACTATCACCAAACAAACGACACACTTGCTCTGAACCTGTTGGTGTCATGGTGGTCACAAGTACGCGCTGATTGGCAGCAAGCATTTGTTCAATCAACATTTTTGCTGCAACGACTTCACCCAGAGACACCGCATGCACCCATACATCAACTGGAGACACTGTCGTCACATAAAGCATGAAGCGTTCCTTAAGGCGTGCGCGGTAAGCAGAATTTTTACGTCCCTTTAAAAATAGACGCAATACAATAAAGGGAGATAATAGATACAACGAAATAGTATAAAGAAAGCGCATATTTACTAGGCCTTAGAGTCATCACTCGCGGCATTATACAAAAGCACATACAGTAACACTACACCAATCCCCCCCCTTGCTACGACCACTCCATTAAAAAAGAAAAGAGACATCTTCATCTCTTGTAAAGTGGCATATGCTCACTGCGTACAAGATGCTAACCGCCTCATCAATACCACTTTTCACTGCTACCACTATAAGCACGCCAAAAGCGCTTTCGCACTATCCACACCTATAACCGGTAACTGTTTTGCATCTAGCAATCCAACCTGCACAAGAACAGAAGCCTGATCCCAATAAATATGCTCGTGCGCTACTTTTCCCTCACGAAATCCAATCACTGCAACGAGTGGTACCTCTATGCGTTTACCTGTTGGTGAAATATCAGGCAACATCCACTCCATCGGTATCGTGTGCGTACATTTAAAAATTTGTTCATCTACTAGCTGTGACTGACCGACTGTGCGCGAAATAAGAACTATTTCTGTATCTGGAGGCAGGTGATGTACAAAAGATTGGGTATAAAATGCACGCACATCAGCAAGCCCCATTCCTCCCAAAAGCGTTGGAATATTATGCACATAGGCCCCTTCAACCATGGTAGCCATAGTGTCATCGATATCTTTCGCTTCAAACTCGCAGCGCACATGCGCTTCCCAAACATCAACCAGTGCTTGTTCTTTAGGCGTTAATAAAGCATGCTTACCCATCACCGGTTTACCTGAATAAAATAACCCTATGGTATACTATACACAGTTTGGTTTTGGAAAATAACATGTTACTGCGTTCCTATCTTACACAACATGCCTGGTGGGGAAAAATATTGGGTGCCGCCCTCGGTTTTCTCATTGCAGGCCCGTCTGGCGCACTACTGGGTATTTTCATTGGAAGCCTTTTTGACCGTGGCCTAAGCGAACATTTCTCAAAACCACACCAGGCTTACCATAATGAAAAACGCATACCTGTTAGACAAGCGTTTCAACGAGCCACTTTCTCAATTATGGGGCATCTTTGTAAAATCGATGGGCATGTATCAGCAGAAGAAATTCGTTGTGCTAAAGCTATCATGCAAGAGCTTCGACTTAACCATACCGAACGTACACATGCCAAAGCCTTTTTCAGACAAGGAAAAGCTCCTTCATTTGACTTTAATGAGCCTTTACAATCACTCAAGCATGTTGCCATAGATAACCGTCAATTATTGCTTGCATTTATTCAACTGCAATATCGTATTGCTCAAATTAGTGGATTAACACCCCGAAAAATCACAGTCTTAAATATGCTACTCAGTGAGTTAGGTTTAGCCCCATTACATGAACAAGCCCATACACACGACGCATTCTATACGCAATTTCACCAATATACTCAGCAAAAACGTCGTTATCACTGGGGACATGAAAATATATCCAGGTCATATGCAGGCCCACCCCCTGAAAGTGCGTATACATTGTTAAACGTTTCTAGCGATGCAACCCAACAAGAAGTAAAGCGCGCCTACCGCAAACAAATTAGCAAGTATCACCCGGATAAGTATATTGGCAAGGGTCACTCAGAAGCTGAAATTAAACAGGCCAATGAAAAAACTCAAGCTATTCGAAAAGCTTATGAAGCTATTTGTAAACAAAATGGCTGGTAAACCAACTTACTCCAACTAGAGCATGCCTTTGTCCAAAGATGCAATGATTGCTTGTGCAATTATCGCATGTGCTCGCGTAGATACATGCGCTGAATCAACAAATAAATAACCATCACAGGTATCTTTAGGTGTTTCTTTAGCCTTTCCGCGCAACCCTTTCAACGCCAATCCGTACAACGCTGAATAACCTAAATCCTCAAAGCACGCGGTTGTCACATTAGTAAACCCATAAGTTTCAGGATGCGTTATTACATCCAAGAACGCATCTCCCACACCTTGAAATATCCAGTGCACCTCAGGATAGCGCTGTTTGAGTTGCTCAACCAGTTGCTCAATTTTTAAAGTATGTTGTGTCGATAAGTAGGTGAACAACTCAACTCTATTTTGGTTACGTGCCAAGGGAGACAACCCAAAGTCGGGTAAGCCAATTAACATGATTTGCTTCGCTCCCTTCTCTACAAGCTGTTCAATCCCCCGTCGTATCCCTTCAATCGTTAAATTAATTTCCGCATCTGCATCCTTTGGATACGCCATGTAATTGTCACTACCAATCCAAATAATATGTAATACGGATGGACTAATGGTTTCAGTCTGTTCCGAAAAATATTTTTGCAGCTGTCCCCCAAAATTAAATACCGCGTCATCAACCACTGTATCTTCATCGTCATCTTCTTCATCACTACCAACCCCTGAGCCTATAAAGGCGTAATTTAAGATATGTGCTTCAGCATCATTTGGATAATAGTGGGTTAATACGTAATCAATCCAAAGTGGACCATTAGAAGAGCGTCCTTTGTAATATGGAGGAGAGGGTGGAAACTGATAATACATGTGTTTATAAAAGTTCCCTGTATCTGATAAGCTATCACCAAATACAACTATCTTACTCATAGGTAATGCAAAAGCATTTTGAATAAACAGCCCCAAAAAAACACTGATAAAAAACGCCTTCATATCATTCCTTGATAAAACTTTTATGTCAAAGTACGTAATTTGAGGCGAAAGATCAACCCAGAATACTAGGGCCTTATATGGTCGAGTCCATATAAGGCCCTACTGGAATTGGCTTTTGCGCCTCCCTCAACATTCTAAAAAGCGAGAACAATGCTTTCGACGATAGGAAGCGTGACCGAAAAATACAAATGAGTCTATCAGAAATAAGTACGTTTATTATTTTATTCTCAGATGAGTATTGCACTAGATATAACTAGGGCTTCGGCGACTCATTAATAGTATCTAGAGGGGTGACTTCATGCACTGTTACACCACCGTCCTTAGAGTAACCCAAAATCTCAGCTTCAATCATTTCCTCATCCCAAACGCGAGCATCCTCCGAAATGCCATCAGGTATATATGCCTTCTCGTTCGTACGAAAATAAACACTTACAGGCCAACGAGTTCCAGGGCCGTTACCCGCAAGGAAATCCTGATAGTTCGTTAAACTTGTCTGGATCGCGATACCTGGATTGAATCTCACCTTACCCTCTAATTTTTTCGGTAAAAGAGAACACTCACCTACACAATGGTAAATTTTTGCCTTTGCCGGGATAGCCGAAAAAAAGCGCTTTGAGAGACTCAACATTTCAGAAACTCCTCAACTAACCAAAGACCAATATGATTTAATTATAAACAAAAATAACCCATTAGTCACGCCTTTAAGTTATCTATTTCCCAGACCAGGTATTCCATCCTCAAAATCAGGCCCATCACCCAAAGCAAGTCGGTTAGTAATCGGCGGAAGCCCTACGCTTGCATTCACTACATTAATTGCTTGGCACGCACGCTCTAAAGTCTTTAAAGCAGCTTTTGCTCTCCGTATCGCCGCATTCTCCGCAACCTCTCCACCTGCACCGCCATAAGTCATTACGGCTATTTGCTTTATTTTATCCCAGATAGGCATGTCTTGACTTTCATCAGGAAGAAGCACTTTATGAAACTCCTCGATTAGCTCCACATCCGACATAATCTCTAAATGTACAGAGTGTATTATCTTTTCCCAGTCTATTGGATCATGTATCATGATAAGGCCGCTAGGATCTCGCGTTGCAATATATTTTGAAACTTGGAGCCATCCATCTTGAACGTTTTCGTGTTGATGATGGTACGCGCCCGCAAAATCGAGTGGTGAAACATAGGGTTCAAATTGAGGTGTGGCTTGCGTTGAAAATATGATGCTGGGCCGTCCCGTACTCAAAAGAAACATTGCTAATATCTCGCTGAACGGTAACTTATCCTCTCGCTTCGTACTGAGCAGATGCACAAATACGCCATCAGAACGCCCTTGTCGCCCTGAGTTTTCAAGAATTTTCAAGTGCTTACTCTTGATTATTTCATCAAACTGATAACACTTTCTTTCTATTTCACTCATCACCCCAGTAGCAGGTACCGTTTTCAAGCGTCCATCTGATAGCAAACTCATAGAAACATAACCAGACGTATCTATTTGATCCAAAGATAGCACTTCTTTACCAGCTACCCCCTCGAGCAACTTGAACTGATGTGACGATCGTCGCACAACCTCCATTAAAGCAGTTGGCACGCGCCTAACAGTGTTATTTGGCATAGATACGACCCATTTAATTTAATCACATCTTAAAAATGTAGATCAAAAAGGGAATAAATCAATCAACCTTGTTTGTATTGCCTTAATTCAATACACATCGTATCTCACAGGCTCGTCATCTCGAGTTGCTATATCCCTTAAAATTTTTCAAAGTCCTGCCAACAAAATACGTAACCTATACAGAGATGACGGATTTAGGGCATTACACCTCACCTATTAAGTCAAAATAGATGCCATTTAATGTGAAAATGAATCAAACTTAATGTTTGATTCATCTAATCGTTTAATACCCCGCTCTGCAATATACCGATGTGCACGCCCGGAAGGGTGCACGGGGTCAAAGAATAAGTAGGTATCGCACATGTTTTCAGCACGCATATGCGATTTAATGCGAACAGCCATATTCAAGATAGACTGTGAAGAAGGCTCGTAATCCAGCGTGTCGTAGCAGGTCCCCATCACATTCGTAAACCCGTACTTCTCTGGGTGCTCCAGTGCTTCAATCAGCAACTGATTCACATCATAAAATACCCATTGTACTTGAGGGTAAATGCGCTTTAGTTTGTCCACTTCTGCCGCAAGTTTTGTATTGTGTTGATTCGATAAATAACTGAGTTCTGTCTCTGCTTCAAATTCATGTGCCATGGGAATTCGACCTAAGTCTGGCACACCTACCAGCATAATTTGTTTGGCGCCTTTCTCAACTAATACATCAATACTGCGACGAATGCCCGTTAATGTAAACTGTAATTCATCGTCTAGATTTTCAGGTAAAGATAAATAGTTATTAGAGCCCATCCAAATCACGTATAAACTTGCATCATCCGCTTTATCATTATGGGCTAATAAATAACTACTCACTTCACTGTCCAAATTAAGCAGTGCACCATCTCCAATGTCATCATCATTTTCATCTTCCCCCCCAATACCTGCCCCTCCAAAGGCATAGTTGGCAAGGTGTGATTTTGGGTTCGCTGGAAAATAATGTGAAAGCACATGCTCAATCCAAACCGGTCCGTCTGTAAAACGGCCTTCGTGATATGGAGGAGACATAGGGAGCTGGTGACGCATATATTCATACAAATTACCTGTATCAGAGAGGCTGTCACCAAATACAACGATTTTGTTTACGGGCGCCGCCATTACACCAGACATCAACACCCCCAACAACAGTCCCATCCATTTTGCTTTCATACAACCCTCACTGATGTATTTTTTAAAATGCCCAAAACTAAAACCATAAATTAGGCTAAACCACCCCCATTGATGTTAATTTTAAGGGACGACCACATACCCATGCACGTTTTAAACCCAAAAACGCTTCTTTAGGCAATTTACTGGGTAGGCGAACGGTTGAATAATCATCATGAATTTTAAGTCCGGTAATCAAACGACTTTGCAGTCCACCTTCATTTGCAATTGCACCCACAATATTTGCAGGCTTCACACCGTGAATACGTCCAACATCCAATCTAAATAACTCTTCTTTATGTGAGGCACGACGATGTTCACGCGATGCAGGACGTGATGAACCTTGTGCTACACGACTACGCTTTGAGCGCACCTCACCTTTTTTATGTGGTCGCTCTGGTTTTGCTGCAGGTAATACAGCATCGAGTTTCCATGGCTTGTCTCGATTCAGTTGCAGTGCAAGAGCTGCAGCCACTTCTTCGGCTGAAACAGCTTTATCTTTTAGGTAGGCTTGAATAATTTTTTGGTAATCACCCACATTTTCGTGTTGAATTCGTGCATCAATACCCGCCATAAAACGCTTTTCTCTTGCTGCATGAATCATTTCATCGGTTGGAATCGCAATCTTAGTAATGGCTTGCTTCGTATGACGTTCAACTACACTTACCATACGTGCCTCTCTTGGCGAAACAAACAAAATAGCGGTTCCACTGCGACCTGCACGTCCTGTACGACCAATGCGATGCACATAAGTTTCACAGTCGTGTGCCATATCATAATTAATAACATGCGTAACACGGTCTACATCTAAACCACGTGCCGCCACATCAGTTGCAACTAATAAGTTAATGGCCCCTTGCTTAAAACGTTCAATTGCTCGCTCGCGAAGCGCTTGCGAAATATCACCATGAATCGCCATGACACGATGTCCATGCTCTTGTAAAAACGTCGCTACCTCTTCCGCACCATTTTTAGTGCGTGTAAATATAATCACACCATCGTAAGATTCTACAGCCAAAACACGTAACAACGCATTTGGTTTTTGTACGGGAGATGCAAATAAGAAACGTTGATCAATACTTTCAACTGTTGCCGTTTTTTCACGAATTTCAACTGAAACAGGCTCATTCAAATAACGATTTGCAATTTTTCGAATCGGCGGCGGCATTGTCGCCGAAAAAAGTGCTATCTGGCGTGTTTCGGGTAGATTCGAAAGAATTCGCTCAACATCATCAATAAAGCCCATTCTAAGCATTTCATCTGCTTCATCCAGTACAAATGTTTTTAACTGATGAAGTTCTAATGAGCCACGCTCAATATGATCAAGCATACGTCCGGGTGTACCCACAACAATATGCGCGCCCTCCCGCAAACGTTTTAATTGCGGTTGGTAATCTTGGCCACCACATAAAGCAACCGCACGCGCACCTCGTAAATGCGCACTCAATGATTTAACATGTACCTCAATTTGTAATGCTAATTCGCGGGTTGGTGTAATAATTAAAACTTGCGGAAAAGCTTCTGTTAAATCGAGCCTCTCAAGCGCTGGCAGCACAAAAGCAGCTGTTTTTCCAGAGCCTGTGTTTGATTTACCAATCACATCGCGTCCTTCTAGCAAGCACGGGATTGTTTGTTGTTGAATCGGCGATGGCGTTTCATAATTTAAGTCACGAACCGCTTTCAATAAGGGCTCAGATAAGTTCAAATCAGCGAACGATACAACATCTGCTGAAGCGGTTTGCATTGGGTGCGTCATAATCTACCTGGAAAAATAAGTAATAATAAAAAACACAAGGGCGACATGATAGCAAAAATTCTAGCGGAATGCATTCATTTTATGCGAATTAGCCTGATTAAAGCACTGCCGCTAGGCGAGACGCTTGGTTGATGGCATGTCGTGCGTCCAACTCTAAGGCTTTAAATGCCCCACCAATCAGGTGTACTGAGCGACCTGCAGCTTTTAATGGTGCATATAATGTGTTTGCTTCTTCCTGCCCTGCGCATACAATAATTGCATCCACCGCCAAAACCATTAATTTATTATTAACCAGTATGTGCAATCCATTATCATCTATGCGCTGATAACTCACCCCTGTTAGCATTTTAACGTCACGATGCTTTAAACTCATGCGATGAATCCAACCCGTGGTTTTCCCAAGTCGCCGTCCCATTTTTTCTTTTTTGCGTTGCAATAACGTGATATCACGCAGCACTTCTGGCTTTTCTTTAGGCTTTAGTCCGCCACGTGTTTTCACATCTAAATCAATACCCCACTCCTTACAAAAGGCCGCTTTAGAAGCATTGCTTTCAGCGCCCAAAAACTCCGCCACATCAAATCCAATACCACCTGCACCAATAATGGCAACACGCGAACCTACCTCACGCTTTCCTTCCAATAAATCAGCATATGTCATGACTGATGGGTGTTCAATGCCATCAATAGATGGAATTCTTGGGAATACACCGGTTGCCAAAACTACTTCATCATATGCACTCAATAACTCAGGGGTCGCTTCCGTATTTAAGCATATTTCTATCTCAAATTTTTCTAGCTGATACTTAAAATAATCAAGTGTATGTTGGAATTCTTCTTTGCCTGGAATTTGTTTTGCGAAATTAAATTGCCCACCTAATTGATGGCTTCGTTCAAATAATGTCACCCGGTGTCCTCTTTCGGCCGCCACAAGTGAAAAAGCAAGCCCTGCAGGACCGCCGCCTACCACCGCAATCTGTTTGGGTGAGCTGGTTGCCTCATAAACAAGCTTGGTTTCATGACAGGCTCTAGGATTCACTAAACAAGAAACCGTTTTATGTTCAAAAATTTGGTCAAGACAAGCCTGGTTACACGCAATACATATATTAATTGCTTTTGATGCGCCCAGTGATGCTTTTTTAGCAAAATGTGAGTCTGCTAAAAAAGGACGCGCCATCGATACCATGTCGGCCGCTCCCGACTCAATGATGTTATTTGCAAGTTCTGGCGTGTTAATGCGATTTGACGTCACAACCGGAATACTCACTTCCGGTTTAAAACGCTTGGTTACATCAGTAAAATGTGCTGCAGGTACTATGGTTGCAATAGTTGGGACACGTGCCTCATGCCAACCAATACCCGTATTAATAATGCTTGCACCAGCCGCTTCAATAGCTTTTCCGAGCATCACCACCTCATCCCAACTACTGCCCTTTGCAATGAGGTCAATCATTGAGAGTCTAAAGATAATAATAAAATCATCTCCTACAGCCTCACGTACAGCCTTTACCACTTCAACTGGAAAACGCACACGATTTTGGTAGTCACCACCAAAATTATCTTTTCTGTGATTGGTATGTGCAACAATAAATTGATTCAACAAATAGCCTTCACTTCCCATAATTTCAACGCCATCGTAGCCTGCAGCGCGAGCAAGCTTTGCACACTGTGCAAATTGCTGAATAGTCTTTAAAATGCCACGTTTGGTGAGTTTCCAAGGGGTAAACGGTGAAATAGGTGCCTTAATGCGAGACGGCGCCACAATAAATGGATGATAACCATAACGGCCTGCATGTAACATTTGAAGGGCTATTTTGCCATCAAACTCATGCACTGCATGGGTAACAATCTCGTGTTTTTTTTGCTCTTTAGATGTAGTCAATTTAGCTGCTGCCGGCGCAAGACGCCCAACGCGGCTCGGTGAAATACCGCCAGTTACAATAAGCCCGACCCCTCCTTGCGCACGTTCACGATAAAAAGCGGCAAGTCTGTCTAGGGTGCCTTCTTCTTCAAGTCCTGTGTGCATCGAGCCCATCAGTAATCGATTTTTAAGCTGGGTAAACCCTAAATCTAATGGCTCAAATAGTGCTTTAAACGGGGTGTTATCAACGACCAATTCCATCTGAACGCCTAGCTTTTATAGAGAAAAAAGCAGTATAAAGGGAGTTGTATCAAGAAACCAGTCATATCCAACTGCGAGCTCCAATAAAACACTACCTTTTATTGTAACTCTCCACGTCATCCCGTTGATTGTGGCTCCATTGATTTCAAGAGGCCCTAATACCACTCTAAGCCGCAGGCATAGCTCCTTTATCTTCTTTCAAATCTAAATTCTTCGCCTCTTGCTCCAGTTTATCAATCTTCCAAGCATTTGCAGGTCTGAAAAAAGCCCACTGACCCGTACACACACGTGTTGCTATAGGTACAATGCCAAGCGTCAGCACCCCTACCAACAGATTCGCCAGCAGGTATTTCATTTTGTGATGGCTCGTTAAATTTAAACGTGCGCTTTCAATCGCTTTAGTCAATGATTTTTGTGCATTCTCAAGTGATTCATCAGCACTCTCAACCTTATCTAAATGGTCATCAAACGTACTTTTTAGGTCAGCTGCCGCGACTACATCACCGTGTACCTCGATACCTCCTGGAAAATCTCCCTTTTGTTGCGCTTTTTCTGCGGCATCTATCGCAACTTTTAAAATTTCATCCATAACCACATTGACCTTGTCACGACCTGTAACAATATACTGAACCTTCGATTGTTTCTTAGATGTATCTTTTTCAGCATCTTTTGGCGAAGTAACATCACTGCAAGGGACATCACTCGTCAAATAATGCGCCGTTCTCAATTGTTGTTCATTCAAGCATCCTGCATAAACACCACCTCTCTTGTACTGTTCTTCAAGCATATAAGCCAAAACAATTGCATCGGCCGTACACACATCATTAAAGTCAACATCTCCATCTCTTGTCAGCTGTATTGTATTAGCAAAAATAACCGTGTTACACTGTGTAACTTCCTTTAGTGCATCCACCGCATTATCCAAAGCATCATACATTCCTAAAGGATTCGCTAAAACCAACCGTTGGTTTTTAAAGTCAACCATCGCAGCAAATGCATGCCCCCCTGTTGTGGTACTGATATACAAAGGTTCTTCGCCATCTGTCATTGCATTTTGCAGTTTACGCGCAGCAGAATCAGTACGGTTCTTATAGTTTCTTAATAATTCCACATCAGCCACAACCCACCGGCGTGTGTCCATGCCTAAGTGCTTCCGCACTAACTTTGTGAGTAGCCCTTCTTCTCGTGCCATTTTTTCAAGCTGCGCATAAAAAGCTTTTTTACTAATACACAAGGTTCCTACTGTTGCAATCGAGCTATCCGTTTTCTTATCTTTCAGGTCTAATAAATCAGTGACAACATCACCATACCCCATCAACTTTCTCTGAGCCTGACTGATTGTCTCTACGGTAATAAGCGATGCAATACGGCCCAGGTCACTCACATAATTAGGACCATCAAAATTATCCGCAATTCTTGGCTGTATTTCCTGTAAGATGCCAGGTAACAATTTTTCGTTATAGGTCGCATTCACATCAGGGATAAATATAAACGCAGTGCCATCTTCTGAAAGACGCCCCGTATGTGTTGACTCACCATTAATGGCGTTTTGCAAATAAATAAATTCATCTATATTAAAAGATGGATCATTTTGATATATTACCTCCACAGGCACTGTAATGCTTTGTACACGTCCTTGACGCGCTACATCTCTGTCAGGATAACGAGCAACCGTAATACGTTCATACTGAGGAAGTAAACCCTCTGGGTAAATATAATTATGATAATAGCTATCAGCGGTACCCTCAATAAGCGCGCCTTCTTCCTTCAGCTGAGATGCTGGCACTGTTTGCTGAAAACCTGAAATGACAACATCTGTGTCAGTAATTGTGACACGTGCTTCATTAAACCCGTAATCACGCAACATTTCTCTCAATAGTTTGTCTTTCATCGATACTAACCTTCCAAGTCCTTTAAATATAATGAACCATTAAATTGTACATTATATGAACACACAAGACAATCCTCCGTGACCCTAATTGTACGGTCTGTTATGATTTGTCGCGCATGCTTTAGGAGAAAAAATAATGTTTGTGATTACTGGTGGAAGCCGCGGCATTGGAAAAGCCCTTGCAAAAAAACTTGTGAGTCGAGGAAATACCGTTTTAATTATTGGTCGAAATGAAACAACACTGCGTGCAGTTGCAGCAGAAAACTCTCGCCTTGAATACTGCGTTGCAGATGTCGCAACTGCTGAAGGGCGTTGTAACCTCCTTAATCACTTAAAGCCCGTTGATAGCATCCAAGGCCTCATACACAACGCAGGCACTATCAAACCTATTACTTCCATGAAAAATTTAACTGAGGAAGCGTGGATTCATGTTATGAACGTTAACTTAAACGCACCTTTTTTTCTGACACAAGCACTCATTCAAAAACTTATAAAGGGCCGCGTACTTCACATTGGCTCGGGTGCGGCACATTTTCCCGTGCAAGGCTGGGCACCTTATTGTGTGTCTAAGGCGGGGCTTGCCATGCTAACGCGCGCCTGGCAGCTAGAGTGCCCCGATATTGCAACAGCAAGCGTCATGCCTGGTATTGTAGCCACCGAGATGCAAGCACATATTCGAGCAGCTGAGCATCAAAACCCTGATAAACAACAGTTTTTTCAGGATTTATACGATAATAATACACTCATCACACCCGACACTGTGGCGAGTTTTTTAGCATGGCTACTGTTAAATACGGATAAAAAACGTTATGTTAGCCAGGAGTGGGATATTTATGATACATCGCATCACAAAGAATGGCTAAAACCACCCCATCAGGTACCTGCACTTAATTAGAACTTGGAATACGTTGTCATGGAAACAAACACACCTGCCGAGCTTACACGACGTAGTATTTTGCTCGGTATTTTACTAACACTACTACTTGCCATGTCGAATGCATATTTGGCCTTAAAGCTTGGTATTTTAACCTCTGCATCGATTCCTGCTGCTATTTTGTCGATGGGGATTTTGCGCTTTTTTAAACACCCAAGCATCCTTGAAAACAATGGCGTGCAAACCGCAGCATCAGCAGGAGAAGCCATTGCAGGCGGTATTGTATACACCATTCCAGCACTTATCATTATTGGCTATTGGCACCACTTTGACTACTGGACAAACTTTTTTATCGCAGCCAGTGGTGGCATTCTAGGTGTGCTTTTTTCTATTCCGCTGCGCCGTATGCTGGTGCATGATACTAACTTACGCTTTCCCGAGGGGCGCGCCATTGCAGAAGTCCTCAAGACGTCGCATGAAAAAGCCTCCATCCAACCCATTGTATACGGCGGACTCATTGGTGCAGCCATTGAGCTTGCACAGGTAGGGTTTAAATTACTTGCTAGTGCCTGGAGCCATTGGGTGATTGTCAAAAAAACACTCTTTGGCTTTGGGGTTGGCTTTTCAGCCACCATGGTAGGGGCCGGATTTTTGGTGGGTCGTGACATGGCCATCAGTATTATTTTAGGTGCGCTACTTGCCTGGGCATTACTTTTGCCAGGCGTTAGTTTACTACACCCAGACATCATGACACAGCATACAGCACACGACGCATTGAACGTGCTCTGGGAAAACCACATGCGCTACTTAGGCATTGGCGGCATGCTGTTTGCAGGCGTTTGGACATTTACCAAACTGATTCGCCCTTTGCTTAAAAGCATTGTGACCTCACTCAGACAGTTTGCACAACAACATCCAACTGAGACATTAATACGCACTGAACAAGACATTCCTATGCCTTATATCCTTATGGGAATTTTACTATTAGCGGCCGCTTTATTTCTTTTTTTTCAAGTGCTTTTTCCATTAAATGTGATTGGACTGAATGGCACTTATGCGCCAACCCTCACATTTATTGCAGTGTTATACGTAATCATCATTGGCTTCCTCTTTTCTGTTATTACGGCTTATTTTTCAGGGATGGTAGGTGTCACTGCAAGTCCTGGTAGCTCGGTTGTCATTGCTGGTATTTTATTTGCAGCCTGGCTATTGCTTTTGGCCATTCAGCTATTTTCAAATGCGCCACTTGATACTGAGCAACTCACAGCCGCTGAAGCCATTACCATTATTATTGGCGCAATGGTGACGGGAATTGCTGCTATCTCAAACGACAATGTGCAGGATTTAAAAGTGGGCCAGCTGGTAGGAGCAACCCCTTGGAAACAACAAGTGATGCTTCTCTTAGGCGTTATTGTTTCAGCGCTTGTCATTCCACCGGTGATGCAGCTGCTTTTTGAGGTGTATGGCATTGCAGGCGTCATGCCTCGTCCAGATATGGACCCAAGTCATAGCCTACCAGCCCCTACAGCAGCCCTCCTTGCAGCCATTACAGAAGCCATGTTCCGTAATACATTACCTTGGAATATGATGTTTTCAGGAGCCCTTGTGATTGTGGGGCTTTTGGTATTAAATCATCTTTTTAAACTGGGGCGCTTCTTTCGACTGTCTATTTTAGGCGTTGCAATTGGTATGTATTTACCACTGTCCTCTTCATTTCCATTATTTTTAGGTGGCATGCTCGCATACCTCATGGAGCGACGTCTTAAACGCTTAAACCTAAGCAACGAAATGATGAATAGCCGCAGACAAATTGGAACGCTTATCGCGTGTGGTTTGGTTGCAGGATCAGCGCTCATGGATGTATTGGTTGCTATTCCCTTTTCGTTTATGCACACATCAGATGCTTTAGCCATTGTTGGTCCAAGCTTCGAACCTTATGCGGTTGGCTTAAGCATTTTAGTGATATCAGGCCTTGGCTATTGGGTCATTCAACGCGTCAGCCACACTTAACGCACTGTTTTACTGTCGTCTGAGAAATCGTGAAATCTGAGAGGAAAGCGTCGAGCCTTTATTGGTAGTCTGCGCTTCTTCCTGCTCTTCTGAAGAAACTGAGCGTGTACGTGCTCTCTCTTTTGTCTCTTCAAGCCGCTCTTTTAAAACTTTTGATGGTTTTCCGCCCTTCACTTTCTCTTTTGAGAATACAGCAATTTGTTTCCATCTTTCATAATATCCAAATGGAATACCCACCACCCCAAAGACCTTGGCAAGCCCATTAAACAACATTTTATGAATAGCTGGCCTCATTCTAAGCTCTCTATTCACAATCTGTTTTGCCGCGTCCGCTGCCTCCTGTAAATCAGGATATTTCACTAAAGCTGCAAGTACTTTGTTTTGAGTCGCTCGTAAAAGCCTGCGCGCTGACACGGCATCATCCGCATCTCCTGGATATTCATTCACACACTTTCTAAACACAGCCTCAACTTCAACCATAATACCTGCCAAGACTTCTAGCTTTTCTCGTGGATAATTTTCAAGATGAAACACCCAATCAGGTTCATCACTGTTACTCCCTTTCAAAAAAAAAGGTATTAATTTTTCAGCAGCCATAGCGCCCCTCATTCTCAAGTGGTAAGCACCACCATACAACCGCGACACAATCGTTTGATAATGTTCTCCATTAGCCTCGTCTGTTAACAGCTGAGACAATACCACGCGCTTATTAACCAGTTCAGGCTCTTCTAGCTCATCAGGAATGGATATATATAGAAAAAATGGCAATATATTATGATCCTGAATGTAGGCACGTGTCGTCTCATGAGAAAGAGCACTGGACATTATCTCCGCAACATTTGGATGCTTTGCTAGGTGCTCTAGAAAAACGGGCATCTCTTCTTTCAGTGCTGTTTCAAAGTTCGAGCCCTCTGCTTCAAGCCGCTCGCGCAGTAACCAATAAAATGCATTCAGCGTTTCACGAGAACTGAACAAACGACTCAGTATATCCTCATCTAACCCGCCTTTTCTATCATCAGAAAACCAACGCTTAACCCAAGAAACACTCGGATTTATCACCATATTGTACACTGCACACTGACCAAACGCCTTTAGCACAGCACTTAAGTGCGTTTTTAGTTTAGGGTATGTTCTAGATAACTCAACCAATTTCTCCGTTAACTCTTTCTGTGCGCTATCATCCAACAGTGCATCAATGTCAGAATCACTTAAATGTGCAGCCGCTCCTTCGGGGACATTACAGGCTTCAATCTCCCTTCTTAATGCCGCATCTGGATCTGATGCAACAGAACCGTCCTCACTTTCGATATCTGTTATGTCTGCCGTTCCAGCAGAACTCACTTCTTCTTTTTCTTTTTCAACCGAAAAATCCACATAATCAGAAAAAACCTTTTTATACTTAAGCGCCATTGTATCCAAAACTTTCACAGCCTCACCTAAAGATAAATCTGATAAATGCTTGGGCCACTCAACTGCTTTCAATTGTGCCTTAAATTGAGCAGATCCTTTATCCGCCCCCATCTTGCTCAAATATCCTCTTTGTTTTTGAGTAAGCGCTATGATTCTCTGCGTTATAATGCGCTGACTCAAATCCTCAATCTCTCCTCTAAGCATTGCTTCAAGCTTATTTGCTTCCTTTTCAGTTTTTTCAATATCTGCTCTACCTTCCGCATAGGACGCTGCTTCACGCAAAACACCCAAGGTTTCATACATCTCTTCTGTAACCACAGATTCATTGTAATTCACCGCAATTGTAATGAAATCTTTAATCAATACGCCACACCCATCAAGATTTCTATTAAGCAATGCTTTTCTATGATTAACCTCATCTTCATAATCAGCTTTTGCCCTCAGGTAAGCATTGTAATCACTACCAACATGCTCCATTAATGCCTGATAACTCTCAACACTATCTACCTCTTGGTCATTTTTTGCTGCCTCATACGTATGCTTCACCTGTCTCGCTGCTGCTTGCAGCGCACGATACGTCCGTGTTAAATCGTCAGGTTGCCGCACATCAAGTCGCATTTGCCTTGAAGGAATCACAATAGCCTCAATGTCACGTCCCATTTCATGATAAGCTTCGGACAACACACCCGTTTCAAATTCATCTCTTGATAAAACAATTGTATGCTCTTTAAAGAAGCGTCGGAGCCTTGTAATCTCTTGCTCCATAATAAAAAATACTTTCTCAGAAACTGCTTTTCCTTGCTTCAATGACTGCTCCAAACGATGCTGCATCTGCTGCAACGTACGCGCAGCTGCTGCACGGTCTTCACTCGTGCGCTTCATTGATATGATGGCTGTCTCGTATTGTTTTAAACAATGAATGGCCTCTTCAACCTTTCCTTCATTATCTGGGTTATGGGATGCTTCAAGTATCATATTTTTCAACGCAGCATCTCGTCTATCTCGTCCCGATAAAACCAATGCCTCATATTTTTTAACAGGCTCAAGCACATCAGTATCTGCATCCGTTAAATGCTGCATAGCCTTTATAAAAAGCTCACGCTGGGCATCTAGCACCTCACTTGATAAAAGAGCACGTTCATTTTGACTCAATAAGTCTTGTATGTCGGCTTGTAGTTTTGCGACTTCTTTTAGGGTAGCTGAACTAGGCATACTAAACTCCAAATAATACAAGTTGCATTGAATGTATACTTTTCAGTTTAGCAGCTTGTTTTAAATTTGCTATGTATCAATATGCACCAAATCATGCGGCAACATACGCCTATCAGCACGAAAATAAGTAAGTGGTGAACATTCAAATAGGTCTATCAGTTTTTCCATATAAATACATGCATAGCGGCCTACTTGATGTGCAAAATAACTTTCCTCAGCTCCCGCACGAAACACCTGCCCCCACGTTACATTATAAAAACCACGCTCTTGTATGAGTAAATCTGCAAGTTGCGTATCAATGTCTGCAATTTTATGATACAAATCTCGGAGCTCTTCATCGTATTTATCTGTTTTTTCATCGACCTTAAGCGTTGACAAGCGTACATATGACTGCTCTAGTAATTTCTTTGTTTTCATGTGCTTAAAAATTCGTTTCTCTACCGGTGCGGCTTTTTTTTGTGCACGAATTTCAGCACCCAGCTCTTCAACGACAAGTGCTGTCCGCCAATTACACGCCTTTTTCAAACGAAGAATGTCGCCATAAATATGATCGCCAATATATAAAATTTCATCACCACCAAGGCCCAATGCCTCGGTTAATTGAACAGCATTCCCTCCCTGATAAACACCAGGCGATAAGGGGCCTTCCAAATTGTGCATCACACCTGTTTTAGTATCAATTTTTAAAAAACGTAAGTTGTCATAAAAGAACCGTGGTTTTGTCGACTGTACCACCACATACTCAAAAAAATCTTCCCATGTCTCCCCATTATCTAAAAATGGATTAATTGCATAATCAAGCAAAGTTTTGGTATAGGTATACTCAGAGTTTGTAATAATTAATATTTTCTTCCCATATCGCACAAAACGCATCATCGCCTCAACTAAACGCGCATCTTTCATCACAAAGTAAGATAAATTGTTCGCGATCTGTTGTTTTAAAGAGCCATCTGCATGTACTTCATCTACAACCTCAAGTACATCGTCTGTAATGGTACGATAACTAGGTAAAGCGCTCTCACTCTCATCTTTTAAATCGACCAATTGACGATACAGCACACAAAACGCAATCGAGAAAGAGGTATCAATCACATAATAATTGTCGTCATTTAAATCAACATAAACACTACCATAAAAACGCTGCTGTTCTTTAAAACTAATGGGTTTTGTACCATGATAACTTTGTCTAATAGCAGCATATCGGCTTAACTTTAGAATGTTGCCGTGCTCACTATCAATCACCAACCCACGAATGGCATGCTTCATGTCAAATTTGAAGGCTCGAATTTTCTCAGGATATTGTCGTGTTTTAATCAACGCCTCAATCACTAACTCAAATACGAGCGCCTCAAAATGTTCAGTTTGATAACGGATTAACGTGTGGTCCATATCTAAGCCAATCACTTTAATTTTTTTTAAGTTTAAAATACGATTAACAAATACCATCTGCTTCATAACGCCTCTTTAACCTTTATCTCACGTGCGCCCAACACCAATTGTTTTAAGACTGCGGGCTCTGCAAGGGTTGATACATCCCCAAATGCTTCTGTTTGACCACTCGCAATTTGACGCAACAAGCGGCGCATAATTTTACCAGAACGTGTTTTAGGTAACTGTTCACTCCATTGAATTCTCTCTAACGTTACAATTGAGCCAATCACTGAGCGTACATGTGAGATCAATACTTTTTTTAACGCATCAGTTGGTAACACATCGGCCTTAAGGGTTACAAATGCATAAATTGACTCCCCTTTAATGGCATCAGGCACACCAACCACAGCTGCTTCTGAAACTTCTTTTGAAGAGACTAATGCGCTTTCAATTTCTTCTGTGCCAAGCCTATGTCCTGAGACTTGAATCACATCATCTGAGCGCCCTTTAACCCAGAAGTCTCCTGATGCATCCTCAACAGCCAAGTCTCCGGTTAAATAAGCGCCCGACACTTCACTTAGATAGGTATCAATAAAACGCTGGTTATCCCCATACACTGTTTTCATCATGCCAGGCCAGGGTTTTTTTATCACGAGTTTACCCTCGACAACACCTGGCAAAATGCCAAAAAAAGGCTTCCCTACAGCACCTGGCTGAAGAGATGCGGCACCAGGTAAAGGTGTTATGAGAATACCACCTGTTTCTGTTTGCCACCATGTATTTACAATCGGACAACGTCCACCACCGACAACGTCGTGATACCACACCCACACGTCAGGATTAATCGGTTCACCCACCGAGCCTAGTAACCGTAAACTCGTACGCTGTGTTTTCTCTACAAATGCATCACCCTCTCGTCTTAAACTTCTAAGTGCCGTGGGTGCTGTATAAAAAACAGTAACTTGATGCCTATCTATCATCTCCCAAAATCGTGCAGGCGTTGGGTAATGTGGCACGCCTTCATACAAGAGTACACAAGCACCATTTGAAAGCGGCCCATATACGCCATACGAATGTCCTGTAATCCAGCCCACATCGGCAGTACACCAATATACATCGCTTTCTTGGTAGTCGAATACTAAAGCGTAAGTCATGCTTGCATACACCAAATACCCTCCTGTTGTATGCAAAATGCCTTTGGGCTTTCCTGTTGAGCCTGACGTATAGAGAATAAATAAAGGAGCATTTGCATCCATCCAGATGACTTCACAATTAGCAGATACTGCATTCAATGCATCGTGATACCATCTATCACGGGATGCATTCCACGCAATGGTCTCCCCTGTTCGCTTCACTACCAATACCTCTCGAACGTCGGGTGCATTTTCTAGCGCTCTATCCACTTCAGCTTTAAAATCAATGATTTTTTCGCCCCGATAGCTACCATCGGCCGTAATCAGCAACCGACATTGTGCGTCATTTAAACGGTTTGCGAGTGCTTCTGCTGAGAATCCTCCGAAAACAACCGAGTGCACGGCCCCAATGCGTGCACATGCAAGCATTGCAATAAATGCCTCGGGTATCATCGGCAAATAAATACCGACTCTATCCCCTACTCCAATACCTGACGCTTTTAAGACATTGGCAAGGCGACACACCGCGTTGTGTAATTCTAAATAGGTTAAACATCTTTGTTCATCAGGTGCATTCCCCTCCCAGATTAAAGCTTTTTGGTGCCCGCGTGTTTCAAGGTGCCTATCCACACAGTTATAGCAAGCATTGAGCTTTCCTCCGATAAACCAGGAAATGTCATGCGTATTAAAGTCACCTGTGCGTGTTGTTTGCCATGGGGTTTGCCAACTCACATAGTGCTTCGCTTGCTCATCCCAAAAGGCATCTGGGTCAGTCACTGATGCTTGATACATCGACTCATACACACTTTCCGTTACATGCGTGCGTTTTGCAAACGTATCAGGAACCGGATAGCGTTTTGCTTTTTTCATAGCTGCCATGCCCCTTAAACCATCCTTTAAGTACGCCCTAGGTTACGGATGAAATTTGACACTGTCAAAATAAATATGTGTCTAAAACTCACCCTTTTAAAACCTATCTGCACTTGCAGCATCCCAGTGGGTTTGATACACATCTGGAATATTTCTGCCCAAGAGTTGTCCTGGCTCAAGATATAAATACGCTTCACTTAAAGGTTTTACTACATCATAATCAACACGCCGTATAATATGTGCGGGGGTTAAATCGTCGGGTGATTCAAGCCCCATGCTGCCAAGCATCTCTAAAAAACTGTGCATAGTATTTTTATGAAAATTAAATACACGTTCTTTTTTCTGACTGACCACAAGCCCCCTTTGCAGGCGTGCGTCTTGGGTTGCTACACCCGTTGGACACGTATTTGCATGACATTGCTTCGACTGCACACAGCCAAGCGCCATCATCATGGTTCTTGCTGCGTTACATAAATCAGCCCCCATCGCAAGATGCGCGATAAGATCAAAACCAGTTGTAATTTTCCCACTACAAATAATCCGCATTTTGTCCCGAATTCCGGCTCCAACAAGCGCGTTGTGTACAAAAATAAGTGCAGAATCAAGCGGCTCACCCATACGATTGCTATATTCAAGCGGTGCTGCCCCGGTTCCCCCTTCAGCACCGTCGACTGTAATAAAGTCAGGATAGCTATCAAGCGTTATCATGGCTTTACAAATACTTAAGAATTCACTTTTTCGCCCGATACACAGCTTAAATCCAACGGGCTTTCCACCTGATAGTGCTCGTAATTTTTCTATAAATTGGATAAGTCCCTTGGGCGAATCAAACGCTGAGTGTGCTGGTGGAGATAATACATCATGCCCCATCGACACTTTTCTGACACGCGCAATTTCAGGCGTTAACTTAACAGCAGGCAAAATACCGCCATGGGATGGCTTAGCCCCTTGTGATAGCTTCACTTCAATCATTTTCACTTCAGGCCGCGTCGCCTCAATTTGAAACTCCTTATCATCAAAGTATCCTTCATCATCTCGGCACCCAAAATAAGCTGTTCCAATTTGAAAAATAAGATCTCCTCCTTGCAAATGATGCGAGCTCAATCCACCTTCACCCGTATTGTGTGCAAAACCGCCTAATTTAGCGCCTTGATTCAGTGCCATAATGGCATTTGCTGAAAGTGCGCCAAAACTCATCGCCGAAATATTTAAGCGAGACGCTTCATAAGGCTGTTTACACTGCGCACCTCCAACCATAATTCGTGCACTCGACTCAAGTGCCTTTTTAGGGGCTAACGAATGCTCAGCCCACAGGTACCCTACAGCTAAAATATCTCGTTCAGTCCCAAACGGCACCGTATCACGCACATTTTTAGCTCGCTCATAAATGAGAGAGCGAATTTCTCGATTAAAGGGGCGCTCTTCTTCATCATTTGCAATGAAGTATTGATGAATTTCAGGCCTAAAAAATTCTAAGATATACCGCATATGCCCAAGCACTGGAAAATTACGCAAAATAGTATGCTTGGTTTGTGTAATATCATAAATCCAAAGACCCAGTAAGGGCGTTAAAAAAACAAAGAACCATCGAATATCATGCCACATTACAAACAACAAAAATACAACAAGTAATATACACCCCAGGGCCAGATACCACTGTCGTCGCATAACAATATCCTTATATAATGCAGCTTACAACAGCCAGTATTAGCATGATTTTTTAAGCGAAACAAGGTGATGCTATCTGTTACTTTCGCTAAAAGAACTGGCGAATTTTTCTCGTTTGCTTCATGATGAAATAAAATAATATTTTTCTACAAAAAAGGAGTTATTTCGATGAAAAGACTTTTTACCCTCATTTGGCTCACTTGTTTACCTCTGCTTGGTTTTGCAAGTGCTAATGTAGAAACCGATAAAAAACCAGATCCCGCAACTCCTGCAACTACTGAAGCAAAGGCCCCCACACAATCAGCATC
>JASBUO010000047.1 GCA_030147855.1 Gammaproteobacteria bacterium
CCGTAATGCTGCATCATCCACCACATATGATGCATAAACTGTATTAGTTGAACATCTTGTGACTTGGAGGCGTCCAGTGTGTCAAAATTACCATGCGCAGGGGCAAACTCTGCTATGATTTTGGGCAAAAACAAAGGCGACCTAAATCTTTCACGTGCAAATGCAATGAAATGGTTCAAGTGTTCCAGTGGAAATCCGGGAGCCACAAATAGGAAGTCTCGCCACATAGTCACACCAATCAGTGCATTCATTCCTGGAGGCAAAAGGGGCTGTTTAAGTATTTCAAGCGTTTTAGCAAAATCTTTATGTATTTTTTCAACAGATCCCAAAGCCGCTAGGTTCTCGTATCCTGTGAGCACACGCGCCATTAAATCATAGAGTCCTTTTTGAACCCTATCATGCAAGCCACTACATTTAATTTTTTGATCAATTTCCTGGTAACACTTTAGAGGAAGCTGCGCATTCTTCTCTTGGTACGCAACACGACGGAAAAACTTCAATCGTGGCTTATCTTTATAAAGTTTATAATCACGATAAATCCTAAACTCTCCCTCATAACGATAAGCTGGCAGATATTTGATTTCATTACCATCGATATTATGGACTGTCCCCAAGTGCGCATCATCTCCATGTCTTAGGTGGTCCATGCTTATTTCCATTTCACGTGTTATAAACGCCCATTCTTTCCCATCTTCTGTCTCTGAAATAGCGCGAATCATACCGCTGGCCGATAAATCAAGGTGAGTTACGTCATGCCACTGTTGTAAACGATCTTTCTTTGAAACATGCTTTAAAAGGCTTACAATACGTGAAAGTGCTGTTGGCATACTTTTAACCCCTAAGAACGAGCAGGGACTAAAACATCTTAATGGCACATTCCCTTCTGTTTCAAGCTGACTTATCTCTTGCATAAACGCAACAAATGCATTCACAAGGTCGAGCAAATTTACATTTTTTTGTGCAGCGCCATGCTGCTCGAGCAACTTGTTAAACCACTCTCGCTCATTACCACCCAACCCCTCAATCATTTGAATAGCATCTCGGTATGCTTTGCTAATCACAGGCACATAACTCATTGTGTTCTTATAAATAGCTGTATTGAGCTGCTTAAATAAAGCACTGTCTTTATCTATTTCTATTTTCAGTGCATCAAGGCCCGTTTCGCCATATTTTAAATACAGCTGTAACAGTCCACCAGCACTTAAATCAGGCACTGCCGCAAATAGTGCTTGTAGTTTCTGCTCGGCAGTTGAGCCATCATGCGCAATTAATGCATCCAGTAAATCACGTTTTTCCGTGTCAGTAAGTTGTTCAACCATACCGCACTTAAAGGCGCGCTGTTTCACACGATTATATGGAGCATGTTCTAGCGTTCGCCATTCTTGGGTAATACTGTGGTTTTCACCGAGTCTCTGACACCATATTACAAACTGTTCGGGTGTGGGCAACTCATATTGCGGTGGCGGATTAACTTGCACCCTGAGGGGGTCATACTCCGCTTGCTCGGCAAGCTTTTTATCATAATGAATGCAGGTCTCGGTCCAACCACCTATCTCTTCTTTTCTTAGCAGAAAACCAGGAGGTAAACGCTTTAAATCGAGACCATACTGAAACTGTTCTTGATGATTTAATAAGAACTGACACGCCTCAAACGACAGTCTTGGTGTTTTCAGATCCCCTGCCTCGCCCCTCCCATAAATACCCAACCACTCTTCCCAAATAGCCAAGTGTTTATTTTCATCTGCTTCAGTTTGAGGGCCTCTGCCTGGTATAAATAACCTAGGAGCTACCTCTCGGCTTTCATATCCATTGCAATAATAGCCAAGATTGGCAAAATACTGTTCAACAGCCACAAAATCTCTTCCAGGCCTTAGTGCTCTAGTAAAATCATCAAAACTCAAAAACTGCCTTCCATCCTTCTCGAGTGTATCTGTGGCTTTTTCTATTTCAGTTTCTACCTCTATATCAAGCTCAAGCTCTTGTTCTTGCTCTTGTTCCTGCTCTTCTTCAAGCTCAATATCAACGTTATCAATATTTGAACGTGCATTTAACTTGGGACGCGTTCGAAGCTTACGCTTCACTTTTGTTTTCGCTAACTCATCATCTTTTGCTTGACTCAGTTGTAAAATATTTTTTGCACGGATATGCGGGGCTGTTGCCTCATCTATTTTACGTTGAAAACCTTTAAGCGTATCAGGAATACCTACATCTACCGCTACCATTCTTGATTGAGCAAAGCCTGCAAGGTTTCTGTAAATATTACGTTGTGGCTTACTCAGTTGAAAATTTGAATCTTGTATATTCACTGTTTGAAGGTTTGTACTTGATAAAGCAAGTAAGGCTGACTGCAAATAAAACTGTGCTTCTGCACGCTCTGTATCTGACTCAAGCGGTAAAAACGTAATATCTAAGGTGAGTGTTTCGAAAGGAACTTTTCTGTGCATTCTAACATACGCAATGAGCCCCTCAAAAGAAGCTTTATCACGACATTGAAGTGTTAAATGTTTCAATGGATGCAGTGCTTCTTCTTCCTGAAACTTTTCTTCAAGTGATAATAAAAAATGTTCATAGTCAACACTTAAGAACGGGCTCGACGGCACAATGGTTGGAAAAATAATCGACTTATCAGTGAGCCTTAATGCCCCCAACGCTTGATTAACAGTGTCTTCCTGAGAAGGGCCTCCGTCAGGAATTAAAGAGTGTATAAATCGGTTAATGGGCAATGCGCCAATACTGCCATCATTCCGAAGTTGTTTTCTGATATTATCTGATACTGCTTGGCGCTCTGCTTCTTTAACTCTGATATTTTTTAACTGAATCTCATACAACCACCGTATCATGGCAGATTCATCTTGCGAATCAATCGCCGCAAACTGACGCGCTTCTGTGTGCATTGACTGAGACGAGTGATTAGAAGGATGTGCATATATCGCATGTAATGCCGTATAACCACTCGATGTACCCTCTACCACTTCACCATGCACGGTATAGCTATCATTTAAAGGTAATGCTCCTTCAATCACCTTTTGCAGCATTTCTTTAGCACGACGGGTGTACAATACATACTTTAATTGTTGGGTTGACTCATCAAGTGTCACTACTACAGATGCCCACTCAGGTATAGCACCTTCAGGCGATAGATTTATCATAAGTGAAGCCGGAATATCCTGAAACGCTGCCTTTAGTTCCCCCGCTTCATCCAAATGAACTACCTGAACATGTGACTCCATACCGGTATAATTAAGCAAGCGCGTCACATCAAGCGCTGTCAGTGACTCTTCAGCACACAGTTGCGATGTTAAATACTTTTCTTGAATGCCTGAGAGTTCTATTTCTCCTGCAGTAAGATTAAGATGTAAAGCGGTAGAGGATAAATCGTTTCTAGGCATGACACACACTCAAAGGTAATGGTAATGATTATATTTTATCCCATAAGAGCTAAAAATGCATGCTAAGATCGAATGTTAGCTGTTTTTTTTCAAAAAACAGATTATTACATCCCGAGCCAGTGAGCCGCAATGTCTTTACGACGTGCCACCCATACATCAGGCATGGTTTGAATATACTGAATAAATTGTTTGAGTGCTAAAGCGCGTGCGGGCTGGCCCGTAATGCGTGCATGTAAACCGATGCTCATCATGGCGCCACGATTTTCTTGATACAGACAATCAAAAGCATGCTTTAATTGCTGAAAAAACTCATCAGGCGTATTCAAACCCGGTATGGTTTGAAACCTAAAATCATTTGTCACCAATGAATAAGGTAAAATCAAATGCTGGCCTTCAAAATAAGGATAATCATCCGCATAACTGTCTGAATCATACAAAAAACCACCCAGCTCGAGTAACAAGGCACGTGTATGCACACTACGTCTGCCAGTATACCAGCCAACAGGCCTTTGTCCTGTTTGAGTTGTCAAGACTTCTACACACTGCTGAATATGCTGTTTCTCTTCCTCTTTTGAAAGCGTGGCATAGTCAATCCAACGAAACCCATGCCCTGCTACTTCGTGTGCTGAAGCACACAGATAATCTGCAAAAGCTTGGTTCTGCGTTAGCGCAAACCCCGTTACAAAAAAGGTAAGCGGTATCGCATGCGCGTCAAATAACCGCACTAGGCGCCATATGCCAGCACGACTACCATATTCAAACAAAGACTCCATACTTAAGCTGCGCATACCTGCGACTTTTTCAGTCAGCTGAAACTCTCCGTAGGTTTCAGCAATCACATCGCCATACAAAGGAGAGCGCTCAGCCCCTTCCTCATAATTCACCACAAAACTAATAGCAATACGCGCGCCGCCCGGCCAGCTCACATGAGGGCCTGATGCACCATACCCGACCATATCTCGCGTCATGCCTTACCCCAGCTCAAAGGTTGTAATGCCATACACTTTATCCATTGCAATGTCTGGCACACCTTTTAAATACATGCGTGCCGTCTCAAACACCTGTTTCAAGTCATAGCGCTTCACCAGCGCCATTGCATGCGGATTATTCAGTGGGCAGTCAAGATATACGGGCCCTTTCTTCACACACTGCACAAGACTTATTAATAAGCTCGTTGCAATAGCTTCATTTTCTGCAAATAAAGGGCCTATTCTAAATCCGTCCGTTGCCGGTCGAATAACACCATACCCACACACACAACCTGCATCTATCACAGCGTGCGCAAAAGACACATCTTGATGTATCCAACAGTTTAAAAACTGCTTACGTATCGCCGGAAAATAGCGGCTATCATACTCAAGCAGCATATCAAACGGTACACCGCATGCATTCACAACCTGATGCTCAGGCGTTGCACCTACAAACAATTGTGTGTCTAATAATTCATAGCGCGCATTATGATGTGCAATTTGGTAGCCAAGGCGCGCATATTTGTCTAGCATATCCAGCACGCCATCAATCCCTGCATTACGTGTGCCTATATAAGCAAGGCGCGCTTTGGTAAGCGCTAAACCGTACCCTTTGCCGCGATGCATCGAATCGACAATATAAAACCCACAAAAAGCAAATTGTGCGTCGTAAACCACAGCGGAACCAATGGCAATCGGTTTTCCCCCTAATTTACCGATAAAAAAGCCATTGGGATCGGTTTGATAAAAACAGTGCTTATCATGCAAGCCAGGATTCCAGCCCGCATCAGCCGCCCATTGCATGGCATACACCATATCAGATGCCGTCATACGTTCTATTACATAGGATTGCGTCATAGATTCCAATTATTCAGATGCTTTCCTTCCAAAATAGATTAATGAGGCCGATGCGTCAAATACCCTTCAAGTGCTTTTCTTGGCACATTTTTACTCATTGTTTCAAGCATATTTTCAACCACACGCATCGCATACTTCGCAGCTAAACCAGCGCTTAAGGCCTCCCGCAATGTATCAAATACGACCGCTTCAAGCTGCGTTTTTATCGCTTCAAGTCGCTCTTTTTCAATAAAATATGTCATAGCATGCTTTAAAGCCATACGAGGCTTATATGCTTCATCAACTACAATTCCATTTTTCTTCGACTTAACATAAAAAAAACTTGACGGATTAATGTCACATAAGCCACAAAATCTCGCAAGCGCTGAAAGTGTTGTTTGAGCAAACGCTTGCCGCTCAGCTAAGGTTGAACCATGACACATGTAAATCTGAATGCCATTCGACATATCAGAGCAGTCAAACCCCATCCCATAGAGCGATGCCTCCACATTCAATCGACAATACAACTCTAAAATAGCAGATAACATGAGCGGGCAAATAGCTTCTGGAAAATCAATGGAAAAAACAAGCGCATTGGCTGCTTTTAGCTTAAAAAATAACTTTTTCATACCTGTTTAAGCCGTGTGTAACGCTGCAATCATTAACTGCAAACGCGCACGACCACGATAACGATTTATATCCAACTTATAAGCTGTGTGAATACGCTGTGCGCGCTGATTTGGCCAACACTCTCGGTCGATATTAAAGGCTATTGCATCGACTGCTTCACCACCTCCTATATGACGCAATAAAAGCTTTAAGTGATGTTGTCCAACCAGACGCTGGTCTAACACCTCGAACACATCATCAAACAAAGGCTCTTGAAACTGCTGCCCCCAAGGGCCCGCTTGCTGTAGCGTATTTGCAAACTCAAGGGTTAAATCTTCGGGCGAAAGAGCCCCGTCACTATAGATAACACCCTCTAAGGTAGTACCGGCCAAAGCAGCCTCAACCGCATCAATCAACACATTACGAAACCTTTCAAACTGTCCAGGTGCAACACTTAAACCTGCAGCCATGGCATGCCCACCAAACTTAATGATTAAGCCTTTATGCTTTACATCAATCGCTGCAAGCACATCACGAATATTCAAATTAGGAATAGAGCGCGCCGACCCCTTAAGCTCTGTATCACTCACCTTTGCAAAAGCAATCACGGGCCTATGATAACGCTCCTTTAAGCGCCCAGCTAAAATACCAATTACGCCTTGGTGCCAACTCTTATCCATTAAACAAAGCGCTTTTGGCAAATACTTTGTATCTCCTAAGCTACTCAACTTATCGAGTGTTTTGAGTGCTTTTTCTTGCATCTCACCTTCTATTTTTCGTCGCTCTAAATTGAGCTCATCTAATTCGCGCGCAAACGTATGCGCTGCAGCATCTGTCTCTGACAGTAAGCAATCAATACCAAGCGACATATCATCCAACCGGCCTGCTGCATTAAGCCTTGGCGCCACTGCAAAGCCTAAGTCTGCTTCACGCAAGCTCGCTGCTTCACGCTTTGCAATATCAATTAAAGCTTGTATGCCTGGGCGGCAGGCACCTGCACGAATTCGCTTTAAACCTTGTTCTACCAAAATACGGTTATTTTTATCTAGTGTGACTACATCCGCCACGGTGCCAAGCGCGACTAAATCCAAAAACTGTGCCATATTGGGTTCGGGAATGTTTTGTGTCTCAAACCAAGCGTTTTCTCTTAAATGTTGGCGTAATGCGAGCATGACATAAAAGATAACTCCAACCCCTGCAATCGACTTACTTTCAAATAAATCTCCTGGCTGATTCGGATTGACAATAGCACAGGCATTAGGCAAAGTTTCGGCGGCAAGGTGATGGTCGGTTATCAAAACATCGATACCTGCCTCGTTTGCGGCATCTACCCCATCAAAGTTTGCAATACCATTATCAACCGTCACAATTAAATGTGGCTGCCATTTTTTAGCAACTTCAATAATGCCGGGTGTTAAGCCATATCCAAACTCAAACCGGTTAGGCACCAAAAAAGTTACGTCACGCGCGCCCATTAGACGTAATGCAGAAACTGCCAATGCACTAGAAGTTGCGCCATCGGCGTCAAAGTCTCCAACTACCAAAATGCGTTCTTTTTTGGCCAGTGCACGCCCCAAACGTGCACTGGCTTCATCAATATTCAGTAGCGCTTTAAATGGTAATAAATCTTTAAGCTGCTTATCTAGTTCTGACTTTTGCGTCACACCGCGAGATGCATAAATTCGCTGTAAGACAGGTGGAAAACCTGCAAGTTCACTCGAAATTTGAGGCACTTCTCGGCGTCTAATATGCATTCTTTATCCCCCAAAGCCTTGCCCAAAACCGCTTGGGTTTTGTGGTATATGTTGTGTCATTAAAAGACCAAGAGACAGCTTGCTTATTGTTTCGAGCTACTAACTGATTGAAATATTTTTCGGCATACTGCGGCATAAAACAGACTGTGTCTCGTGCAAGTACACTACTTGGCTGATACAAACTAACATCCTCTGAAAGCACACGTAATGCATCCGCCCAGCGCTCATCTTCAAATACCAATAGCGGCTTTTTAATGGGCGTATCACACGCCCCCACCCCCCAAATCCACACGCCATTTGCTAAGCCCTGATGTCCACTTAAAAACATTTGTGCTTCTGTTAAAAAGCGTAACCAAAAAGGCGTGGCATCTAAAGCTTTTAAACAGGGCCGCATTGAATGCGCTAATACTGCATGCAGTGGCTTCGTTTCAGGTAGAGACTGCGCATCACACTGAAGCAGCCATGTGGATGCATTGTGATAGTGCAGTGTAATTTCAGCCTCAGCTAAAAACGCTTGGAATGCATCAAATACATTACGCGCGGTTTTTCCTGCTGAGACCATCACTGCATCATTATGTGTTGCCTCCCAACGTATAGGCGACACCACAGCCCACCCACCTGATAAACCATGGTAGCGCGCTAATAAATCAGCAACTGGGAGCTTTTCATCGGTATAGCCAAACACTTTTAATAAGCGTACAAGCGCCATACGTGTTATATGTGCTTCATCAGTCGCTTTTAATGCATCGATTATGACATCCATGCACTCACCTACCCCTTATAGACATATTTTAAATGCAAACATCATACAGGCAATCAAATGACATGCAAATGCCAGCCATTAGTGAATATGATATATCACTCAACAGGACCTAAAGCTTTTATAAAAATCTGTAGTTACTGTGTTACGATCATCCCGATACACAACCTTTTTTTCCGCTGTGTTAGAGCAAATATAAATAACATTTGACATTGGCGTTTCAAACCCAAGCGGCACTAACATACAATAAGGAAATACAGCATGAATAGTATTAAATACTTGTTTTGAATAATCATCTTGAAAGCCACGGTTTGCAATAATATTAGCCACCATCATACCATCTGGGTTTAAATGCTTTGCAATGTCCTCAAAGTACTCAACCGTTAACAGAGATGCAGGAATCGTCGACTGATGACTATAAACATCCGATATAATGACATCAAATAATTGACGATTTTGCTTTAAGTACAAACGTGCATCCTGCCCAACAAAGTAGCCCTGAATGCTGTCCTTTAAAAAATGACGCTCGACCAGTGACTGAATGCTTGGGTCGATATCCACATAAGTAACGTCATTATCATAGGTGCCTGCAGCCGTTAGGGTAAATCCACCTGCACCAATCACTAACAGTTTTTTATGACGTAGGTGATATTGATCAAATAATATACCTTTTAAAAACTCAATATAAGCAAACCCTTTCTTGTCATCCGTGAGTAACGAGCTACTCGCTTCATTAATCTGCAGCAGTTGGCTCGATATATTAGGAGACACCACGCGGTAATTCGCATACTGATTGGTTCGTTCAAACTTTCCATGCTCGGCACTTACATTTAAAACAACAATAAAACCAAAAACAATACATAAAGCAACCCACTTCCATACTAAAAAAGAGTGCTGCAACTGAAGCAATGTAACTAGCGCCAATAAAAGAGCTGCATTAATCACAATAGTCCATGCAACGCCTAAATATTGCAGCAACAACAAAGAAGTTAATAATGCCCCTAGAAATGAACCGGTAGTATTCAAAAACAATGCACGACTACTAATACGCCCAGCAGAAAGGTTTTGATTAAATAAATGAGTTGTTAAAGGAATGGTCTGCCCTAACCAATACACAATAGGGGCGAGTACAAGCAATAAATAGCAAGATAAACTCAATAAAAAAGGAAATTTCAATTGTAAACTCAACAAGGAGTAAAGCAAAATCACAACGGTGTAACTTAAACCAATACCAATCCAAACCAAACTACAGCTAAAATTACGGCGCAACTGCTTGAAAACATCTGCGCGATAGCTGCCTCCTCTCCAGTACCCCAGCGCTAAAAACAGTAAAAAAACGCCGATAATAATACTCGTAATCAGCACGCTTCCCCCAAAAAAAGGAAGTAATTGCCGAATTGTTAAAATTTCAACTGAAATAGTAATAAAGCCTTCGAGGAGTAAAATCAAAAAGAGCATCAACATGCACTCCATGCTAAGATTGCCAATTACAACGCCTTTTCCTCAGCACATCGACTCTCGAAAAAGCGCGCTGTCTCTTCTAGCACAGTATCCATATGGTTATCAGGTGCCCAACCCAGCAAATCTTTGGTTTTTGTAATATCTAGCGCTAATGAGCCCAGTAACCGCTCTGCCAAACCTCTTTTTCCCATCAGGCAAAGCCCAAATCGTATCAGACAGGTTGGCACACGTAGTAATCGCGTTGGCATAGAGAGCGCATAGCCCATTTTTTTTAATAATGTGGTCGTTGAAACATCTGCATCATCACTCACTAAAAACACTTGATTACGTGCCGCTTTGTGGTGCACACATACAGCAATTAAGCTGGATAAATTGTAAACCGACACAAGGCTTCTTTGATTATGAATGCTTCCAAGTGGTAGCACCGTGCCACGCTTTAACCACTTCATCATCACATTCAAATTACCTTTAACCCCCGGGCCGTATATTAATGGCGGACGAATCACAACAACCTCAAGCGCTGTTTGGTTAGCCAATTTAAATAACGCTTCTTCAGCCTCGTGTTTAGAACATGCATAAGCATCTAACGGATTCACTGGACTGTCTGCACGTAACGGTACGTTCGGCAAAGTATATTCACCATTCACTTTAATTGAGCTTACAAAAATAAAGCGCTTCACACCCGCTTCTGCCGCCTGTCTTGCAAGATTTAAAGCGCCTTTCATATTCACTGTTGAATAAAGCGATAATGTTTTTCTATCGGGCTTACCCATTACGTGCGCATATCCTGCTGCATAAATAATACAGTCGCAATCAATCAGCATGTGTGTCCAATCCATATCTGACGTAATGCTTTCTATTGTATGCACAACAATACGCGGGCCTGAAACAGATAAAGCGTCTCTAGAAGCCTCTCGAACCACTGCATGAATGGTATATTTTGGATTTAACAGTAAGCTTTTCAACAGTGTTTTTCCAACAAAACCTGTTGCGCCTAACAATAACAGCTTCACTATGCGACACCCTTTACGCGTCGACGCACATACGCAAAATATCTTTTTGCACCTTCACGCAAAAACTCTCCTTTTGAGGCATAAATGCTACTTGGCTCCCAAAAAAACATCCGCAAAAAGTTGCAAATAACAAACACTGACTCTGTGTACAAGCGTCTTATTTGGTTCACAATATGATACTTCCGTAAAACCTGTTCATATTGCTGTTTAATCGTATTTAAAGATGAAGCAACTGATTTATCAGCCATCATCATTTTTAACTCTTCTGTAATCAACACACTCAGTTTATCGCGTGCGTATGCGCCTGATGCGATTAAATCAGTGTAAGTTCTATCTACCATTGTTTGCAAATAAGCGGTATCTTGTATTTTTTCGAGCACCTCAGCAATATTTGAAAAATCTTTCTCGAGCACAATATAATGTACATCAGGTTTACAAACGCCACTGTACTCACCTCTGAACATCACCATCGCAGTCTTTGCAGCTGCAGCCTCAAAAATTCTAGGTGAAATGGCGGCATACCATAGGTTACCCTCATAAGGTTTTAGCACTGCTTCAAACACGGTATCAAAAGATGCACCTTTGTGCTTGCGTAGGAATCGATTCACCTTTTTGGCAACTTCGCCATCTCTGTCCCAAATGCTGGCACCACTCTCTGTACCCAACACAACTTTTGAGCGCATCAACAAATCAAACCATGCGTCCCCATAAACTCTGTCAGATTCATCCATACTAATATCTAAGCTTAAAGGTGTATTTGAGGCATATTTTTCAAATTCTGTTGCTAATGTGATTTTTTCTTGTGCAAGCTTACCCAGGCGATAGTCATAGCGTCGTACACGATACGACACATCCAGCGGCCTCGATGCAATCGAGGGAGCCTTAATACGGTGCATCGCATCATCTACATACCCCGTCAAAATAGGTACCTTTTTAAGGTTTTTTAAACGCACATCTGGATAAGCTTCCAACAACAGTGATTCTGACACCAACGTAAATAGCACATCAAATTGCATAAAATGAAGCAACGACTGCATTTCGTTAACTTTTTGGTATTCATCCTGCAAAAAAACAAACTTGGGTCCTGCATAGGAACGAATCTTTTGTTTTAATGCTGAAGATAAATAGTAGTGTCCATATAATTTAATGGAAAAATGTACCCCTACTGCATCAAACAAAGAAAAATCAAGTTTATCAAGTGTTTTAATGACCAAAGGGTTTACCACATGCCATTCAAATGTATCTGATGCCGTCACTGCATGAATATGATCAAGCACTGCTCCTGCTTGATGCGCTGTATCTGCTAAAAAAAGAATATTTTGTTTGTTCACGCTAATACTTCACTTATTGTTTATGCACGAAGTACACGCCTAATTTTTAAACGTGCATTAAGCGGTAACCGCTGATAAGCTCCCATGGCTTGTTTCATTAGTTTATTTTTAAAAGACTGGCGCCCTACCTCATCTTGAAATTGTTGAAGTGCATAAGGTGCTTTCACCTGAACTTTACCACGCTCTGAAAACTCATTACTCAAAATGCTATCTACTTTTTTAATAAAATTTTGATAACTATATTTGGGATTTAAAGCGATTTCTTCATAGGCTGTATTTGCCATATGTTGTAAATATGCGTCATCTTGAATTAAATCTAAAACATCTACGATATTGCTGAAATCTTTCTTTAGCGCAATATAGTGGCGACCGGGCACTAAAATACCCGAATATTCACCCTCGTATAATACCAACACGGTTTTAAGTGCTATGGCTTCAAAGCAACGCGGCGAAATCTGGTTTAGCTGATAGCGTCCTTCTTCCTCTAAAAAATACTTTGCTTGAACCTGTTCAAAGCTATCTTTAGGGTATTTTACTTCATGCGCATTCACTTTTCTTTCCAGCTCACCCGTAAAATCCATCACACTCACACCACTTTCAACACCAAGCGTCGTTTTACAGGTGCTTAAAAATTGAACCCATTGCTCTCCATAAATTCTATCAGTTTCTTCAAACGAAATATCCACGTTCAAAATTTCTTGAGGAACACGTTTGCGCCACTTCTCAACAATATTAGACTTTTCATACCCAAGCGCACCATACCAATAAGGCAGGCGCCTTCCACGATAGCCCACGTGAATTGAGCGATCGCGTATTAAAGGTTGTTTGGTATATTCAGTCAGGCGCTTAGGCACATAGCCCGTTAAATTGTTGTATTTAGATAACGTAGGCAATTGCTGTTTTGGATAAATGTTCTCAAACTCAGAAGGCGGAAAACAGGTAAATAGAACATCTATTTTAAGAGAGGCAAGTGCTGCTACCACATCATTAATTCGGCGATATTCATCTTGAATAAAAATGATCTTCATCCCCGTATAATTACGCAGCTGTTGTTTGGCTTGCGGCGATAAATATCTCTCCCCCAAAACAGAGGAAGAATAATGAATAATCACTGCATCAAAACGGCTTAACTCTAATTTTTTAGAGAAGCTACCTAAATTAGAATACACATATATATTGTGATCAGAATAAGCCTCAAAAGCCTCTATATGATCAACTATTGTATTTGCACCGTGCCCTAAATCAGGCTTATTACATAACAATAAAATATTTAATTTCATACCATCATACTGGCTTCAACTTGATTAGAAGTACTTAATAATAGCTGTTTCACAATCTTTTCGGACGCATCACCATTTCCATACAACGAACCACCAGACTCGCGGGATGAGATATCACTCACATTAAAATCATTTAATAAGGAGAAAGCCGTACTTGGAGAGCATAAACGATTCCATCCTGCATCCACCAACTCAACCCACTCTGTTTCATCTCTTAACGTCACACAAGGTACACGATTAAAATAAGCCTCCTTCTGAACCCCCCCTGAGTCAGTCACAACGCATGTAGCATG
>JASBUO010000051.1 GCA_030147855.1 Gammaproteobacteria bacterium
TAAAACGCTGCTGTAAAGGCTTTGGAAATGCCATCAGTAGATACGGTGAGAGATATGGGTCTTCTGGAATATCTGATGCCAAAATAGCCGATTTCAAGTTAATTTTGCTATAACAGACCAAAACACTCACTTCAGGGCTCACAAGCCCTTTTCCAAGCAATTTACGCTCCATCAATGCTTTTTCAGCAGGGATAAATTCAAGCACCCTATCAAGTTTTCCTTCAAGCTCTAATGTATTTAAATACCGTCTATTTAAGTCAATAGTACGACCTGCCTGCGCAACCAACAAGCTAATAGCACGCGTCTGCAGAATATTATCGCGCAACACTAAATGTGCGACTTCGTCCGTCATTGAAGCCAGTAATGCATTGCGTTTTTTGAATGTCAGTTGCCCCGTCTCAATCAAACTATTTAACAAAATTTTAATGTTAACTTCTTTATCCGAGCAATCAACACCTGCTGAGTTATCAATAAAGTCCGTATAAAGTAGCCCACCCTTTAATGCATACTCAATGCGTGCAAGTTGTGTTAGACCAAGGTTCCCACCTTCACCCACCACACGGCAGTGTAATGCATCTGCATTGACACGAATCAAGTCATTGGTTCTATCACCCACCTCAAAATGGCTTTCAGCAGTCGACTTCACAAAAGTGCCAACACCCCCACTCCACAATAAGTCAACTTTTGCTGTTAGTATCGCTTTAATTAACTCATTTGGCTCAATGACTTTCTCTTCAAGACCAAATAAAGCGCCCATTTCTTTACTCACAGGAATTGACTTCATGGAGCGCGCAAAAACACCACCTCCTTTTGAAATCAGCTGTGCATCATAGTCACTCCAACTAGAACGCGGCATGTGGAACAAACGCTCACGTTCCTTAAAGCTCGTTGCTGCATCTGGCGATGGATCAATAAAAATATGCATATGATTAAATGCGGCGAGCAAACGAATATGTCTTGACAGTAACATCCCATTACCAAAGACATCCCCTGCCATATCGCCAACACCAACCACTGTAAAATCAGTGGTCATGATATTCATACCAATTTCATAAAAATGACGTTTGACAGACTCCCAAGCACCTCTTGCTGTAATGCCCATTTTTTTATGGTCATAACCTATCGAGCCACCCGATGCAAAAGCATCTCCCAGCCAAAAGTCATATTCTTTTGAAATGTCATTTGCTATATCAGAAAAAGTTGCTGTTCCTTTATCTGCTGCAACCACCAAATAAGGATCGTCCTCGTCATAACACACAACAGCGTGCGGCTTCACCAACTGATGCGCTTGATAATTATCCGTTATATCTAATAAAGCACGAATAAACTGCTGATAACACGATACACCTTCCGCTTGAATTGCTTCACGCGTGCCCCCTTCTGGCAAACGTTTTGCTACAAACCCACCTTTAGCACCACTTGGCACAATCACAGCGTTTTTCACTTGCTGTGCTTTCATAAGCCCTAAAATTTCTGTTCGAAAATCTTCTTTCCTATCAGACCATCTAAGCCCGCCACGCGCTACTTTGGCACAGCGAAGGTGCACCCCTTCAAATGCAGGTGAATAAACAAATACTTCAAATAAAGGGTGAGGCTTTGGCATACCTGAGATGGCTTTACTATCGAGTTTAATCGCAATATAGTTTTTAGGCTCACCCACTGCTGTTTCTTGATAATAATTGGTTCGCAGTGTTTTCATAATTGCTTGTACAAATTGACGAACAATTTTATCTTCATCCAAATTGCTGACATGCTCTAGCTCAGCAAAAATAGCTTTATTGAGGTTTTTTACTTTCTTATCACGCTGCGCAACACTACCCGGACGAAAACGTGTTTCAAACAATTGAACAATTTTAGCTGTAATCACACTATGCTTAACTAATGCGGTTTCCATATAGTCTTGGCTAAAAGCAGAACCAATTTGCTTAAAGTACTTGGCATACGTTCGTATCATCATCACTTGTCGCCAATCTAATCCTGCAGCAAGTATCAAACGATTAAATCCATCATTTTCAGTCTCATTGAACCACACGCGTTTAAATGCTTCTTGAAAAGCACCTCGAGTGTGCAAAACGTTAAACATATTATCCCGTGTATATTGCATGACAAACTCATTAATCCAAACGATTCTGTCATCTGTTAATTTCAGTGCATAAGGTCTTTCACTAATAGCTCGCATTCCCAAACACTCAAGAATAGGCAAAACATCCGATAAGACCAACGTTTTGTCATATTGATATAGTTTCAACCTAAACGCCTCGTCTCCTTCATCCGGTAATGCGTAAAAATGCATACTCAGCGGCTTTCTTTCTGACAATGTCTCAACATGTTTAATATCAGAAATAGCTTCTTTAGGCACAAAACGGCTAGTATAAGCCGCCGAAAAAGCATCTTTATAGCGTGAAAATAGCCTTTCTGCTTCACCCTCTTCTAGTGAGTCTAAAAGTAAATATTGCAAATCGTCCGTCCAAGAGCGTCCAACCTCAATTAAACGTTTCTCAAGTGCTGTAAAATCATAGTGCTTCTTATCATCTTCATTTAACCGGACGACAAAGTGAATCCGCGCCAAAACCGACTCTGAAAAGTAAGTCGAAAACATAATGTTATCTGTGTCAAACGTCTCGCTTAACACACCTTGCATCACTTTTCTGAGATCTGTATCAAACCTGTCTCGTGGTACATATACCAAACAAGACACAAAACGCCTATACACATCCATACGTGCAAACATACGAATACGACGACGCTCTTGCATATGAAAAATACCCATCGACATTTCAAGGAGCTCATCTTCCGACCCCTGAATCAAATCGTCGCGCGGTAAGGTTTCTAAAATATTTAAAAGTACTTTCCCCGCATGGCTTCGCGGATTCAACAAAGAATTTTGCATGACACAAGCAACTTTGTGCCGTAAAAAAGGAATATGCCTTGGATTCGTATTATATGCCGCCGAAGTATAAAGCCCTAAAATACGACGCTCACCAATCACCTCACCGTCAGAGCCAAATCGCTTAATGCCAATGTAATCCATATAAGTATCACGATGCACACTAGATAAACGATTAATTTTAGACATCACTAAAATAGACGATGATAACGTCAACTTCTGTGCTTCAGGTGTTAATTCTTCTGAAAGCGTTCGTGCATCTGATTTATTGAGCGCTTCACGCAATACTCCAAGCCCTGTTTCAGGCAATGGCTGCAGGAGCATTTCTCGTCCAACATGCGTCAGTTCATAGTCTCGAACACCTAAAAAGGTAAAGTGATGATCTTCAATCCACTTTAAGAATAACTGCGTTTCTTCTATTTCAAAACTATCCAGCGTTGCAGGTGCATATGCCAACTCTTCAATGCTTGAACGCAACTGCTCCCGCATCAAAGGCCAATCTGCAACCACTGCACGATTAATGGTTAATACACGCTTAAGCTCTGCCTTCAATTCACTCAATGCTTTTGCATCTGCTTCTTTGTCGATTTCCATCAAAATCGTAGCTTCAACAATTACATCAGGGTGCGACTCCCCAACTCGCGGAAAAACAGCTGTGACTACACTGTTTTTGTCCCGCAAAAAACGCATGCCTCCCGTATACATGATTAAGTGAGAAGAAAAGCCCATACGGTTAACTGTCATACGAATACTATCCACCAAAAAGGGTTCATCATCCGTCACAACTTCAAGTACTGTATGCGTTGTCTTCCAACCGTCTTTTTCAAGCGATGGATTATAAAGTTTAATTTTAGGTTGATTGACCTTTCTTTTTTGAATAGTTGACCAAAAATGAATACCAGCACAACTTAAGCTGTCAATCGTCCAATCACTCAAGTCTTCGAAGCCAACCGTATTTAAAAACTGGCACATAAACTCAACACAAAGCTCTGCTTTTTTCTTGCCCAGTTTTTTATTAATACATTTTACAACTTCTTTAATAATACGCTCTTTTCCGATTTCAAATTTATGCGTCATCTCTTCACCCCTCGATAAAGACTGGTGTATCAACAGCTACCCAATCGGCCAATGCAATCATGTCCCTATTGCGCATACGAATGCATCCATGAGAGCTCGGTACACCCAGTACTGTTGAATCAGGGGTCCCATGAATATAGATAAAACGTTTTAGCGTATCGACCTCTCCTCCTTGATTACGCCCAGGCTCAAGCCCCGCTAACCGTATGATACGCGTCAATATCCAATCTCTTTCAGGATATTGTTTTGCTAATGCTTCTGTGTAAATTTCACCGGTCCACTCCCGTGCAACAAACACACTATTTGCTGCACACTGACGCCCTATTATCTCGTAAACACAATGCTGACCGCGTGGTGTGCATTCACTATGCATTTGCTCACCAACACCATTTTTGCCTGTTGAAACCTCATAAGCTTTTAGTAGCTTATCATCTTCAAAGCATTGTAGGGTTTGTGATTTCACTAAAATTACAATTTGCTGTTTAGGCATGACCAATACCTACCGTTTTCATATTCACAAACGCTAAAATCCCCTCTCGCGCAAGCTCACGCCCAAAGCCTGAGTGCTTAATGCCGCCAAAAGGAACGCGTGGGTCAGAAGATACCTTGCCATTCACAAAACATGTTCCTGCTTCAATTACATCCATTGCAAGCATTTCACCGCGCACCTCATCCTGCGTAAAAATAGAAGCACCCAAGCCATATTGGGTCTGGTTCGCAAGTTGCAAGGCCTCCGCCTCATCTTTTGCATCAACCAATGCAATCACAGGCCCAAAAATTTCTTCATCAAAAGCAGGCATTCCAGGTGATACATCCGTTAATATCGTGACAGGATAGTAAAATCCTTTCCCTTCAGGCATAACGCCCCCCATCTGAAGGGTTGCCCCTTTGGATAAAGACGCTTTAACCTGTGCGTGCACCATATCACGCAAATCAGCACGCGCCATAGGCCCAAGCATTGTGCTGTCGTCTAAAGGATCTCCTACCAGATAACGTTTGACAATTTTTTTAATTGCATCCAGCAACTTTTCTTTCACTGCTGGGAGCACAATAATACGTTTAGCTGCAATACATACTTGTCCTGTATTATTCAACCTTGACGCGACAATTGCTTCAGCTGCCAACTGAATATCAGCGTCAGCCAACACAACCGCTGGGTCACTGCCCCCAAGCTCAAGCACAACACGTTTTAAATGCTTACCCGCAAGGGAGGCAACTGTTGCACCTGCATGCGCACTTCCCGTAAAAGTAACACCTACAACTGCTTCATGTGCAATCACATCCGCTGCAACCGCATTATCTAGTACCGTATGTTGAAACACATGTTCAGGAAACCCTGCTTCTAAAAATAGCTTAGCAATTAGCTCACCTGTACCACTCGAAATAGGTGCGTGTTTTAACACCGTTGTGTTACCTGCTGCAATGGTTGGAACGGCATACCTAAATACCTGCCAAAAAGGAAAATTCCAAGGCATAATTGCAAACACAACCCCAAGCGGCCGATACACCACCTTGGTACTTTTCATGTCTGTCTTAACTTCCTCAGGCTTTAAATAATCTTTCGCATATTCGGCGTAATGTTCACAAACCCAAGCACATTTCTCGATTTCATTTAAACCGGCGCTTAAAGGTTTACCCATCTCAAGCGCCATTAAACGCGCATAAGCTTCTTTATGAGTACGCAAACGCTCGGCTAATTTCAAAATGCAAGTGCGTCTCTCAGACCAGCTTGTTTTACGCCAAGACTGATACGCTTTATGCGCATCCATAACGCGTGCATAGGCTGTTTCTTTTGTCAGCTCCGGGTACGACTGAATAACTGTTTCAGTTGCGGGATTAATCGTTTGAATCATCATAAAACCTAAGTTCAACCAAATTTTTAAATTTTATGACACCTGCCATAGGACATCAAATGAAAAATACATAGAAAACCTATTTTATCGTAGCTTTCAGAATATGCTATGATTCAACAACAACCTTTTTTGACTACACACCCTAACCTATGATTTCGTTCAAAACTATTTTATCTCGCTTATCTACAACGCTATTATTATGTCCAGGCTTACTCTTTGCATTCCCCCAGGGCTGTGAAAACAGCGGATTTGGATTTGACGATCCGTACGTCATCTTCAACGATACTGGTGACCAAACCTACTTTCTCATTGAAAACCACTCGGAAATGAACATTGAGCTGCAACGGGTTGAAACAGAAGATACTTTTATGAGTCCCAAGCTACAAAGCAAACTGAACTCGGGCCACTGGTCTGCGTTCGCCTCAGATACTAGCAATGTGCACTTTCAATGCTTAACCAGTCTGGGTGATAACCCAACACGCATCAATTGCCGTGAGGCTTTAACCATTTGCCAATATCCACGCGTTAAATTTGCCTTAAGTAATATGGGTAGCTATTGGGTTTCAACCAATAAACCCCAAAAACAAGTCATTCGCGAATCAATTAAAAAAGGCATTTTATTGCGCTGGTAAAATTTACATTTAGAACCTACTATCAAAACAATAACGTATCACTGACATAAGGATGAATCATGGCTAAAACTCCTTCTTCCATGCTTCCGCTTGGCACACAAGCACCGGGATTTTCACTCACAGATGTAATAACCGAAACGCCCATTAACTTGCATCAATCAGACAATCAAGAAGTTGCAACTGTCATTTTTTTCATTTGCAACCACTGCCCTTATGTAAAGCATATTAATGAAGCACTCATTAAGCTTGCACACGACTATATCCCACAAAAGGCCCGTTTTCTTGCAATCAACTCAAACGATACTGAAAACTATCCGGATGACTCACCTGAAAACATGAAAGTCACAGCTGAAAAACTGGGCTATCCATTCCCTTATTTATTTGACGAAACACAAGAAGTTGCACGCGCCTACCAAGCTGCCTGTACGCCTGATTTTTTTGTATTCGATCAAGACTTATTACTCGCTTACCGAGGACAGTTAGATGACTCAAGACCCGGTAATGGACTAAAACCAAATGGCGCGTCTATTCGAGAAGCACTGGATTGCTTAATTAGAGGAAAAACCGTGCCTCAAAATCAAAAACCAAGCATTGGCTGCAATATTAAATGGAAAGTAGTACAACCTGCGTAGACGATTCAGCGTCTACGCAATGCAGTACTTGCATTAGAGCAATCACCCTGCACAACACAAGGATACACCCCGGTAGAAAATGCGTAGTTGTTAGATGCATCCGTATTAATAACCCAATCAAATACACCGCCAATACTTGGATAAGTATTAGGCGGTATATAAGTGTCACACTGTCTTCCTGTGCGTAAACACTCAATGGCATCATTCACAACAGGAACCACAGCAGCAGGCGAGCCATCGCTGCCTCCCTCCCCATTTAAAGAAGCATACCCAAGCACCACTTGTGAATCTTTTAGATAACTTGTATAGGGCTGAAAGCCTGTAACAATGCCTGTTGTAGTTGTTGCTGGCCAATTTTCTAATAAATCAACCGCAACAGCGGCTGCTGAATCAGGAGAACTCGTTAAAGAGGTGCCTTCAAGTGGATAACAATTTCTATCAATCCCAAACACACATCCAGAGTTATAAATTTGGAAACCAACCCACTCAAGTGAATTATATGTTTGCATTACAAGTGATGCATAATTTCCCCAAATAGATGAAAAACTTGGCGTTGCTGCAATGTTTGCAAGCTGAGGTGCCAACGTCAACAAACCATCTGAGTGACTTGCATAATAGCCATTGATAATTTCTGCAAGGTCCCTAATGTTACATTTTGAACTGTAGGTTGTATCGTTACAGCCTGCACCAGGCTCTGTAAACGAGTTTGCTTCATTAAGCCCTTGTTCAATATCAAAATCGAATCCATCAAACCCATACGTTGTCACAAGGCCTTCCATAGAAGTAATGAATTTAGCGATAAAGTCTCCAGGCGTTGCGGCAAGACCTACGGCTTGGTCAAAGCTTACCGTCGTATCGGGAATGCTCGTTGACGCACCACCAAGAGACAGTAGTACTTTAATACCTTGTGCATGAAGGTCTGCAACATATGTTGCTAAATTAAACCCACTCACTGCATCCACATTAATGGTGCCTGGAGATGTTGTACTAAACAACCCAAAGGCAATAAGCACATGGGTATATTTTGCTTGAGCCACTGCTTCTGCTGATGGTGGCGCAACCCAACCATATAAATAACCAATAATTCTACCCGGCGTTACCACTTCTGTCTCATAATTTTGCACTGATATCGGTGTACCTTTCGCATTTAAAGCCAGCTGAAATGTTGCCTTCTCTTTTGCCGCCACAAAGTGTGCACGTCGTACCAAATGAAAAGTTCTTAAATTATCACGGTTACCCGAAAAGAGACACCAACCATTACTACTTAACAGGCAATCTCCCGCGCCATTGCTGTTAAACGCAAAATTTGGGTCCAACATACGAACCCCTAAATTTTTATATGTATGATTTACATGAGGACGCACAATTAGCCGTCGTGCTGAACTTTGTGCGTTATCTTGAATCGCTGAAACATAAAAGAATGGATCTGTTGCAAAAGCAGCCCATGTCGCACAAAAAAAACCGAAAAAAACACCTATTGCTCTTACCCCAAGCACACACCAGTTCATATGTTATCCCTATCAAAAAATATTTAAACCAAGATTGAACACATCACAGCATTCGCATAAAGCGTGCCTGTTTTTAACGTATTTTGAATTTGCTCATTCAAAGAATTAAACGTTCCTTCTCCCAAGTAAAAGAATTGATAACCACACTCTAGAGGTGCTTTTCCAAATAACTCAGCCACTTGAATACCAGCACCTGCCGTTACACTAAACACAGTTGTTGCTTTACCTGAAAACATGGGATTTATGGAAGAAACAACTTTATTGTCTGTTAAAATAGGACTTTCTTTATAGTTATGGGCTCGTATAAAGTTTGGACCAATGCCT